>JANMVM010000301.1:0-29025 GCA_031392695.1 Rubrivivax sp.
CTGCTGGGCAGCTCCGAGACGGTGGGCAACTTGCACAACCTGTTCACGCCGCAGAGCCTGCAATCCAGGTTGTACTGGCGCAGTGAGCAGACGGCCCAGCCCGGGCCGGTGGACTTTCCCGTCAGCATTCGCCTGGCGCCAAACCAGCATCACAAGGAGTCGACCGTGTCCCTACCGGCTGCGCAATCCACCAGTTTGCAGTCCCAGGCCGAACAGGCGTTGCTGCAGCACTTCTCGCCGCCGGCGGTGCTGGTCAACGACCAGGGCGACGTCGTCTACATCCACGGCAGCGTCGGCAAGTACCTCGAGCCCGCGGCGGGCAAGGCCAACTGGAACATCCACGTCATGGCCCGCCCGGCGATCCGGGTGCAGATCGCGGCGGCGCTGCGGCAGGTGCTGCAGGACCACACCACGGCGCAGCTGCGCTGCCTGACACTGGAATCAGGCAGCGCGCTCGCGCTCGACGTCACGGTGATGGCGATGCTGGAGCCGAAGTTGCTGGCCGGGCTGGTGATGGTCATCTTTCGCGAGCGCGCCTTGCCGCCCGCCGCGCAGGGCCGGCGCCGACTTGCCGGCGGCGCGCTCGATCCTGCGCTGGCCGACGAGCTGCAACGCCTGAAGGACGAGGTCAACGCGCTGCGCCAGGAGATGGGCGCCTCAGCCGAAGAACTGCAGGCCGCCAACGAAGAGCTGCAGTCGGCCAACGAAGAGCTGACCACGTCCAAGGAGGAATCGCAGTCGATGAACGAGGAGCTGCAGACCCTCAACGGCGAACTGCAGACCAAGCTCGACGATCTCGCGCTGGCACAAAGCGACATGCAGAACCTGCTCAACAGCACCGACATCGCCACGCTGTTTCTGGACAGCGCGCTCAACGTGCGGCGCTACACCGACAAGATCACGCGCATCATCCACCTTCGTGATGGCGACATCGGCCGCCCGCTGACCGACCTGGCCAGCACACTGATCTACCCGCAGCTCAACGACGACGCCCAGCAGACCCTGCGCACCCTGAGCTTCACCGAAAAGCAGATTGCCACCACCGACGGACTCTGGTTTCTGGTGCGCATCAAACCCTACCGGACGCTGGACAATGTCATCCAGGGCGTGGTGATCACGCTGATCGACATCACCGCGGCCAAGGATCTCGAATCGCGCTTGCGCAAGGCCTAGTGTGCTTACCCCACCGCCCCCTCAGGAGTCGCCATGACCAACGCCACTGACACCGCCGGCGAGCAGTTCAGCCTGCGCCAGCGCGCGCTGATGAAGCTGACCATCGCCAGCAAGAACGACCTCGATCGGGCCACGCCGGTGCGGGCGCTGGCAGTCCTGCACCAACTGGCGTCGTCGCCGGCCACCGCCAGCGACGCGCTGGCGTTGCTCCACGAACTGCAGGTCCATCAAGTGGAGCTCGAGCTGCAGCAGGAGGAAGTGCGCAACGCCCGCACCGAGCTCGAAGAGGCGCTGATACGGCAGACGGCCATGGTCGACCGCACGCCGGTGGCCTATGTATCCATCGACGCCCACACCGCGTTGTGGGAGCTCAATCTCGCCGCCCTGCGGCTGCTGGGCGGGACGCGCGACGAGTTGCTGGGCAGACCGCTGGCGGCCTGGCTGACGGCGGCCGGCGCCGATCGCCTGCAAACCCTGCTCGGCCGGGTGGGTGAGGGCAAGCAGCCCGAGCCGGTCGCGCTGCAGCTGCTGCCGGCCGCCGGCCGCGCCAGCCAGGTGCTGGCGACGGCCGATGCCGACGCTGCCAGCGGCCGCTTCCTGCTCGTGCTGATGGCGGTGCCGGGCTAGCGCGCTAGGAGCGCAGGCGCGCGCTTCAGGCCACGAAGCGCAGATCCACGTCGCCGTGGGCGTAGATCACGACGCCGGTGTCGGTCTCGGTGAGCCGGTGGCCGCTGCCGGCGGGCGCCAACTGGTAGTCGCCCGGCTGCAGCAGCACGTCGTCGAGGAACAACTCGCCCTGCACCATCAGGCACTCTTCGTCGTGGCCGTGGATGTGGTGCGGCAGCTGGACACCGGGCTGGGCGTAATACAGCAGCGCCGCCTGGCCGTCGCGCTGCCAGAGCACGCGGCGCTGGATGCCCGGCACGAAGGCCGGCCAGCCGGCGTCGGCGTCCAGCACCGTGAAGGGCCTGTCGTCGGCAGACGCGGCGACATCGCTCTCGCGCAGGAACAGGGTCACGCCGGCCTCGGTGGCCCAGCCCGGGCCGGCGTGGCCAGCCGGCGTGACGTGGTAGTCGCGCAGCGCCAGCACCGCTGCGCCCAGGCGGGCCGAGCCACTCAGCACCAGCCATTCGCGGTGGCGGCCGGCCGCGTCGGCGCCCAGGTCCTCGGGCCTCAGACGGGCGCCCGCGGACAGCTCGATCAGGCGCACGCGCAGCGGCTCGCCCGGTCGGCGCGGCGTGCCGGGCTGCGCCTCGTACAGCGTCTGCACCTGCGCGCCCGGCGCCAACGTCTCGAGCCGCCGGCGGCGGCGCCGCGCCGTGACCATCGCGGCTTCGGCCTGGCGTGAGGCGGCCAGGCGGCCCAGCAGCCGCCCGCGCAGCGCCGCAGCGCCGGCACCGGGTGGCTGGCGCCAGGCGCGTGCGAAGGGGGATGCCAGCAGCGGCGCCAGGCAGGCGTCGCCGGCGTCCGGCGGCGCGCTCAAAGGCAAGGGGGCATTCTTCGGCAGGTGGCTCATGGCGGACGCATTCTGATGGAGGATGAAGGGGTGGCGCAGCTTCGGCGGCGGCTCAGGAGGCCAGCGTGCGCAGGCCGCCGTCGCCGAGCACCTGGCGCAGCGTGATCAAGGCGCGGCGGATCTGCGACTTCACGGTGCCCAGCGGCAGCGCCGTCTGGTCGGCGATCTCTTCATGGCTCAGGCCGCGAAAGAAAGCCAGGGCCACGAGCTGGCGCGGCTGGGCGTTGAGCTGCAGCAGGGCCTGGTAGAGGTCGGCGTGGCCGCGCGCCGCGTCGAGCAACTCGTCGCTGGGCGGCGTGTCGACGGGCAGCTCGGGCGCGGCGTCCGCGTCCAGGCTGTCGTGCTGGAAGCGCGCCTCGCGCCGCACGGCGTCGATGGCACGCGAGCGCGCCATGCCCAGCAGCCAGGCCAGTGCGCGGCCGCGCGCGGGGTCGAAGCGCACCGCCTGGCGCCAGACCTGGAAGTAGGCGTCCTCGACCACCTCTTCGGCCAGCGCCGGCCGCCGCACCACGCGCAGCACCAGACCGTAGACGCGCGACAGCGTGGCGTCGTACAGCGCCACCAGGGCCCGTTCATCGTGGTCGGCGATGGCGTCGATCCAGAGCGCCAGTTGCTCGTTGCTGACCTCGGCGGCCAGCCCCGCGGGGCACTTGCCGGCCAGCACCGGCGCAGCGCTGCTGGGTGCTTCGTCTGCCCAGGCGCAGGATTCGGTGTCGTCGGGCGCGTCGGGCCGGTCCAGGCCTTGCAGGTCGGCCTCGATCCCGCTGTCCATCGGGTCAGCGGCGTAGGCGCGCGGGGCCAGGGGAGAAGGCGTTGCATTCATGCGACCGTCTCGGTAACGATGGGCCCTCAGGCCCGGTGGTGATGCAGGCGGCGGCGGCGCACCGGGCCCGGGGAAACTGCGAGGACAGCGAGGACAGCGAGGACAGCAATCACACCATACGGCGCGCCGCCCGCGCCGGATGCAGCGGCCGCAGCGCCCCCCCGGCGCCAGTGGCCCGGAAGCAGGCTGCCGCTGGCGCTAGCCCAGCGCATGTTCCGCCAGCGGCACCGCGCCGCGCAGGAAGATCGTGGCGCCGGTGGCGGTGCCGATCGGCGCGTGCAGCGCCCCCTGGTGCGCGCGGTGGTAGCCGCCGGGGCCGACCTCGATGCGCGTGCCCACACGCAGCGTGCCCGCGAGCACGATGCACTCCTCGTCGATCGGGTGGCGGTGCGCCGGCAGGCTGGCGCCGGGCTGCAGGCGCAGCAGGTAGGACATGACGCCGTCGTCCTCGTGCAGCACCTTGATCTGCACGCCGTCGCCAAAGGGCTGCCAGCAGCCGTCGTCGGCGGCTACCGTGAGGTGGGTTTCATCGCTGTCGGCGACGCGGTCGAGCAATCGCCGCTTGATGCTGCGGGCCTGAGCGGGCGTGCCGGTGACGGGGTGGGTCGGGAAGCTCATGCTGGCCATACGGAACCCGCGCCGGGCCGGATGCACGAGCACCCGGCGCACCTGCCCGGGGCCGCCCCCCACTGTCGCAGACGCGACGGCTGCTGCCAAGTCCAAGTCCAAGTCCAAGTCCAAGTCCAAGTCGATGTCCCGGACCATGTCCGGCCGACCGCCCGCCCGGCGGGCCTGGCGCGGCATCCGGTCGATCGCGACCGCCGTATGGCCCGGGACCGATGCAGGAGTCCAGCATGACCCACCACCACTTCGACCTCGTCAGCCACTGGCGCGTGGCCGCGACGCCGCAGCGCGTGTGGGCGGTGCTCACCGAGCCAGAAACCTGGCCTCAGTGGTGGCCCTGCGTGCGCTCGGTGCAGACGCTGCGCCGCGGCGCTTCTGACGGCCTGGGCAGCCTGCACCGCATCGAATGGGTGACCCGCTTGCCCTACGACGTCGTCATCGAGATCGAGGCCGTGGAGTCGGTGCGCCCCGAGCGTCTGCGCGGCCGCTCACGCGGGTCCTTGCAGGGTGAAGGGCTGTGGCTGCTGCGCGCCGACGGTGCCCACACCAACGTCACCTACCTGTGGCGGGTGGAGCTGCAGCGGCCTTGGATGCGCGCCCTGGCACCGCTGCTGGCGCCGCTGTTGCGCTGGAACCACGACGCCGTGATGCGCGCCGGCGGCGCCGGCCTGGCGCGTCACCTGGGCTTGGCCGGCGGCTGCAGCGCGCGATCCTGAACGGTCGGTCCGCTGGCGTTGCCAACGCAGCCCTCAGCGACTCAGCCGCGGCAGCCAAACGACCGCCTTCACTGCGCCGTCCAGCCGCCGTCCACCGCCCAGGCCACGCCACGCACGTTGTCAGCGGCCGCGCCGCACAGGAAGACGGCCAGCGCGCCCAGTTGCTCCGGCGTCGTGAACTGCAGCGACGGCTGCTTCTCGCCCAGCAGGTCCTTCTTGGCCTGCTCGACCGAGATGCCACCCTTCTGGGCCCGCGCATCGATCTGCTGCTGCACCAGCGGCGTCAGCACCCAGCCCGGGCAGATGGCGTTGACGGTGACGCCGGTGGTCGCCAGCTCCAGCGCGCTGGCCTTGGTCAGTCCCACCAGGCCGTGCTTGGCCGCCACGTAGGCGCTCTTGGCCGCGCTGGCCACCAGGCCGTGGGCGCTGGCGATGTTGATGATGCGGCCCCAGTTGCGCGCGCGCATGCCCGGGATCGCCAGCCGGCTGGTGTGGAAGGCGCTGCTCAGGTTGATGGCGATGATGGCGTCCCACTTCTCGGGCGGAAAGTCCTCGACGTTGGCCACGTGCTGGATGCCGGCGTTGTTGACGAGCACGTCGACGCCGCCGAACTTGTCTTTGGCGAAAGCCATCATGGCCTCGATCTCGGCCGGCTTGCTCATGTCGGCGCCGTGGTACGCGACCTGGACGCCGAGTGCGGCGATCGCTGCCCGGGCGGGCTCGACCTCGCCGAAGCCGTTGAGCACGATGTTCGCGCCCTCGCGGGCCAGGGTCTGGGCCATGCCCAGGCCGATGCCGCTGGTGGAACCGGTGACGAGCGCAGTCTTGCCGCTGAGGATCATGTTCAGTGCTCCGCGTGAGTTGGGGTTGGCGTCGATTGTTCCACCGCCGCGTCGACAAGAAACGTTACGCAGCGATACGCGGGCGAAAGGACGCCGCGGGCCGCCAGCCGGACCATGCATCCGTGCTCAACCCCGGCCCCGACACAGGGCTACCTGCCAAGGAAACGAAACCATGAAGACCTGGATCAAGCGCACCCTCATCGGCCTGGCCGCCGTCACCACCCTGTTCGGCGGCCTCGCTGCCTGGGCCCACAGCCATCATGGCCACGGCTGGCGCGCGATGAGCGAGCAGGACGCGGCGCAGATGAAGACCCGCCTGGTGGACAAGGTCGGCAGCAAGCTCGACCTCGACGCGGCGCAGAAGGCCAAGCTCGGCGTGCTGGCCGACAAGCTGCGCGAGCAGCGCAACGCGCTCGTCGAAGGCAGCGCCGACCCGCGCGCCGAGCTGCAGGGCCTGCTGGCCGGCACGACTTTCGACCGCGCCAAGGCCAAGGCGCTGATCGACGCCAAGGTGGCGGCGGTCAACACCAAGTCGCCCGAGGTGGTGGCCGCGATGGCCGACTTCTACGACAGCCTCAAGCCCGAGCAGCAGGCCAAGGTGCGCGACTTCATGGCGCGGCGCGGCCGCCACGGCCGCCACGGCCATCACGGCGATCACGGCTGAGCCAGCCCACAATGCGCGCCATGCGCCGGCTGCTGCTGATCGACGACGACGAGCACCTGGGGCCGCCCCTGGCGGCCTTCTTCAGGCGTTTCGACTTCGATCTGCAGCACGCCACGCGCCCCAGCACGGGCCTGGCGCTGCTGCGCGGCGGCGGCTTCGACGCCGCCATCCTCGACGTCATGCTGCCCGAGATGGACGGCTTCGAGCTCTGCCGCACGATCCGCAAGGACAGCGCGCTGCCGCTGATCATGCTCACCGCGCGCGGCGACGTGATGGACCGTGTGGTGGGCCTCGAACTGGGCGCCGACGACTACCTGCCCAAGCCCTTCGAGCCGCGCGAGCTGCTGGCGCGCATCCAGACCGTGCTGCGCCGGACCACGGCGCCGGCGCCGGCCACGGGCACGCTGCGCTTCGACGGCCTGGTCATCGATCTCGACCGCCGCAGCGTGCAGCGCCGGGCGGCGTTGGTGGGGCCGATGGGGCCGATGGGGCCGGTGGAGCTGATGGGGCTGATGGAGCCGGTGGAGCTGACGAGCACCGAGTTCGAGCTGCTCGCGCTGCTGGCCGCCGCCCCCGGCAAGGTCTTCACGCGCGACGACATCCTGGCGCGGCTGCGCGGCCACGCCGCCGAAGACATCCACAGCCGCGCCGTCGACATCCTCGTGAGCCGGCTGCGCAAGAAGCTCGAACCGCTGGACGCCATCCGCACGCTGCGCAACGCCGGCTACACCTTCGCCGGCGTGCGCCTGTGAAGCGCTGGCGCCACAGCATCAAGGGGCGGCTGGCACTGCTCTTCGTGGGGCTGGCGCTGGCCATCGCGGCGGTGTTCCTGCTTGGCATGCAGCGGCTGCTGCACAACGGCTGGCTGGCCTACGCGCGACCGATGGTCGCCGACTACGTCGACCGCCTGGCTGCCGAGATCGGCTCGCCGCCCGACGCTGCCAAGGCGCGGGCGCTGACCGAGCGGCTGCCGATCGCGGTGCGCATCGAAGGGCCGCTGGTGCAGCTCGACACCGCGCCACGCCACGACCGCCATCCGCGCCGCTGGCGCGACCCGGGCGAGGCCGCCGACCCCGACGCCCATGACTGGGGCCTGGCGCGCAACACCGCCGATGGTCACCGCATCAGCTTCACGCTGGCGGCGCCGCCCGACGCGCTGCGACCACGCCTGTTTGGCTGGGGCACCCTGGCCGCGCTGCTGGTGCTGACGGCGGCGGCCTACTTCACGGTGTGGCGGCTGCTGCGGCCGCTGCAGGACATCAGCGCCGGCGTCGAGGCCTTTGGCGCCGGACGCTTCGACACCCCGATCCCGCTGCGCCGGCGCGACGAGCTCGGTGAGCTGACGGCACGCATCAACACCATGGCGGCCAGCCTGCACGGCATGCTCGACGCCAAGCGCGCGCTGCTGCTGGCCATGAGCCATGAGTTGCGCAGCCCGCTGACGCGCGCCCGCGTCAATGCCGAGCTGCTGGACGAGACGCCCGAGCGCGTTGCCCTGCTGCGCGACCTGGGCGAGATGCGCGACCTCATCACGAGCTTGCTGGAAAGCGAACGCCTGGCCCAGGGCCATGGCGCGCTGCAGGCCGAGCCCACGAAGCTGGCGGCGCTGGCGCGCGAACTGGTCGCGGGCCTGCACCCGCCGCTGGCCGTGACGCTGCAGCTCGACGACACGCTGCCCGCCGTGAGCGTCGACCCGACGCGCCTGCGACTGCTGCTGCGCAACCTGCTCGAAAACACGCGCCGCCATGCCGCCGAGGCCGCGACCGCGCCAGAACTATTCCTGCGCGCCGAGGCCGACGGCCGCCTGACCCTGGGCGTGCGCGACCACGGCCCCGGCGTGGCCGCGGCGCAGCTGCCGCGCCTGGCCGAGGCCTTCTACCGCCCCGACGCGGCGCGCGCGCGCAGCAGCGGCGGCGTCGGCCTCGGCCTGCACCTGTGCCGGCTGGTGGCGCAGGCGCATGGCGGTGAACTGCGCATCCGCCCGGCGCAGCCGGGGCTCGAGGTGGCGATGGTGTGGCGGCCTGCCGAATCGTCCTGACCCGGGAAAGCTCGCATGCCGTGCCCGCGACAGCGGAGCAGAGTCACGGGTCCCCACCCAAAACAATCTGGAGGCCCCCCATGAAAACCCCAACTCCGGCGCGCTTCGCGCCCACCGCATTGGCACTGGCGCTCGGCGCCGCCCTGGCCGTGCCCGCCCAGGCGCGCGTCACGCGCATCGTCATCGACGACGTCAAGCCGCTGGCCGCCGCCACCGGCCAGGCCATCGCCTACGAACAGATTTCGGGGCGCGCCTTCGGCGAGCTCGATCCGCGCGACGCCACGAACGCCATCATCCAGGACATCCAGCTCGGCAAGAGCGCCGACGGCAAGGTGCGCTACAGCGCCAGCTTCGTGCTCACCAAGCCCGTGACCTTGTCGCAGGCCAGCGGCCTGCTGTGGCACGACGTGCCCAACCGTGGCTCGCCCAACGTCATCAACGTCGCAGAACGCAACTTCGGCGACATCGGCCTGGCCAGCGCCTGGCAGGGCGACAACGCCGCCATCGACGTCAACAACGGCACCGCGGTGCGCGCCACCATGCTCGTCGGCGGACGCCACTTCGTGCAGGTGCCGGTGGCCAAGAACCGCGACGGCTCGATGGTCACGGGCAATGTCTTCGGCCGCATCGTCAACCGCTCCGGGCCCAACTCGCAGCGCCTGATCGTGCAGACCAACCCGGTGCCCTACCTGCCCGCCACGCTCGACACCACGCAGGCCCGCCTCGTCACCCGCACCGGTGAGCTGCAGGACGGCACGGCACTCGGTGAAACCGTGGTCGCCCCCGGCGACTGGGCCTGGGCCTCGTGCAGTGCGACGAGCCCCTTCCCCGGCACGCCCGACCCCAACCAGATCTGCGTGCGCGGCGGCTTCGACGCCAGCAAGCTCTACATGGTCAGCTTCAAGGCCAAGGACCCGTACCTGCTGGGCGTGGGCTTTGCCGCCTGGCGCGACGTGGGCCACTTCTTCAAGACTGCGACGATGGACGACGCCGGCACCGCCAACCCGGTGGCGCAACGCGTCACGCACAGCATCGCGCGCGGCGTCTCGCAGTCGGGCAACTTCCTGCGCGGCTGGTTGCACCTGGGCTTCAACCAGGCCGAAGACCGGCGCCAGGTGCACGACGGCATGTGGCCGATCATCGCCGGCCGGCGCGTCGCGCTGAATTTCCGCTGGGCGCAGCCCGACGGCGTGCTCGAGCTCTACCAGGCCGGCAGCGAAGGCCCGCAGTGGTGGAGCGGCTACAAGGACAAGGTGCGCGGCCTGCCCAAGGCCAGCATCCTCGACCGCTGCGAGAAGTCGCGCACCTGCCCCAAGATCGTCGAACACTTCGGCTCGGCCGAGGTCTGGGCGCTGAAGCTGACGCCCGAATGGGTCGGCACCGATGCGCGCAAGGACATCAAGTTGCCGCGCAACGTGCGCCGCTACTACATCGCCAGCTCCAGCCACGGCGGCGGCGCCGGCGGCTTCAATTCGAGCCTGCCCGGCGCGGGCCTGCCGGCGACCGGGCCCAACTGCCCGGGCAACAACTTCGGCACCGGCCTGCTGCCGGCCAACCCGGTGCCGCACACGCAGACCGTCAACGCGCTGCGCGTGCACTTCCGCAACTGGGTGATGGCGGGCGTGTTGCCGCCGGGCAGCGTGTGGCCGCGCATCCGACCCGATCATGATGACGACGATGACGGCGACGATGGCGGCGACGGCCGCCAGGCCAGCCGCGACCGCGACGTCGAAGGCGACCACGACCGCGGTCACCACCGCGCGCGCTCGCAACTGGTCGAAGCCAACAAGGCGGCGATGGGCTTGCCGACCATCCCGGGCCTGCGCGCAAGCGCACCGGAAGTCGGCTTCATCATGCCCGTGCTCGACTACGACTGGGGCCCGCAGTTCAACTACCTCGACGCCTCGGGCATCCCCAGCAACGCGCCGCCGCCGGTCAAGCAGGTCATCAAGATGCTGGTGCCGCGCGTCGACGCCGACGGCAACGAGGTCGGCGGCGTGCCCAACGTGCTGACCGACGCACCGCTGGGCACCTACCTGGGCTGGAACATCACCGCCGGCGGCGCGCGGCCCTTCCACCAGGGGCAGATCTGCAACTACGTCGGCGGCATGGTGCCGTTTGCCAGGACGCAGGCCGCGCGCATCGCCAGCGGCGATCCGCGGCTGTCGCTCGAAGAGCGCTACGGCAACCACGCCGGCTACGTCGCTGCTGTTGCGAGCGCGGCGGCCAACGCGGTGGCCAAGGGCTTCCTGCTGCAGGCCGATGCCGATGCGCTGATCGCAGCGGCCACTGCCAGCGAGGTTCTGAAATAGGCGCAAGACCCGGGGCTCGGCGGGTGGTCGCCATCGACGCTGCCGGCCTGCGCCGCTGGGTTGCCCAGGTCCACGCCGGCCGGCTGCCGCGCCGCGACTTTGTGCTGCGGCTGGCGGCGCTGGGCCTGGCGCAGCCAATGGCTTGGATGCTGCTGGGCGATGCAGCACAGGCACAGGCCGCCAGCCCTTTCGTCTACAAGCCCACCCGCCGCGGCGGCGGCGGCGTGCTGCGCGTGCTGCTGTGGCAAGGCCCGACGCAGCTCAACCCGCACTTCGCCACCGGCACCAAGGACGCCGACGGCGCGCGCGTGTTCTACGAGTCGCTGGCGCGCTGGGACGCCGACGGCGAGCTGCAGCCGGTGCTGGCCGCAGAGATCCCGAGCCGCGCCAACGGCGGCGTCGCCGCCGACGGCCGCAGAGTGACCTGGAAGCTCAAGACCGGCGTCACCTGGCACGACGGCCAACCCTTCGGCGCCGACGACGTGCTCTTCAATGCCGCCTACGCCAGCGACCCCGCCACCGCGGCCACCACCAGCGGCAACTTCCGCGACCTCCGCTTCATCAAGGAAGGCAGCCACGCCGTGCGCGTGGTGTTCGACAAGCCCACGCCCTTCTGGGCCAGCCCCTATGCGGTGACGTCGCTGATTCCGCGCCACCTTTTTGCGCCCTACATCGGCGGGCGTTCACGCGACGCGCCCGCCAACTTCGCACCCGTGGGCACCGGGCCCTACCGCTTCGCCGACTTCAAGCCCGGCGACCTGCTGCGCGGCACGCTCAGCCCGCACTACCACGCGGCGAACCGCCCGCACTTCGACGCCATCGAGATCAAGGGCGGCGGTGACGCGACCTCGGCCGCGCGCGCGGTGCTGCAGGCCGGCGAGTACGACTTCGCCTGGAACCTTCAGGTCGAGGA
The DNA here is from genome assembly GCA_031392695.1 of Rubrivivax sp. Classification (GTDB taxonomy): domain Bacteria; phylum Pseudomonadota; class Gammaproteobacteria; order Burkholderiales; family Burkholderiaceae_C; genus Rubrivivax. The sequence continues at coordinate 11,622 of JANMVM010000301.1, forward strand.
CGAGGTGCTCAAGCGCATGGAGGCCGCCGGCAAGGGCCGCGTCGCGCTGTCGCCCGGCGGCACGATGGAGTTCATGCTGCTCAACTTCACCGACCCGAACACCGAGGTCGAGGGCGAACGCTCGCATGCCAGCACACGCCACCCGCTGTTCAGCGACGCGGTGGTGCGCCAGGCCGTGAACCTGTGCATCGATCGCCAGGGCATCCAGGACTTCATCTTCGGCCGCACTGGCGTGGCCACGCCCAACATCGTGCACAACCCGGCGCGCTTTCGCAGCTCGAACCTGAAGCCCGAGTTCAACCCCGACAAGGCCGCCGCGCTGCTCGAGGCTGCGGGCTGGAAGCCGGGCCGCGACGGCGTGCGCGAGAAGGACGGGCGCCGGCTCAAGCTGCTGTTCCAGACCTCGGTCAACGGCGCGCGCCAGAAGACGCAGAGCGTGATCAAGAATGCACTGGTGCGCGCCGGCTTCGACGTCGAACTGCGCGCCGTGACCTCCGCCGTGTTCTTCTCGTCCGACGTCGCCAACCCCGACACCGCCGGCCGCTTCCAGGCCGACCTGCAGATGTACGCCTCGGGCATGGGCCAGCCCGACCCCGAGCGCTTCATGGACCGCTATGTGTCGTGGGAGATCGCCAGCAGGGCCAACAAGTGGCAGGGCCGCAACGCGCTGCGCTGGCGCAGCGACGAATACGACCGCCTCTACCGCGCCGCCTCGGGCGAGCTCGACGCCGCCCGCCGCGCAGCCCTCTTCATCCGCATGAACGACCTGGTGTGTGGTGACGGCTACCTGGTCCCGCTCATGTTCCGCCTCAACGTCGTGGCGCTGAGCAACCGCCTGCTGGCGCCCTTGACGGGGTGGGATCTGGACATGAGCACGCTGGCGGATTGGCACCGGCCGGGCTGATCCGCAACCGGCACCGTGGCTCGCCGGGGTCACGGCTGCGCTGACGCGCAGGGCCGACGCCGATTGAATTTATCGCCACAAGGTCTTAGCCTGCGGCGGGGCGTGCAGCGCATGGTGCCTGTGCAAGCCAGGGCAAACCACGAAAGGATTCCAATATGTTGGGCATCAAAGCTTGGGGCGTCGCTGTGCTGGCCGCATTGACCCTCGCGGGCTGCGCCAGCCAGGCGCCCGGCCCGGCGTGGGTGACCTTGATCGATGGCGACAAGGGGATCGAGAACTGGAACCGCGTCGGTGACGCCAACTGGCGTGCCGAGGGCGGCGTCATCGTCGCCGACAAGGGCAAGGGGGGCTTTCTTGTCTCGAAGAACACCTACCGGGACTTCATCATCCGCGCCGAGTTCTGGGCCGAAACCGACACCAACAGCGGCATCTTCATCCGCGCTTCGGACGCGGCCAAGATCGGCGCCGACAACTCCTACGAAGTCAATATCTGGGACATCCGCCCCGATCCGAAATACGGCACCGGTGGCATCGTCGACTTTGCCGCCGTCCCCGTGCCGCCGATCTACAAGGCCGGTGGCCGCTGGAACACTTACGAGATCGAAGCCAAGGGCGAAGAGGTCACCGTCAAGCTCAACGGCACCGTCACGGTCAAGATGCAGAACGGCAAGTACACGAGCGGCCCGTTTGCACTGCAATACGGCCCCGGCGTGCAGGGCGTGACCGGCGGCCCGATCAAGTGGCGCAAGGTGCAGATCCGGTCCTTGTAGCGCGCCGACAGGGCGTTCGCCGAGCGCCGGCTCACGGCCGCTGCCGCGGCGCCACGCGGGCGTCCAGCGGCAGCGGCTCGAAGCCCACCACCATGCGGCAGCCCGCGCCGTAGCGGGCCTGCGCGGCCTGGCAGGCTTCGGCCACGCTCTGTTGCGTCGGCTTGCGGCCCTCCTGCACCCAGGCCAGCAACTGCTGCAGCGCGGCCGGGTACACCGGGTCGCTGAGGTAGCTGTGTTCACTGTCTTCGGTGTAGGTCTGCACCAGGCGCTCGGCGCTGCCGGCGGCGCGCATCGTCTGGCGGAACTGGTGTTCGAGTTCGACGAAGGCGATGGGGTCGTGCAGCGCGTGCACCGACAGCACCGGCACCGGGATGCGGCCGCCAGGGTCGCTGTCGGCGCCAAAGGTCTGCACCGCGCGCGGGTCGGCCGCGTAGCGCAACACGGCGGCATTGATCGCGCCGTCATCCGCTGAGCCGCGGTAGACCGCGCCGATGTTGCCAAAGGCGCTGCCGCCGCCGCTGCGGTGTTGCGCGATGTCGCGGAAGTGGAAGGTGCCCCAGCTGAGGTGGCCCTGCACGCTGCGCTCGGGGATGCGGATGAGGTCGACGAGCGTCTTGAGCTTGGCCGCCTGTGCTGGTGTGCGCTGCTCCGCCGGCAGGCCCAGGCCCAGGCATTCGCGCGTGCGCTCGGCCAGTTGTGCCGGGGTCATCGTGCTGCCTTCCGGCAGGCCCATCCACAGCGGATAGGCGGGCTCATCGGGCCGCGGGTGGTTGTGGCACAGGTGCTGGTAGAGCACGCGCAGATCGAGCCGGAAATCGTACGACCGCGTGCCACCGCCGAGCACGCCGCTGGTCAGCAGCACGGCGTCGTACGGCTTGCCGGCAGTGAACATCTCGGCACCCACCGCCGCCACGCCGGCGCCCCAGCTCTGGCCGTGCAGGATCGTCAACTCGGGTCTGGCCACGTGCTGCACGACGATGCGACGCAGGCGCTCGGTGTCCTCGGCTGCGGCGCGCACTGCCACGCCACCCTGGCGGAAGGTGGAGCCGGCCCAGGCGTAGCCCGCCTTGACCATGATCGACCAGCGCTGCAGGTCTTCGACGGCACGTTCGGGCCGCGGCTCACCCAGCGCCGGGCCGCCGTGCGCATGCAGCACGAGGCGGCCGTTCCAGTCCTTGGGCATCGCCACGAGGTAGTGCGCACCCGCGCTGTCGGTGCCGGCCAGACAGCGCGCGCCTTCGGGCAGGCCCGCGGGGCAGGCCAGCGCCTGGGGCGCGACCTCGGCCAGCGCGGGCGCGGGCACGGGCGATGGCGATGGCGATGGCGATGGCGATGGCGCCGTGGCGCAGCCCCCCAAAGTTGCACTTAGCACCAGGGCAGCCCAGTGGCCGCCCCGTGGCGGCGAGTTCGAGGTGGCGCTCATGCTGGAGCCGGCAGCCCTTGGCTCGGACGTCGCCAGGTGCCGGCGACGAGCAGGGCCAGCGAGACCAGCGCCAGCGCACCCGGCTCGGGCACCGCAAAGCCCAGTTGCAGCGCCGCGATGCGCTGCAGCGCCACCGCATTGGCGCCGCTGATCCCCAGCTCGCGCGCCGCGATCTCGCCCGCACCCAGGCTGAAGGGGTTGAAGCCGGTGGTCTTGCCAAACAGCGTCAGCGCGCTCAGGTACGAGCCGGTCTTGCTGGCATGCGTGCCGTCGTCGAACCACAGGTCCATCAAGCCGTCGGTGGTTGCGTCGGCCGCCCACATGTCGCGCGTGGCCAGGCCCGAGGTCACGGCGCTCATGAAAGCCTGGCCCACCGGCGCGATGCCGGCGAAGCCGCCGCTGCCGTCGGCCGCAGCCTGGTCAGCCGCCGCCTGGTACGACAGGCGCAATTCCTCGGTCATGCCCTCCAGCGACGAGAAGAACGTGGCGGCGGGTGTGGCCGTTCGCGTCACCGCACCCGTGACGGTGTTGGTGCTGGTGACGTAGGCCCCCGTGACGAGGTTCGGCCGGGCCCAGGTTTGGTAGAGGTAGATATCGGTCGCCGCCCTGGCGTTGCTGTTGGCCGGGATGTTGCGCGTCGAGCTGCAGTTGCCCGAGGTCAAGCCAGAAGCGACGCACGCGGCCTGCCGCGCCGTGGCAGTGGCTCCGGGGAAGAAGTCGCGTTCCTGGAAACTCTGCGCAGCCGCCGAATGCACGAAGTTCTCGATCTTGTCAGCGTAGTTCCTGAAGTAGTCGGGATTCGAAGCCAGCCCAGGTCGTTTGCTCAGCGGCTCATCGCTTTGCTCCTGCAACACGACTTTGTCCCAGGCCTGCGAACTGATGTTGCCGCGCAGATCCCAGCCCGCCGTATTGGTGTTGAGCAAATGACCGCGGAGCGAGGCGGCGTTGCGTGCCGAAATCGCCACGTCGTAGTCCAGCCCCGCCTGCACCGTGAACTGCTTGAAGATGCCGGCGATGCCGCCCCAGGGATGGGGTTCGAAGAGGTTGCTGCCGGACGAGTTGGCCGCCCACATCGGCGCGGTCAGGTCGCGCACGTTGGCCGCGTTGTAGCTCATCACGGGCTCGACGCGGCCGAAGGTGTAGCTGTTGCCGACGAAGAGGATCGAGGTCGGCGCGGCGCTGGCGGCAGCGTGCAAGGCGAAGGCGGCCAGCGCAAAGGCAAGGCGATGCATGGGTGTCTCCGAATGCTTCGAGGGGCACGCCACCGTAGCCCGGCAACACCATAAGATCAAATACCCATCGACCGCGACTTGCATACGCCCTGCATATGGAGATTCGACACCTGCGCTACTTCCTGGCCGTTGCCGGCACCGGACACATCACCCGCGCGGCCGCCCAGCTGGGCCTGCAGCAGCCCCCCTTGAGCCAGCAGATCCGCGCCCTGGAAGGGGAGCTGGGCGTGGCCCTCTTCAAGCGCCACGCCAAGGGCGTGACGCTGACCGCAGCCGGGCGCGAGCTGCAGGCCGATGCGAGCCGCCTCGTCGAGGGCATGGATCTGCTGCAGCAGCGCATGCAGCGCTTCGCGGCCGGCCGGCTGGGCCAGCTGGCGATCGGGTTTACCAGCTCCGCTGCGGCCCATGCCTTCACCCCCCGGGTGCTGCGGGCCTGCCGCAGTGAATACCCCGACATCGACCTGCAGATCACCGAAAACAACGCCGCCGAGCTCATCGAGGCGCTGGTGGCGCACCGGCTGCACTTCGGCTTCCTGCGCGTGCCGGTGGCGCGGCCGGCCGGGCTCGAGTTCGAGACCTTGCTCAGCGAACCCGCCGTGCTGGCGCTGCCGGTGGACCATCCGCTGGCGCTGCGCTACAAGCCCAAGCAGGTCGTGCCGCTGCAGGCGCTGAGGGACGAGGCATTGATCCTCGTGCGCCGCCCCGGCGCGCCCGGCCTCTACGCCAACCTGCTGGCGCGGCTGGAGCAGTGCGGTGTACCGGTGCGTGTGGTGGCCGAGGTCGAACGCATGATGTCCAACATCAACCTGGTGGCGTCGGGCAGCGGCATTTCCACCGTGCCGGCGTCGATGCAGGGCGCGCATGCGGGCTCGGTGGTCTATCGCGCGCTGCCCAGGGACGCCGGTCTGGATGCACCGATCACGCTCGTCTATCGCAGCCAATCCGACGGTGCCGCGAGCGACCGCTTCCTGGCCCTGGTGCGGCGCATGGCACCGCCCTTGGTGCCGCCCTTGGTGCCGCCCTTGGTGCCGTCCTTGGTGCCGCCGCGGCGCGCACGCTGAACAGGCGGCCTACGCGCCGCCCTTCCAGCGCCGCAGCAGCAGCGCGTTGCTGACCACCGCAAAACTGCTCATGGCCATGGCACCGCCGGCGATCACGGGGTTGAGCCAACCGAACGCGGCGAGCGGTATGCCCACCGCGTTGAACACGAAAGCCCAGAACAGGTTCTGGCGGATCTTGGCGTGGGTGCGGCGGCTGATGTCGATGGCGTCTGCCACCAGGCCCGGCTCACCGCGCATCAGCGTGATGCCGGCGGCGTGCATGGCCACGTCGGTGCCGGTGCCCATGGCGATGCCGACGTCGGCGGCGGCCAGGGCGGGCGCGTCGTTGATGCCGTCGCCGACCATCGCCACGCGCGCGCCGCCGGCCTTGAGCTCATCGACGATGCGCGCCTTGTCCTGCGGCAGCACCTCGGCGCGGATGTCGGTGATGCCGAGCTGCTGCCCGAGGTGCATGGCCGCGCCGCGGTTGTCGCCCGACAGCAGCACCGAGCGCACGCCCAGGGCCGTCAGCTGCGCGATGGCAGCGGCGGCGCCGGGCTTGGCGCTGTCGCCGAAAGACAGCCAGCCGATGAGTTGTGGGCTTTGCACTTCCGTGCCCGCCCGCTTGCCCATGCGCGCCAGGTACGACACGGTGCGGCCCGCCGCCTGCTGCGCGGCCACCGCGTCGGCGCAGGGCGCGGTGTCGATGCCGCTGTCTTGCATCCAGCGCGCGCTGCCCAGGCGCAGTTCGGTGCCGCCCAGCGTGCCGGCCACGCCGCGGCCGGCCACGGCGTGCAGCGCGCTGGCGGGCAGCGGCGCCAGCGCGCGCGCTGCGTCCAGCACGGCCAGCGCCAGCGGATGGCTGCTGCCGGCCTGCAAGGCAGCCGCCTGCGCCAGCAGCGCGTCGCGCTCGCCGGCCAGCGCCGCCGCCTCCACCAGCCGCGGCCGGCCGACGGTGAGCGTGCCCGTCTTGTCCCAGGCCACGACGCGCAGGGCGTGCGCCAGCTCCAGCGCCTGCGCGTCCTTGATGAGGATGCCGCGCTGCGCTGCCACACCGGTGCCGGCCATGATCGCCGCCGGCGTGGCCAGGCCCAGCGCGCAGGGGCAGGCAATGACGAGCACGGCCACCGCGTGCAGCACCGCGGCGTGCCAGTCGTGAACACCCAGACCCCAGCCCAGCAAGGTCACCAGAGCCACCGCCACCACCACCGGCACGAACACCGCGCTGACCTGGTCGACCAGGCGCTGGATCGGCGCCTTCTTGCCCTGCGCGCTTTCGACCAGGCGCACGATGCGCGACAGCACACTCTCGGCGCCCACCGTGGTGGTGCGCACGAGCAGCAGGCCTTCGCCGTTGACGGCGCCGCCGGTGACCTTGTCGCCCGGGCCGCGCGCCACCGGCAGGCTCTCGCCGGTGATCAGCGATTCATCGACGTGGCTGGCGCCTTCGCCGACGACGCCGTCGACCGGCAGGCGCTCGCCCGGCCGCACCACCACCATGTCGCCGGGGGCGACTTCAGCCAGCGGCACCTGGGCCTCGACGCCATCGCGGCGCACGCAGGCGGTCTCGGGCCGCAGGGCCTGCAGCGCGCGGATGGCGGCCGTGGTCTGGCGCCGCGCGCGCGCCTCGAGCCACTTGCCCAGCAGCACCAGCGTGATGACGACGGCCGAGCCTTCGAAGTAGAGGTCGCTCGTGTGGTGCCCACCGGCGGCCCCCAGCGTGTAGACACTCAGGCCGTAGGCGGCGCTGGTGCCCAGCGCCACCAGCAAGTCCATGTTGCCGCTGCCGGCGCGCAGCGCGCTAAAGCCGGCGCGATAGAAGCGCGCGCCCAGCCAGAACTGCACCGGCGTGGCCAGCAGCCATTGCCACAGCGGCGGCAGCATGGCGTGCTGACCCCACAGCAGGCCGATCATCGGCAGCACCAGCGGCGCCGAGAGGATGGCCGCCAGCACGACGCGCGCGCCTTCTCCGAACAGCGGTTGGGCGGCCGCCGCACCGCCGACGGGCGCCCGCACACCGTAGCCCGCGCGCTTCACCGCGGCCCCCAGCGCTGCGACTGAGGCGTTGCCGGCCAGCGTGACGGTGGCCGTTTCGTTGGCCAGGTTGACGTTGGCCTCAAGCACGCCGCTGACCTGGCGCAGCGCCTTTTCGACGCGGCCGACACAGGAAGCGCAGGTCATGCCCTCGATCGGCAACTGCAGCGTGGTGGTGGCCAGCGTGTAGCCGGCGCGCTGCACCGCCTGCTGCAAAACCTGGGGATCGAAGGCGCCGCGGCTGGCGACGTGGAGCGTCTCGTTGGCCAGGTTCACCGTCGCCTCCACCACCCCGGGCACGGCGCCGGCTGCCTTCTCGACCCGGCCGGCGCACGAGGCACAGGTCATGCCCTGCACCGGCCACGTGGATTCGAGGATGCCCAGGGGCGCAGCGGGCAGGGCAAGGGAGGCGGGCATGGGGTCGATGTGGGGCTGGGTTGCGGTGGATCAAGGCTGCGCAGGCCGATGCGGCGCGACGATGGCACAGTCGGGGATCGGCATCACCCGAGAACAGCCCAACATGCACCAGTTCCAGATTCCCAACATGTCCTGCGGTCACTGCGTGCGCGCCATCACCGAAGCCGTGCACGCAGTCGACCCGTCGGCCCGTGTGCAGGCCGACGTGCCGCAGCACCAGGTGCAGGTCGAGACCACGGCGCCGCGCGAGCAGCTGGTGGCGCGGCTGAGCGAAGCCGGCTACGCCCCTGCCTGAGCATCGGCCAGCGGGGCGGTGGGTAAACTCCACGCCCCCATGACGCAGACCACCGGGCTCCACATCACCGACATCGAGTCGGCCATCAACTGGTGGCGCGAGCGCTCGCCCTCGCCCGACGGCATCACCGCCTGCGCCGAGGTGCTGGCGCTGGCCGAGGTGTATGCGCTGATGGTCTATTACCGCGAAAGCCTGTGCGACGAGGCCAGCATGCCGGCGCCGGCGCGCCAGGCCTGGCTGGCCTGGTACGCCAGCACGCCCGACGCGCCGTGCATCGCGATCTGCTCGACGAGCCAGGGCGACGAGCGCTGCAAGGGCTGTGGCCGCAGCTTCGAAGAAGTCCAGCTCTGGCCCGGGTTCACGCCGGCGCACAAGCGCAGCGTGTGGCGGCGCATCACGATGGAAGGCACCGCCTGGCGCTTCAACCGCTATGCCGAGCGCGCGTATGGCAGCGCCGCGGCCGGCGGCACCGAGCCGACCGGCAAGAGCGGCAACGCGGCCGGCGCTTGAACGAGGCCCCGGCAGCGCATCGCCACGCACTGGTCCACAGCGCGCGGCGCATCGCCCCGCTGGCCTGGCCGGTGTTCGTGGGCCAGGTCTCGGTGGTTGCCTTCGGAACCGTCGACACGCTGCTGGTGGCACGCGCCAGCGCCACCGACCTGGCTGCGCTGGCGGTCGGCGCGGCGGCCTACATCACGATCTTCATCGGCTTCATGGGCGTGCTGCTGGCGCTGTCGCCGATCGTCGGCCAGCTCTACGGCGCGCGCCGGCTCGCCGACGCCGGCCGCCAGGTGCACCAGGCGCTGTGGCTGGCCTTCGGCCTGGCGCTGCTCGGCAGCCTGCTGCTGGCGTTTCCGTATCCCTTCCTGGCGCTGTCGCGCGCCGGGCCCGAGGTCGCGACCAAGGTGCGCGCCTACCTGCTGGCGCTGGCCTTCTCGCTGCCGGCTTCGCTGCTCTTCACCGTCTACCGCGGCTTCAACGTCGCCGTCTCGCGGCCCAAGGCGGTGATGCTGATCCAGGTCGCAGCGCTGGCGCTCAAGGTGCCGCTGTCCACGGCGCTGGTGTTCGGCGTGCCGGCGCTCGGCGTGCCGGCGCTGGGGGTCGAGGGTTGCGGCATCGCCACCCTCATCGCCATGTGGGCGCAGGTGACGCTGGCCTGGGTGGTGCTGCGACGCGACCCGTTTTACGCCCCCTTCGAGCTCTGGGGCCGCGGCCTCGACCGGCCCGATGGCCCGGCACTGCGCCAGCACCTCAAGCTGGGCCTGCCACTGGGTGCTTCGATCCTGGTCGAGGTCACGGGCTTTGCCTTCATGGCACTGTTCATCGCGCGCCTGGGCACCACGCCGGCTGCCGGGCACCAGATTGCGGTCAACGTGGTGTCGCTGCTGTTCATGATTCCGCTGGCGCTGGGCAACGCCACCAGCACGCTGGTGGCGCAGCGCATCGGCGCCGGCGACGCGTCCGACGCGCGCCGGCTGGGCTGGCACGGCCTGGTCCTCGGCTGCGGCCTGGCCGGCGTGGTGGGCAGCGCCTTCTTCGTCGTGCGCGAGCCGGTGCTGCACCTGTACACCAGCAACGCGGTGGTCATCGCCGCGGCGATGCCGCTGCTGGCCTGGGTGGCGGTGTTCCACGTTGCCGATGCGGCGCAGGCGATCGCAGCCTTCGTGCTGCGGGCCTACAAGATCACGACCATCTCGGTCGTCATCTACGTGCTGGCGCTGTGGGGGGTGGGCCTGGGCGGCGGCTACGCGCTGGCCTTCAACCTGCCGGGCAACGTGCCTGCGGCGCTGCACGGCGCGCCCGGCTTCTGGATGGCCAGCACGAGCGGCCTGGTGCTGGCCGGCACCCTGCTCAGCGCCTTCATGGCCTGGGTGCTGCTGCAGCAGCGCGGGCCGCGCCAGGCCTGAGCACGGCGCTGCCCAGCACCTGCAGGCGCAGCGCTGCAAAAGCAGGCTCGCCGTGAAGGCTGTCGAAGGCCGGGTCCACCGGCAGGCACAGCGCATTCGGATCGCGCTCGAGCACGGCGCGCCGCAGCAGCTCGAGCGCAGCCTGGGGCTCGCCGAGCCGCAGTTCGGCCATCGCCAGCTGGTAGGGGCTCAGGTACAGGCCAGGCCAGGTCTTGTTCAGCGCCGACAGCGCGCGCCGCGCCGCCGCGCGCTGGCCCAGCGCAGCCTGCGCCCAGACCACACCCGCGGGGCCGATGCTCAGCTGCGGGTGGCGCTCGGCCACGGCGCGGTACTGCTGCAGTGCCGCCGCAGCGTCGCCGCTGCACAGCCAGACGTAGGCCAGCAGGCTCATGCCCAGCACGTTGTCGGCGCTCATGTCGAGCAGGCCCTGCAGACCCGAGCGGGCGGCGTCCCAGTCGCGCCGATAGAGGTCGAGCAGCGCCAGGTGGGCGCGCAGGCCCAGGTGCAGCGGATCGAGTTCGCGCGCCGCGGCCAGTTCAGCCGCCGCGCCGTCGAAATCGCCGCGCATCATCAGCGACAGGGCGTGCGAATGGCGCACGAAGGCCGAGCGCGGCGCGGCCTGGAGCGCGCGTTCGAACAGGGCCCGGGCGGCCGGCCAGTCAAAGGCGAAGCGGTGCTTGAGCGCCGCGGCCAGCACCAGCGAATCGGCATGCCCGGGGTCGAGCTCCAGCGCCCGGGCGACCGCGGCCAGCGCGACCTCCACACCCGGCCGCGGTGGCTCGAGGTTGGTGGCCACCAGTTGCATCCAGGCGCGCGCCACGCCGGTGTGCGCCGCCGCCAGTGGCGGCGCCGTCTGCACCGCGGCTTCAAAGCGCAGCAATGCCTTGCGGTGACCTTCTTCGTGGCCCAGGCGCAGGAAGTACAGGCCGCGCTCCACCAGCTCGGCGGCCTCGCCGCTGTGGGGGCGCGCGTCGCGGCGCACGAGCCGCGGACGATAGCTGCCCTTGGGCAGTTCGATCATCCAGCCGCTCGGCGGCTGCAGCGCGTAATGCTGACGCAGGCGCTCGCGCAGGCGGCGCGCTTCCACGCGCACGATGCTGTCCTGGCGCGGGTCGAAGCTCTGCGCCGGGCGCCGGAAGACCTCGATGCCGAGCACCGTCTCCTTGAGCCCGGCGACGCGCCCCGCACGCAGGTGATCGACCAGGTAGCGCAAGAGCCGCTGGTGGGCCAGGGCGCCGGCGAACAGCGGCGACGCAATGACGCGCGCCAACTCGCGCTCGATCTGGCGGTCGGCCTCGTCATCTGACTGGCTGGGCGGGTTGGCGGGGTCCATGGCGGCCCCGCAAGATACCGCGAATGCCGCTCCCGGGTCACCCCTCGAATGCCGGCAGCGCCGCCACTCGACCTGCCGTGTTCAGGCGTGGCTGCGGCGGCGCGACAGCCACCACCCGAGCGCGCCCAGGCCCAGCGCCCAGCTCAGCCCACGCGGCAGATCGGGCACCGGCGCAGCACCGTAGAGATACTGGATGCCGGCGACGTCATCGGGCTTGGGCAGGCGCGTGATGGGCGCCAGGCCGTCGCCATCGGGGTCGGCCCAGGCGCAAGTGCTGCCGTCGAAAGCCGGGCCGACGTAGCCGCACATCAGGCCGCTCGGAACGTCGCTGTGGCCCAGGCCGAGGGCATGGCCGAGCTCATGGGCAAAGAGGCCCGCGAAATCGTTGAGGTAGAAAAAGCCGTTGGAGGCCGGGAACAGCTCATAGGGCTGCCCTTCGTTGCCCGCAGGAATGCCGAAGCGGTTGTTGCGGTTGAAGATGATGTCGCCTTCGAGCGTGGTGCCACCGTTGGGCGGCGGTGCATAGCCCACGGCACCCACGAAGCCATTCATCGCGAAGGCCCCGATGCGCAGGTGGCCGACCACCGGCGCGCCGCCATAGGGGGCGCCGAAGGGCAGCGCGCCGGTCTCGGCGACCTGCACGAACTGCACCCGCGCCACGGCCGACCAGGCGGCAAAGGCCTGCCCCAGAGCCGCCAGGGCGGGCGTCGCGCCGCCGACCTGAGCGAACACACCCGTGAGGTCCGACGTGCCACTCATGCCCAACCCGGCGGTCGACGGATCGAGCCCGGTGCCGTCGGGCATCAGGCTCCAGGTCACGACACCGCCGGCGGTGCCGATGGTGTTGTTCCCCCACTTCAGCGCCTGGTTGGTGCCATAGGGAAAGACGCTGTAGGCCGCCGCGGGTCCGGCAGCGACGGCCGCGACGGCCGCGACCGCGGCAGCCGCGACCGGCAGCAGCCGCGCGCGGACTGACTTCCTGTTCCTCATGATCGTCCCTCGGGCCCGGGCTGCGCCTTGCCTTGGGCCACTCTAGCGATCAGCAGCGTCGGGCGCCTCAAGGCGTGGGTGACGAGCAGGTGACATCAGCCGCGCCGGTCGCCGGCGCGCCGTGCCCCTCAGGGCGCCAGCGGCAGCGACAGCACGAAGCAGCTGCCGCCGCCGTCGCGCGGGCTGCACTGCACCTGCCCGCCATGGCGCTGCGCGATCTGCCGTACCAGCGCCAGCCCGAGGCCCACGCCGCCTGCGCGCTCGGCGTGGCCGGGCAGGCGAAAGAAGGGTTCGAAGATGCGCTCGCGGTAAGCCTCGGGCACGCCGGGGCCGCGGTCGCAGACTTGCACCACGGCACCTTCGGCGCCGCGCTCCACGGTGATGCTGACCTCGGCGCCGCCATAGCGCCGCGCGTTTTCGAGCAGATTGCGCAGCGCCCGGCGCAGCAGCCTGTCGTCGCCCCGCACCTGCAGGTCCTGCCCGCTGGCCTGGGCGCCCAGGTGCGAGGCTTCTTCGGCCGCCAGCGCCAGCAGCGCCACCGGCTGCTGCAGGTCCAGCGTCGCGCTGCCGTCGAGCCGGCTGGCCAGCAGCACTTCTTCGACGAGGGCGTCGAGTTCGCCGATGTTGGTGTCGATCTCCCGGCGCAGCAGCGCGCGTTGTGCCGGCGCTGCGTCCTCGATCAGCGTCAGCGCCATCTTCAGCCGCGCCAGTGGCGAGCGCAGCTCGTGGCTGGCGTTGGCCAGCAGGCTCTGGTGCGAGCGCAGCAGCGCCTCGATACGCGTGGCCGCCTGGTTGAAGCTGGCGCCCAGCGCCGCCACCTCGTCGCGCCCGTCCTCGGCCACGCGCTGGTGCAGGGCGCCGGCACCGAAGGCTTCGACGCCCTGCTTGAGCGACTCCAGCCGGCGCGTCAGCCGCCGCACCACCGGGAAGGCGCCGGCGGCCACAGCCACGAACAGCACCACCAGCAGCAGCGCCAGGCCGAGCCCGTCGGGCAGGCCGCGCGGGCTGCCCGGCCCGCCGAGCCAGGCCGGGCGCAGATCAGGCGTGCGGGCGCCGGCCTGCATGCGCATCGGCCCGCCGCGCGGCACCCACAGCGTGCGGCCATCGTCGAAGCGGATCGGCCGCAGCCGGGCCGCCAGGTCGGGCACGTTGGACTCACGGCGCAAAAAGGACTCCGAGGCCGCGATGCGCCGGCCCTGGGCGTCGTCCAGCGCCATCGGCAGGCGCAGCCGCTGCGACCACTCGCGCAGCGCCGCTTCCTGTTCTGCCGCCGGCGCTTCGGGCAGAGGCAGCGAACGCTGCAGCAGTTCACCCCAGGCCTCGACGCGTTCGCGCGCGGCGCCTTCGGCCTGCACGCGCTGCTCTTCGAGGTGGCGCTGCAGCAGCCAGCCCGAGACGAGCGCAAACAGCAGCAGCGAGGCCACCACCGTGAGGTAGATGCGGAGGTAGAGCGAGCGCATTGGCGATGGCAGCGACGGCGATGGGGCTCGAGCGCCCGCCTATTCGCCGGCTTCCTGCTTCTTGGCAAACACGTAGCCGGCGCCGCGCACCGTGAGCACGCGTCGCGGCGTCTTGGGGTCGTCCTCGATGACGGCGCGGATGCGCGAGATGTGGACGTCGATGCTGCGGTCGAAGGCCTCCAGCGGATGGCCCTTGAGGGTGTCCATGATCTGGTCGCGCGAGAGCACGCGCCCGGGGCTCTTGGCCAGCACGGTGAGCAGGTCGAACTGGTGACTCGTCAGGTCGCAGGGCTGGCCGCCCAGGCGCGCCTGGCGGGCGCCGAGGTCGACCTCGAGGCGGCCGAAGACCAGCACCTCGTCGTCGCCCGGCTCGGGCGCTGCGCGGCGCAGCAGCGCCTTCACGCGAGCCAGCAGTTCACGCGGCTCAAAGGGCTTGGGCAGGTAGTCGTCGGCACCGATCTCCAGGCCCACGATGCGGTCCATCGGCTCGCCGCACGCCGTCAGCATGAGCAGCGGCAGCCGCCGCGTGCGCGCCTGGCTGCGCAGTTCGCGCGTGAAGTCCAGGCCATCGCCGTCGGGCAGCATGAGGTCCAGCAGCAGCGCGTCGTAGGGGCTGTGCTTGAGGCGCTCGCGCCCCGCGGCCAGCGAGCCGGCGGTGTCGACGTCGAAACCGTTTTGGCGCAGGTAGCCGCCGATCATGTCGGTCAGGCGCAGGTCGTCGTCGATCAGCAGCAGTCGGCTCGTCACGGTGGGCCCCGGTCGGCAAAACGCCCCGGCGCGCTGGGCGCCGGGGCTGGCAGGTTCAAAGGGTCAAGGCAGCTGCCCGACCCTGTGGCCGGCCGGGCTGCCACAGGATAACGGCGCGCGGACTTCAGCGCGGGGTGCGCTCCATGCCTTCGCGTTCGCTGCGGTGACGCTCCATCATGGCGCGCCGCTGGCTCATGCGGTCCGAGAGCGTCTTGCGCTGCTCGGGCGTGAGCACGCCGCTCACGTCAAGCATGACTTGCAGCATGCGTTTGCTGCCCTGCTCGTGCAGGGCCTGCATCTGCTGGCGCAGCGTCTCGACCGCGCGCGCGTCCACGGTGGGCTGCGCAAACAGAGCCTGGCCCTGCTCGTGCAGTTTGCGGCCGGCTTCGTGCTGGGCCTTCATCTCAGGCTGCGCGGCGAGCAGGATCTGCTGGATCTGGGCGCGCTGCTCGGCCGTGGCGTTGACGGCGTCGAGCATGCGCTGCACGTGGCGCGGGTGGGCGCCGGCCATGCCCATGCCCATGCCCATCCCCATCCCCATGCCGTGGCCGCCGGGGCCGCCCGCCATGGCGTGGCCTTCGGGCGCCGCCGCCAGCACCGTCTGCGACAGGCCGGCGGCCATCGCCAGCGCCGCGGTGGCCATGAACAGGCGCAGCGCGCCACGGGTGCGGGGAAGACGGGTGCGGGTCATGGTCAGGGCTCCGGACGGGATGATGGAATGCAGCCGATGCTGCGGCGGCGCCGTGTCCACGCTGTGCGGGGCCCGTAAAGATCTGTGTCGACGGACGGACGGCCTGCGCTGGGCTAGCGCTCCGCCGGCTCGACCCGCATCAGGCGGCGCTGCAGCGTGAAGCCAGGGGCGGCACTGCGCAGGTCCAGTCTCAGCAGCACGCCGCTGGCGCGGTCGATGACGATCGCGCCTTCGACCCGCGTGTAGGCATCGCCACGCTGCGCGTCGCCGAAGAGTTCGACCACGGCGACGTCGAAGCGGCGGCCGGCCACGCTCTGCGGCCCCACCGCCACCACCTGGCCGCGCAGGCGCGCGCGCGCCTGTGGGTCGCCGACGATGACCATGTCACCGGCCGTGACCTGGCCCAACACCAGCTCGTTGCGCAGCAGGCGCGGCCATTGCAGCGCACCCACGGGCGCCGCCACGATGTTGCCGGCGCGATCCTGCCGCACCGTGCGCGCCAGCGTGGCGGGGCCGTCGGGCGAAGCCTCGACCAGGAACTCGAACTCGCCACGGCGCAGCGCGACGACGCGCAGCACCCACTCGGTGCCGGCATAGCGCGGGTCGAGGCGGTCTTCGTAGACCAGCCGCTCGCCTTGCGCCACGGGCAGGGCGGCGGCCCGGGCGGCGGGCAGGTCGGCGCCCAGCGCCGGGCACAGCTTGAGGCGGGCTGCCGTCTGCAGCGCTTCGAAGCGACCCTTCAGCCCCGACAGCTCGGCCGCTTCCAGCCCCGCCGGCCGCATTGCGAGCAAGGCCGGCCAGAACACCGTCACCCCCACGCCGAGAGCCAGGATGTTATTGCCGGCCCGCTCGTCCACCGCGTAGGCGACGTCGGCGGCGCGCTGCTGCACGGCGTCCTGCTCGTCGTCGATGCGGGCGCAGTCCCAGGTCGCGAAGTCGGCCGGGTTGGCCGGCGCCGGGGCCACGTCGACGGCGCGCGTGGCGCAGCCCGCCAGCGCCACGGCCAGCGCCCCGAGCACCACGATGTGTGTCTTGTGCACCATGCAGGCGCTGATTGTGCCGGGTTGCGCTGCCCCTGCCGGCGGGGGCCGCTCTGGCGCCGCCCACGCAACTTGCATCCCGCTTCGTCACTTCACCCACCCGAGAGGCTGACGATGAAGAAGGTGCTTGCCATCATGCTCGCTGCACTGGCGCTGTTCTGGGCCCAGCCCAGCTCCGCCACCCGGGCCGGCCCGCCGCCGGACTGTGACCCGGGTACCGCTACAGTCGCAGTGCATGTGCACGCGCTACATCTCACCCGAGACCGGTGACGTCGAAAGCCACTGGCACGTCGGCGCGCGCGACCCGGTGCGCTGGGTGCGCGACATGTTCCCGCGCTACCAGGGCCCCTTCATCCGCGCCGCGCGCGACAGCGCGGCGTACCGGCGCGAACTGGTCGTCGGCCAGTGGGCGCTGGTGCCCTGGTTCGCCAAGACCGCCAAGCTGCCCTACCCGACCTGCAACGCGCGCAGCGAAGAGCTGTCCGCCAAGGCCAGCTACAAGCTGCCCTGGGCACGCGGCCAGCGCTGCATCATCCCGGCCGAGGCCTTCTTCGAGCCCAACTGGGAAAGCGGTCGGCACGTACCCTGGTGCTTCAGGCGCGCCGACGGCGCGCCCTGGGGCCTGGCCGGGCTGTGGAACACCTGGGTCGACAAGACTACAGGCGAGGTCGTCGAGAGCTACACCATGCTGACGATCAACGCCGACGCCCACCCGCTCATGAAGCGCATGCACAAGCCCGACCCGCGCCTGGGCCCCGATCAGCAGGACAAGCGCAGCGTGGTGCCGATCGAACTGGAGGACGTCGACAGGTGGCTCAGTGCGCCGGTGATGCAGGCGCAGAAGCTGGTGAGACTGGCGGCGGTGGAGGTGTTCGAGGCCAGCCCTGCCTCGGGCTGAGCGCGCGGCACGACATCGGCAGAGTCAGAAGACTCGACCCGGGTCGATCGCCGAGAGAGCCGATTCATCCAGCATCGTCAGGCCGGCAGCGAATCGGACTTGGCAAGCTGAGCCCGATGACTGAAACTGCGGCGCCACATCCGCTCCCTCACTCAAAGGACGCCATGCGAATTTCAACTTTGCTCATCGTGTGTCAGGCGGCGCTGGTCGGTTGCGGCGTCGC
>JANMVM010000310.1:0-27306 GCA_031392695.1 Rubrivivax sp.
GCGGCCTGGCAGGGGCCTCATGAATAAAAACTCGGCAAACCGGCGGCTCGATAGACTGCGCTCTTTGGCCAGATCAACTCAACCACCGAACAGCCTCACATCACGCCCGCTTCAGGCTCATACCTGGATTGGAAAATACTCTGACTGCCGGCAACGAGAGCCGTCAAGCGCCGAGCACCTGCGTCCAGGCGGCTGCGAAATCGAGCGGCGGCGGGCATTGAAATGACAACGCTGCACCGCTGAGCGGGTGCTGCAATCGCAGCTCGGTGGCGTGCAGCGCCTGGCGCAGCAGGCCGAGCGCGGGCTTGCCGCCGTAGAGCACGTCGGCCACCAGCGGCAGCCCGCGCGACGCCAGGTGGATGCGGATCTGGTGCGTGCGGCCACTGTGCAGCGTGCAGCTCAAGGCCGCAAAGCCATCGCGCTGCGCCACGCGCAGCACATCGGTGCGCGAGGACCGCCCGCCCGCCACCACGGCCATGCGCACCCGCACCGCCGGGTCACGCCCGATCGGCGCCTCGATGCTGAAATCGGCCTGGGTACAACGCCCCTGCGCCAGCGCCAGATAGCGGCGGTGAACCTGGCGCGCGCCGATGGCACGCACCAGGGCGGTGACGGCGGGCAGCGACTTGCCCACCATCATCACGCCCGATGTGTCCTTGTCGAGCCGGTGCACGATGCCAGCGCGCGGCAGCGTGGCGGCGGCGGTGTGATGCGCCAGCAGGCCGTTGAGCAGGGTGCCCGACCAGTTGCCCGGCGCCGGATGCACGACCAGACCGGCGGGCTTGTTCAGCACCAGCAGGTGATCGTCCTCGAACAGCACTGTGAGCACCATGGCCTGGGCTCGGAAGGCCTGGCTCTCTTCGGTGGGCACGAGTTCGATCTGCAGCGCCTGGCCGGCGCGCACGCGGCGCGAAGCCAGCACGGCCACGGCCCCGTCGAGCCGCACGTGAGCCCTGTCGATGAGCTGCTGCAGGTGGCTGCGCGAAAACTCGGGCGCCAGGTCCACCAGCGCCT
Source organism: Rubrivivax sp. (assembly GCA_031392695.1). Classification (GTDB taxonomy): domain Bacteria; phylum Pseudomonadota; class Gammaproteobacteria; order Burkholderiales; family Burkholderiaceae_C; genus Rubrivivax. The sequence goes on from JANMVM010000310.1 coordinate 1,015, forward strand.
TGTCCAGGCGCTGCCCGTGCTGCGCGGCGCCGACGATGGCGCGGCGGGTATCAACGGCGGCGGCGGGCTCCGCTTCAAGCTCAACCACGGCGCCTTGATCGGCGCCGCTGGGGTCCGCGGGACCCATGTCGGCCGTGTCGCCGTGGAAGGACGCGAGGGTCGGCTCCCTATAATCGGCGCTCTTCGGATCGGATGGCACCATTGGCAATGACCGTTTCTACTGGGTGGCGCACTGCGCTGTTGGCCATGCTTGCGGTGCTCTCGCTGCTGGGTGGATGTGCGTCCGCTCCCAAGGACGAGACGCCCACCGGCACCGCCGAACGATTGTATCGAGACGCCAAGGACGACATGGAGGCGGGCAGCTACGAGCGTGCCATCAAGAGCCTCGAGCGCGTCGAAGGCCTGGCGGCGGGCTCGCTGCTCGCCCAGCAGGCCCTGCTCGACCTCGCCTACCTCAATTGGCGTACCGGTGAAAAGGCGCAGGCCTTGACCACGGTTGAGCGCTTCATCAAGCTCAACCCCTCGAGTCCGGCGCTCGACTACGCCTTCTACCTGCGCGGCGTCATCAATTTCAACGACAACCTGGGCCTGCTCGGCTCGCTCGTCGGCCAGGACCTGTCCGAGCGCGACCAGCGCGCGGCTCGCGACGCCTACCAGGGCTTCAAGCAGCTGGTCGAGCAGTTCCCCACCTCGCGCTACGCGCCGGACGCGCGGCTGCGCATGAACTACATCGTCAATTCACTGGCCTCGTACGAGGTCCACGTGGCGCGCTATTACTTCCGCCGCGGCGCCTATGTCGCCGCCGCCAACCGCGCCCAGCAAGCGGTGGCCGAATTCCAGCAGGCACCCGCGACGGAAGAAGCGCTCTACATCATGACCCAGAGCTACGACAAGCTCGAGCTGACGAGCCTGCGCGACGCCGCCGACCGCGTGTTGCGTGCCAACTTCCCCAACAGCGCCTATCTCACCCAGGGCCTGTCGGCGCGCGACAAGGCCTGGTGGAAGCTCTGGTAGGTCAGTGCGCGGCGGCCAGCTCGGCCAGCCAGCGCAACGCCGCGTCTTCATCTTCCAGCCGCGCCATCGGCGGCAGTGCCGCCAGCAGACGGCGGCCGTAGCGCATCTGGCGCAACCGGGTGTCGCACAGCACGAGCAGGCCGCGATCGCTTTCGGTGCGGATGAGGCGGCCGGCACCCTGCTTGAGTGACACCGCTGCTTCGGCCACGAAGTAGTCCTCGAAGGGGTTGCGGCCCTGCTCGCGCAGCTGCTTCACGCGCGCTTCGACCAGCGGGTCATTGGGCGGCGGGAACGGCAGCTTGTCGATGAGCACGCACTGCAGCGCGTCACCCGGCATGTCGATGCCCTCCCAGAAACTCTGCGAGCCCACCAGCACGCAGCCGCGGCCGTCGCCGAAGCGCTGCAGCAGCGCGCGGCGCGGCTCGCTGCCCTGCACCAGCACCGTCAAGTCGGGCGCCGCAGCGCGCAGCGCCTCGGCCACCAGCGGCAACACGCGCAGTGTGGTGGTGAGCACGAAGGTGCGGCCGCCCAAGGCCTGGGCGCAGCGCGCGGCCTGCGCGCCCACCGCTGCCGGGTGCGCCGGCGCATTGGGCAAGGGCAGCTGCGGCGGCACCCACACGCGGGCGTTGGCAGGGTAGTCGAAGGGGCTGCCGACGCGCAGCTTGGCCGCATCCTCGAGCCCGGTGCTGGACGTGAACCAGGACAGTTCGGCATCGTCGCCCAGCGTCGCCGAGGTGAAGATCCAGGCCTTGGGCGCCAGCGCGCGCTGCTCGGACAGCATCTCGCGGATGTCCAGCGGCGACTCCACCAGCCGCGCCTGCTGCGGCGTCAGGTCCACCCAGCGGACATGGCCGGCCGCGGCTTCGGCCTCGAAGTGGCGCGCCAGCACGGCCAGCGTGCGGGCACGCTGTTCGAGCTTGGGAAAATCCGGCGCGGCCTCGGCCACGGCGGCCAGCGCTTCGGCCGCTGCCAGGGCCGCCTCGGCCAGATCGGGCAGCGCCCCGGGCAGCGCATCGGCGGCTTCGTCCCAGCGCCGCTTGAGCACGCCACGCACCTCGCGGATGGGGCCGGCGCAGGCCAGCCGCAACTCGCGCGCCGAGCGCTCCAGCGCCGCCTGCAGCTCGGCCCAGGGCTGCAGGCCCCGCGCGTGCTGCAGGCCGGCGGCAAGCAGGTCGTGCGCGAGGTCGATGGCCTGGCCGGTGGCCAGCGTGGTGCCCAGAAACTGCACCCCCGCTTCCACCAGCTGGTGGGCTTCATCGAAGACCGCCACGTCCACTGTCGGCAGCAGCTCGGCCACACCGCTGTCGCGCAGCGCCATGTCGGCAAAAAACAGGTGGTGGTTGACGACCACCAGGTCAGCCGCCATGGCCTCGCGGCGGGCCTGCATGACGTGGCAGGCGCGGTGCTCGGGGCATTCGGCACCGAGGCAGTTGTCGCGCGTCGAGGTGACGAGCGGGATCACCGGCGAGCGGTCGTCCAGCCCTTCGATCTCTGCCAGGTCGCCGCTGCGGGTGGACTGCGCCCAGCGCGACACGCGGTGCAGCGCGCGCAGCGCAAAACGGTCCGGCAGCTGGCCACTCTGCTCGGCCTGCTGCAGCCGCCAACGACACAGGTAGCTGGCGCGACCCTTGAGCAGCGCCATGCGCACCGGCAGGCCGAGGGCGTCGCGCAGGCGCGGCAAGTCGCGCAGGAAGAGCTGGTCCTGCAGGCTCTTGGTGGCGGTGCTGACGAGCGCGCGCCGGCCCGACAGCAGCAGCGGCACCAGGTAGGCGAAGGTCTTGCCCACGCCGGTGCCGGCTTCGGCCACCAGCGCTTCGCGGCCGTCGAGCGCCTGCGCGATGCGTGCCGCCATCTCGTCCTGCGCGTCGCGCGGGCGAAATCCAGGCTCGTGTCGAGCCAGCGCCCCGTCGGGCGCGAAAGCCTGCGCCACCGCTCGCGCGAGTTCACTGCTCATCGAGGATTCAGCAAGACGCCGATGCCAGCGGGCGCCATCAGGCCGGCTGCGGCGGGTCGAGCTCGGTCTCGAGCCGCGCGATCTGGTCGCGCAGCGCCAGGCGCCGCTTCTTCAGGCGCCGCAGGCTGAGATCGTCGCCGGCGCGCAGGAGCAGGTTGGTGTCGATCAGGCTGTCCAGTTCGGCGTGCTCGATGCGCAGCTCGATCAGTCGGCGCTGTGGGGAATGGAGGTTCTCGTTCATTGCGGCACGTCAACCACGGCAAGCACGAGTTTATATTCCAGGACATGACCATCGTCGTTGTGCCCTTCCGATTCACTGCCGCCACCGGTTTGCACCGCGGCGACCGCGCCTACCAGCAAGACCAGGTGGAAGTGATTTCGCACGAGCGCACGCAGGGCTCGGTGCTGGCACTGGTGGCCGACGGCATGGGCGGCAAGAGCGGCGGCCGCAAGGCCGCCGACCAGGTGCTGCTCACCGGGCGCCAGATCTACGAACGATTCGTGCCGCTCGAGGACGATCCGGCAGAGATGCTGCGCCAGGTGGTGACGGAATCGCACCTGATGATCAAGCTCACCGCCATCACGTCCGAGGAGGAGCCGCACAGCACGCTGGCCGCCTTCTGCGTCAGCCCCAACCTTGAGTGCGACGTGGTGCATGCCGGCGATTCGCGCGTCTACCATTTCCGCGGCGCCGAGATGATGCGCCGCACCGTCGACCACTCTTTCGTGCAGCGCCTCATCGATGAAGGCAAGATCAGTAAGAAGCCGCCAACACGCATCCGCAATCCAACCTGCTGACCGGCTGCCTGGGCACCCACGCCGACCCGCCCGTGGCCTTGTGGCACATCGACAAGCTGGAGTTCGGCGACAGCATGCTGGCCTGTAGCGACGGCCTGTGGCACTACTTCACGCCCAAGGAAATCGGCGCCATCCTGCATGCGCTGCCCCCGCGCGAAGCCAGCGAGATGCTGATCAGCAAGGCGCGCCAGCGCGCGCGAGGCGGCGGCGACAACCTGTCGCTGGCGCTCGCCCGTATCGACCCCGTGCGCTGAAGGCGGTGCTCAGCGCGACGGCCGACTGACCGCGGTGCTCAGCGCGACGGCCGACTGGCCGCCGTGGGCACCGGCAAGGCCTGAGGCAAGCGGCCGCTGGACGCACTACGGGCCTGCCTCTGGGCCTGGCGGCGCTCGATGCGCTGCTCAGCCGCCGCCGCCTCCTGGCGCCGCTGTTGCGCGTCTTTGACGCGCTGCTCGGCCTCGGCCGTCCGGGCTGTCGACTCATCGCGCCGGTGCGGCCCGCGCGCCGCGGCAGCGGCGGGCGGCGCCGCCTGGCGCACGCGCAGCTCCGGCGCTGGCGGGGCTGACGCCGCAGACGGTCGTGACGCCGCCGCAGCCTGCTTGCTGGCGATGGCCGCACGGCGCTCGTCGGCGCGCCAACGGCGATCGGCTTCTTCGAGGCGCAACTCGCGCTCGCGCAGCGGCGCCAGCGCCTCGCGGCGCCGCGCACGCACCTCGTCGCCGCAGGACGTGGCCAGGAAGCGCAGGGCGCACTCGCGCTCCTCGGCGGCGAAGCGCTCGCTGAGCGCCTGGCGCTCGGCAGTCACGGCCTGGCGCTCGTGGTCGCGCCCCGGCGTCTGTGCCGACGCCGGGCTGGCGAGGCCGCACGACAGCGCCTGCAGCGACAGCAGCACAAGCACCGGCTTGACAAGGCGAGCACGGATCGGGTTCACGTCAGCGAGGTATCGACGTCGCGCCGCTCGAGCGCCAGGAACGCCGCCGATTGCATCTCGTGCAGTCGCGACACCGTGCGCGGAAACTCATGCGCCAGCGGGCCTTCGGTGTAGAGCTCCTGCGCCGGCACCGCGGCCGACAGGATGAGCTTGACGCGGCGGTCGTAAAGCACGTCCACGAGCCAGGTGAAGCGGCGCGCCTCGCTGGCCAGGCGCGGCGACATCTGCGGCACGTTGCTGAGCAGCACAGTGTGGAAGCGCGAGGCGATTTCGAGGTAGTCGTTCTGCGAGCGCGGCCCGCCGCACAGCGTGGCGAAGTCGAACCAGACCACGCCGCCGGCACGCCGCAAGGCGCGCAGGGATCGATGCTCGATCTGCATCACGGGCGCCTCGTCGCGCGCCTCGCGCAGGCGCTCGAAGGCACGCTCCAGCGCCGCATCGGCGGCTGCGCCCAGAGGGCAGTGGTACAGGTCGATCTGCGCCAGCGACTGCTGCCGGTAGTCGGTGCCGGCGTCGACACTGATGACCTGCAGCCTGGCCTTGAGCAGCCTGATGGCCGGCAGGATGCGGTCGCGATGCAGGCCGTTGGGATAAAGCGCGTCAGGGTGGAAGTTGCTGGTCGTGACAATGCTCACGCGGTTGGCGAAGAGCGCGTCGAGCAGGCGGTGCAGGATCATCGCGTCGGTGACGTCGGCGACGTGGAATTCATCGAAGCAGATGAGCCGGAAGCGCCGCGCGATGCGCTGGCCCAATGCGTCCAGCGGGTTGACGGTGCCCTTGAGGTCCTGCAGCTCGCGGTGCACCTCGCGCATGAACTCATGGAAGTGCAGACGCGTCTTGCGCGTCAGCGGCACGCTCTGGAAAAAACAGTCCATCAGAAAACTCTTGCCGCGCCCAACCCCGCCGTGCATGTACACGCCGCGCGGAATCGGCGGGCGGTTGATGAGCTTGCTGAGCGCATTGCCGCGCCGGGCCTTGTAGTCGGCCCATTCGTTCTCGCAGCGCTCGAGCGCGGCCACGGCCGCCAGCTGCGCCGCGTCGCTCTGGAAGCCGCGCTCGGCGAGCGTGGCCTGGTACAGCTGGCGTACACCCACTTAGAAGTTCAGAGTGCGCTTGTCGACCGCGAGCGCGGCTTCCTTGGTCGCTTCGCTCAAGGACGGGTGGGCATGGCAGATGCGGGCCAGGTCTTCGCTGCTGGCACGGAACTCCATCGCCACGACGGCTTCGGCGATCAGCTCGCTGGCCATCGGGCCGACGATGTGCACGCCCAGGATCTCGTCGCTGGCCGCGTCGGCCAGCATCTTGACCATGCCGGTGGTGTCGCCCAGCGCCCGCGCACGGCCATTGGCCATGAAGGGGAAGGTGCCGGACTTGTAGGCGCGGCCGGCGGCCTTGAGCTGCTGCTCGGTCTGGCCCACCCAGGCGATCTCGGGGCTGGTGTAGATGACCCAGGGGATGGTGTTGAAGTTGACGTGGCCGTGCTGGCCGGCGATGCGTTCGGCCACCGCCACGCCTTCTTCCTCGGCCTTGTGCGCGAGCATGGGACCGCGCACCACGTCGCCCACGGCCCACACGCCGGGCAGGTTGCTGCGGCATTCGTCGTCGACGACGATGGCGCCGCGCTCGTCGAGCCTCAGGCCCACCGCATCGGCATTCAAGCCGGTGGTGTTGGGCACGCGGCCGATGCTGACGATGAGCTTGTCGACGTCCAGCGTCTTGGCTTCGCCTTGCGCGGTGGTGTAGGCGACGCTAACCTCTGAAGTCTGGCCCTTCCTGCCGGCCTTGATCTCGCCGACCTTGACGCCGAGCTCGATCTTCAGGCCCTGCTTGACGAAGGCCTTGTGCGCTTCCTTGGCGATCTGCTCGTCGACGGCTCCCAGGAAGGTGGGCAGGCCTTCGAGCACGGTGACTTCGGCGCCCAGGCGGCGCCACACCGACCCCATCTCCAGGCCGATCACGCCAGCGCCGATAAGACCCAGCTTCCTGGGCACGGCTTCGATGCGCAGCGCGCCGTCGTTGCTCAGGATGTTCTCTTCGTCGAACGGCACGCCGGGCAGCGCACGGGCGCTCGAGCCGGTGGCCACGATGACGTTCTTGCCCATCAGCGTCTCTTCACCGACGGTGACTTCGTAGCCGCCGTCCACCGCTTTGGCAAAGGCGCCGCGGCCATGGAAGAAGCTGACCTTGTTTTTCTTCAACAGGTACAGGATGCCGTCGTTGTTCTGCTTGACCACGGTGTCCTTGCGGCCGAGCATCTTCTTGACGTCGATGCTGAGGTCCTTGAGGACGATGCCGTGGTCGGCAAAGCCGTGGCCGGCGTGCTCGAAGTGCTCGCTGCTCTGCAGCAGCGCCTTGCTCGGGATGCAGCCGATGTTGGTGCAGGTGCCGCCGGGCGCCGGGCCCCCCGAGGCGTTCTTCCACTCGTCGATGCAGGCGGTGTTGAAGCCCAGTTGCGCAGCGCGGATGGCGGCGATGTAGCCACCGGGGCCGCCGCCGATGACGACGACGTCGAAGTTCTTGCTCATGGCACTTCCCCGGTCAGATGTCGAACAGGAGCCGAGCCGGGTCTTCCAGCGCGTCCTTCATCGTCACCAGGCCGAGGACGGCCTCGCGGCCATCGATGATGCGGTGGTCGTAGCTCATCGCGAGGTAGTTCATCGGGCGCACCACGACGACGCCGTTCTCCACCACCGCACGGTCCTTGGTGGCATGCACGCCCAGGATCGCGCTCTGCGGCGGGTTGATGATCGGCGTCGACAGCATGCTGCCGAAGGTGCCGCCATTGCTGATCGAGAAGGTGCCGCCGGTGAGCTCGTCGATGCCGAGCTTGCCGTCCTTGGCCTTCTGGCCGTATTCGGCGATCTTCTTTTCAATGTCGGCAAAGCTCATCTGGTCGGCGTTGCGCAGCACCGGCACGACGAGGCCGCGCGGCGAGCCCACCGCGATGCCGATGTCGAAGTAGCCGTGGTAGACGATGTCGTTGGCGTCAACGCTGGCGTTGATGATCGGGTACTTCTTCAGCGCCGCCACCGCGGCCTTGACGAAGAAGCTCATGAAGCCGAGCTTGACGCCGTGCTCCTTCTCGAACTTGTCCTGGAACCTCTTTCGCATGTCCATCAGCGGCGCCATGTTGACTTCGTTGAAGGTCGTCAGGATGGCGTTGGTGGACTGCGACTGCACCAGCCGCTCGGCGATGCGCGCGCGCAGGCGCGACATCGGCACCCGCTGCTCGGGCCGATCGCCCAGGTTCATGCCGGGGGGCGCAGCCACGCTGGGCAGCGCCTTGGCGGCGACGGGCGCTGCCTTGGGTGTTGGCGGCGCCGGGGCCGGCGCGGCTGCCAGCGCGCCCAGCACGTCGCCCTTGGTGACACGGCCGTCCTTGCCGGTGCCCGCCACCGAGCCGGCCGAGAGCTGGTTGTCGGCCATCAGCTTGGCTGCCGCCGGCATGGCGATGTCGCCCTTGCCGCTGGTCGCCGCAGCCGCAACCGGTGCTGCAGCGGGTGCTGCCGCAGCCGCAGCAGGGGCTGCTGCCGCAGCCGCAGCAGGGGCTGCTGCGCTGGCCTTGCCGGTGGTGTCGATGCGGGCGATGAGCTGCTCGGCGGTGACGGTGGCGCCGTCGGGCTGCACGATCTCGGCCAACACGCCGGCGGCGGGCGCCGGCACTTCGAGCACGACCTTGTCGGTCTCGACCTCGATCAGGATTTCATCGATCGCCACGGCGTCGCCGGGCTTCTTCTTCCATTGCAACAGCGTGGCTTCAGCCACCGATTCGGAGAGTTGCGGAACCTTGACTTCAACGATGGCCATGAGTCTTCTCAGCGTGTGTGGGTTGATCGCCGCTCGTCGACCTCGGGCGGGGCGGCCAGCGGTCCGTCGTGGGGCGGTGGGCCGGCGCCCGGTGGGCGCGCGGCCTCAGTTCATTTGCTCAGCACGAAACCCTTGAGCTTGCCGAACGCCTGGTCGAGCAGCGCTTTTTGCTGCTCCTGGTGCAGGTGCGAGTAGCCCACCGCGGGCGAGGCCGAGGCCGGTCGACCGGCATAGCCGAGCTTCTGGCCTTCGAGCATGTTCTCGTGCACGTAGTGCTGCACGAAGAACCAGGCACCCTGGTTCTGCGGCTCGTCCTGGCACCACATGACCTCGGTGGCATTGGGGAAGCGCTTCATCTCGGCAGCGAAGGCCTTGTGCGGGAACGGATAGAGCTGCTCGACGCGCACGATGGCCACGTCCCAGGCTTTCTTCTCGTCGCGCTTGCGGATGAGGTCGTAGGCCACCTTGCCCGAGCAGGCGATGACGCGCTTGACCTGGTCGCCATCGATCTCGGTGCGCTGCGGCCCGATCACGGTCTTGAATTCGCCTTTGGTGAACTCGTTGAGCGGCGAGGTCGCGTCCTTGGCGCGCAGCAGGCTCTTGGGCGTGAAGATGATCATCGGCTTGCGGAACTGACGCACCATCTGGCGCCGCAGCAAGTGGAAGATCTGGCTCGCCGAGGTCGGCTGCACGATCTGCATGTTGTTGTCGGCGGCGAGCTGCATGAAGCGCTCCAGGCGCGCCGAGCTGTGCTCCGGGCCCTGCCCTTCGTAGCCGTGCGGCAGCATCAGCGTGAGACCGTTGACGCGACCCCACTTGACCTCGCCACTGGCGATGAACTGGTCGATCACAACCTGCGCACCGTTGACGAAGTCGCCGAACTGCGCTTCCCAGATGACGAGCGTGTTGGGCTCGGCGCTGGAGTAGCCGTACTCGAAGCCGAGCACGGCTTCTTCGGACAGCAAGGAGTCGATGACCGTGAACGGCGCCTGGCCGTCGGCCACGTTTTCCAGCGGCACGTAGATGCCGGTATCCCACTTCTCGCGGTTCTGGTCGTGCAGCACCGCGTGGCGGTGCACGAAGGTGCCGCGCCCGCAGTCCTCGCCGCTCAGGCGCACGGCATATCCGCTGGCCACCAACGAGGCGTAGGCCAGCGTCTCGCCCATGCCCCAGTCGACGTTGATCTCGCCACGGCCCATGGCGGCACGGTCGGCGAGGACCTTTTCCACCAGCGGGTGGACCTTGAAGTTGGTCGGCACCGTGGTCAGTCGCTGGGCCAGGCGCTTGACTTCAGCCAGCGGCATCGCCGTGTCGGCGGCGTCGGTCCATTTCTTGCCCAGGAAGGGCGCCCAATCGACGGCGTACTTGCTCTTGAAGTTGGTCAGCACCGGGTCGACGGTGTGGCGGCCTTCGTCCATCGCGGCGCGGAAGCCCTTGACCATGTCGTCGGGCCCCTGGGCACCCAGCACGCCCTGGGCGACCAGCTTCTCGCCGTAGAGGCGGCGCGTGCCGGGATGCTTGGCGATCACCTTGTACATCAGCGGCTGCGTCAGCGACGGCGTGTCCTGCTCGTTGTGGCCGAGCTTGCGGAAGCAGATGATGTCGACCACCACGTCCTTCCTGAACTGCGCGCGGTAGTCCATCGCCAGCCGCGTGCACAGCACCACCGCCTCGGGGTCGTCGCCGTTGACGTGCAGCACCGGCGCTTCGATCATCTTGACGACGTCGGAGCAGTACAGCGTGGAGCGTGAATCGCGCGGGTCGCTGGTGGTGAAGCCGATCTGGTTGTTGACCACCAGGTGCACCGTGCCGCCGGTGTAGTAGCCGCGCGTCTGCGCCAGCGCCAGCGTTTCCATGACCACGCCCTGGCCGGCGAAGGCGGCGTCGCCGTGCACCAGCACCGGCAGCACCTGGGCGCCGGTCTTGTCGCCGCGGCGGTCCATGCGCGCCTTGACGCTGCCCTCGACAACCGGGTTGACGATCTCCAGGTGGCTCGGGTTGAAGGCCAGGCTCAGGTGCACCGCGCCGCCGGGCGTCGTGATGTCGCTGGAGAAGCCCTGGTGGTACTTGACGTCCCCGGCGGGCAGCTCTTCCTTGGCGGTGTGGTCGAACTCCGCGAACAGGTCGGCCGGCATCTTGCCCAGCGTGTTGACGAGCACGTTGAGGCGGCCGCGGTGGGCCATGCCGATGACGATTTCCTGCACGCCAGAGGCGCCGGCGCGCTGCACCAGCTCATCCATGCTGGCGATGAAACTCTCGCCGCCTTCAAGGCTGAAACGCTTCTGGCCCACGTACTTGGTGTGCAGGAAGCGCTCCAGGCCCTCGGACGCGGTGAGCCGGTCGAGGATGTGCTTCTTCTCGTCGGCCGTGAAGGCCGGCTTGCTGCGCACGGACTCCAGCCTCTCTTGCCACCAGCGTTTCTCGGCCGGGTCGGTGCAGTGCATGAACTCGGCACCCACCGTGCCGCAGTAGGTCTCGCGCAGGGCCTGCACGATTTCGCGCAGCGTCATGTTCTCGGCCTTGCCGAAGTAGGTGTTGGCGGCCGAGAAGGTGATGTCCATGTCGGACTCGGTCAGGTCGTAGAAACCGGGCTCGAGCTCGGGGATCTTGGGACGCTCGGTGCGCTTGAGCGGGTCGAGGTCGGCCCAGCGGCTGCCCAGGAAGCGGTAAGCGGCAATCAGCGACTGCACATGCACCTGCTTGCGCGCCACGGCGAGGTCGGCTTCGCTGGCCTTGAGCGCGAAGGCGTTGGCCTTGGCGCGCTGGGCGAAGGACTCGATCACCGGGGCGTGGGCGACGTCGCGCGCTTCGCTGCCATCGGTGGCCGGCACATGCTGCAGGTTGTCGAAGTAGGTGCGCCAGTTGTCCGGCACGCTGCCCGGGTTGTCGAGGTAGGCCTCGTACAGCTCTTCGACGTAGGGGGCGTTGCCCCCGAACAGGTACGAAGTGGCCCTGGTTTGCTGCATCATCTTTCGCTCACCTTTTGCACCGGTTTGCGGCGCTCTGATGGGTTCAACAACCTTCCGCGTCCCGGCTGCACCGGTTGGCGGACTAGCGACCCGCCTTGCTGCCTGTCTTGATTCAGCAAGGGGACGGGAAGGAACGATTCTTTTTGACTGGCGGGACTCTATCACCAGCACATCCGTCTTCTATGGCCCGAATTGGGCACCTTCAAAGCCCCTGTTTTGCTGACAGCGCGGCCCGCCGCGACACCAGACTGTGCGCGTGAGGCCACCAATCGAACGCTCCTTCGTGATCCTGCTGCACCCGGCGGCGCCAGCCAAGCCGGTCGAAGGCGCAGCCTGCAACGGCTGCGGCGTTTGCTGCGCTGCCGCGCCCTGCCCGTTGGGCATGCTGCTGTCGCGCCGCCGCAGCGGTGCCTGCGGCGCGCTGCTGTGGAGCGCCGCCGAGCAGCGCTACCAGTGCGGCGCCCTGGCGCGGCCGCAGCGCTGGCTGCCGTGGCTGCCGGCCTGGCTGGCGCGGGCCGTGGTGCGGCGGTGGATCGCCGCCGCGCGGGGTTGCGACTCGGATCTGCTGCAGGCCTAGCACGACGGACGAGCAGACCCGGAGTTTCCCGGCTGGCCGCCGGCCCTGGGGCCACTACGATCAGAACTTCTCCGACTTGCGCTGCCAAGGAAGCTCCATGACCATCCAATCGCTGTTCGCTGCGGCGGCGCTGATCGCCGCCATCGCGACGCCCGTGCAGGCCCAGACCCTGCGCTGGGCGGCGCAGAACGACATCCTGACGCTGGACCCGCATTCGCAGAATCACGCCACCACCAACGCGATCCTGTCGCACGGCTACGAGGGCCTGACGCGTTACAGCGCCACCTACGAGGTGGAGCCGGCACTGGCCACCAAGTGGACCTACCTCACGCCGACCCAGGTGCGATTCGAACTGCGCAAGGGCGTCAAGTTCCAGGACGGCTCGCCCTTCACCGCCGACGACGTGCTCTTCTCCTTCGGCCGCATCAAGCAGCCGCAGGGCACGATGCAGATCTACGTCACCGGCATCAGCGAGATCAAGAAGATCGACGACACGACCGTCGACGTCATGCTCTCGGCGCCCAACCCGATCCTGCTGCGCAACATCATTGACTTCCGCATCATGAGCAAGGCCTGGGCCGAGAAGAACAAGAGCACCAACGTGCAGGACTACAAGGCCAAGGAAGAGAACTTCGCCTCGCGCAACGTGATGGGCACCGGGCCCTACAACATCCTGAGCTGGCAGCCCGAGCAGCGCATCATGATGGCGCGCAACGATGCTTGGTGGGACAAGCCCACCGGCAACGTCAAGCAGGTGGTCTACACGCCGATCAAGAGCGAGAGCACGCGGGTGGCGGCGCTGCTTTCGGGTGACGTCGACATGCTCACCGACATGCCCACGCAGGACGTCGACCGGCTGCGCGCCGACAAGAAGCTCAAGGTCGTCGACGGCCCCGAGGTGCGCACGATCTTCCTCGCCCCCGACCTCGGCAGCGCCGAGCTGAAGTACAGCAACGTCAAGGGCAAGAACCCCTTCAAGGACAAGCGCGTGCGCGAGGCGCTGAGCCTGGCCATCGACCGCGAAGCGATCAAGAAGAACATCATGCGCGGCCTGTCGGTGCCGGCCGCCATCATCGTCGCGCCCGGGGTCAACGGCCACGACAAGGCGCTCGACACGGTGGCCAAGGCCGACACGGCGCGCGCCAAGAAGCTGCTCGAGGAAGCGGGTTACGCGAACGGCTTCGAGTTCTCGCTCAACTGTCCCAACAACCGCTACGTCAACGACGAGAAGATCTGCCAGGCGGTGATCGCGATGTGGGCGCGCATCGGCATCAAAGCCAACCTGGTGAGCGAGAACATGGCCACCTTCATCCAGAAGGTGCAGAACTTCGACAGCAGCATGTACCTGCTGGGCTGGGGCGTGGCGACCTACGACGCGCAGTACGCGGTGCAGTCGCTGGTGCGTACGCGCACCAGCGGCGCCGACGGCAACTTCAACTTCAGCCGCGTCAGCGACCCGACACTGGACAAGGTCATCGACGCCATGAAGACCGAGACCGACGTCGCCAAGCGCAATGCCATGATCCGCGAGGCCCTCATCCGCACCCGCGACGAGGTGCTGGTGATCCCGCTGCACCACCAGATCCGCCCCTGGGCGATGAAGGCCGGCGTGACGACCGTGCACCGATCGGATGACCGGCCGGAGGCCCGTTTCACCAGTATCAAGTGAAGCGCTCGGCATCGTGACGAGGGGCCCCGCGGGGCCCCTTTGTCCTGCCGTCCAGCGGAGCTTCAGCTCGTCAGGCTGCTGCGCACCGTGCGCCCGGCCTGCATCAGCAGCCGGATGCCGCGCACCGGGTCGGCGAGCAGGGCCAGGTTCTGCGTCGGGTCGCCTTCCATCACCAGCAGGTCGGCCCAGGCACCGGCAACGATCTGGCCGATGCTGCCTTCCTGGCCCATCAGCCGCGCCGCGGTGATGGTGGCGCTCTGCAGCACCTCGACCGGCGACAGCGCAGCGGCGCGCAGCATGAACTCACCCGACTGCCGCGCGTGCATGTGGCCCAGCAGATCGGTGCCGAAGACCACCGGCACGCCTTCGGCGCGCGCCAGCTTCACGGCGTGCAAGCCGCGGCTCTGCACGCTCTGCAACTTGTCCAGCATGGCCTGCGACCAGCCCAGGCGCTGCCCCTCGTCGGCCAGCGCAGCGTAGGTCGACAGGGTGGGCACGAGGTAGGTGCCGTGGGTCTTCATGATGCGTGCCGTGGCCTCGTCGATGAGGTTGCCGTGCTCGATGCTGCGCACGCCGGCCTGCACCGCGCGCGTCACCGCCCGCGGCGAATAGGCATGGGCCAGCGCGTAGAGGTTGGCGGCTTCGGCTTCTTCGACCGCGGCGCGCAACTCCTCGACGCTGAACTGCGTGCCGTCGATGGGGTCGGTGGGGCTGCTCACGCCACCCCCGGCCATGATCTTGATGTGGTTGGCGCCATTGCGCACCTGCTCGCGCACGGCGCGGCGCACCTCGCCCACGCCGTCGGCGATGGCGCCCACCAGGCCCAGTCCGGCGCAACTGCAGAACATCCCCTGACCGCCGACACCCTTGGGGCGCATGTCGGCATGGCCGCCGGTTTGACTGATGGGGTGGCCGGCTATGAACAAGCGCGGACCTTCGTACAGGCCGCGCGCCACCGCTTCCTGCAGCCCGAAGTCGGCGCCGGCGGCGTCACGCACGGTGGTGAAGCCGCGCTGCAGCATCTCGCGCAGGATCTGGCTGGCCTGCGCGCCCACCAGCGAAGCCGGCTGCAGCGCCAGGCCCACCAGATCATGCGAAGCGGCCACGACATGGACATGGGCGTCGATGAGGCCCGGCAGTACCACGCGACCCACCGCATCGATGCGCTCGGCGCCGTCGACCTGCAGCGGCTCCTGCGTCACCGCGCTGATGCGTTCGCCTTCGATGATGATCGTGGTGTGCGGCCGCAGCGTGCCGCTGGCGCTGTCGAAGAGCCGGGCGTTGACGACGACCTGGCGCCGCGGGCTCATCGAAGGGCCCCGCGGCTCATCGCGCGGGCGCCGATGCCGCCGGGGCTGGTGAGGTCACGGGGTCGGCGGGCCGCGGCAATTGCGCCGTGCCACCGACACCGACCGTGACCCCGCCGCTGCCGACCGAGACACCGCCGCCGATGCGCCCGTCGCTGCCCACCGAGACCCCCACGCTGCCCAGCCCGCCGATGGGCAGGCCGATGCCGACGTTGATGCCGGTGCAGCCTGCCAAGGCAGCGCCGGCCATCAGGGCGGCCACGGTCGCCCATCGCTTCAAGATCGGGGGTTTCATGGCCTCAGGGTAGCCTGCGCGAGCCTGCTCGTAAACCCGTCTTCAGGCGGGCACGGCCACGCGCTGGCGCGCAGCCTGCAGCTCGCCGCGCAGCCGCGCCACCAGTTGCGCCGTGGGCAGCACCGACTTGACGGCGCCGATGCCCTGGCCGCAGCCCCAGATGTCCTTCCAGGCCTTCTTGGCGCTGTCGCCACCGCCGAAGTTCATCTTCGTCGGGTCGCTCTCGGGCAGTTGGTCAGGGTCCATGCCGGCATTGCGGATGCTCGGCTTGAGGTAGTTGCCGTGGACGCCGGTGAAGAGGTTGCTGAGCACGATGTCGTCGCTGTCGCTGTCGACGATGCACTGCTTGTAGGCCGCGGACGCGCGCGCTTCTTCGGTGGCGATGAAGGCCGAGCCGATATAGCCGAAGTCGGCCCCCATGGCCAGCGCCGCCAGCACTGCGTCGCCGGTGCTGATGGCGCCGCTCAGGGCCAGCGGGCCGCTGAACCATTCGCGGATTTCCTGCACCAGTGCAAACGGGCTCTTCACGCCGGCATGGCCGCCGGCACCGGCGGCGACTGCGACAAGTCCGTCGGCGCCTTTCTCGATGGCCTTGCGGGCGTGGGCATTGTTGATGATGTCGTGCAGCACCACGCCGCCCCAGGCGTGCACGGCGTCGTTGACGTCGGTGCGCGCGCCCAGCGAGGTGATGATGATGGGCACCTTGTACTTGGCGCACACCAGCATGTCGTGATCGAGACGGTCGTTGCTCTTGTGCACGATCTGGTTGATGGCGTAGGGCGCGGCCTTCTGGTCGGGGTGATCGCGGTCCCAGGCGGCCAGCGTCCCGGCGATCTCGGCCAGCCAGTCGTCGAGTTGGGCGGCCGGTCGCGCATTGAGCGCGGGCATGCTGCCCACGACGCCGGCCTTGCACTGCTCGATGACGAGCCGGGGGTTGCTGACGATGAACAGCGGCGCCGCGATGATGGGCAGGGGCAGGCGCAGCAGGACCGGGGGCAAGGACATTTAGAAAGACTCCAGGGCAAGGGCAGTGACGGCGCCGGCGCCTTCGACGATGCTGTCACGAAGGCCGGGGGCTTTGTTGAGGATGTGGTCGGCATAGAAGTGGGCGGTGGCGATCTTGGCACGCATGAAGGCGGCATCTTCGCCGGCGGCGAGCCGGTCTTCTGCCACCAGCAGCGCGCGTGCCAGCTGCCAGCCGGCAACCACCGTGCCGGCCAGCATCAGGTAGGGCACGCTGCCCGCGAACACGGCATTCGGCTGGGCCTTGGACTGCCCGGCGACAAAGGCCACGGCATCCAGGAAAGCGCGGCGGCCTGCGCCGAGCCGGCGCGCCATCGCGCGGCAGGCGTTGCTGTCGCGGGCGGCGAGCAACTTCTCGGTGGCTTCGATCTGAAGCGCGATGCCGCGCGCCACGGCGCCGCCGTCACGTGCGGTCTTGCGGCCGACGAGGTCGTTGGCCTGGATCGCGGTGGTGCCCTCGTAGATGGTCAGGATCTTGGCGTCGCGCAGATACTGCGCGGCGCCGGTTTCCTCGATGAAGCCCATGCCGCCATGCACCTGCACGCCCAGGCTGGCCACTTCCAGGCTCATCTCGGTGGACAGGCCTTTGATCAGCGGCACCAGGTATTCATAGAAGGCCTGGTTCTGCTGGCGCACGTCGGCATCGGGGTGGGCATGCGCGGCGTCGAAGGCGGCGGCCCCGACGAGCGCCATGGCGCGGCAGCCTTCGGTATGGGCCCGCATCGTCATCAGCATGCGGCGCACATCGGGGTGGTGGATGATGGGCGCGGCGGCGTTGATCGAGCCGTCCACCGGGCGGCCCTGCACGCGGTCGCGTGCGTAAGACACCGCTTTCTGGTAAGCGCGTTCGGCAATCGCGATGCCCTGCACGCCGACGCCGTAGCGGGCTGCATTCATCATGATGAACATGGTCTCCAGGCCGCGGTTCTCCTGGCCGATGAGCGTGGCCACCGCGCCGCCGTGGTCACCGTACTGCAGCACCGCCGTGGGGCTGGCCTTGATGCCGAGCTTGTGCTCGATGCTCACGCAGTGCACGTCGTTGCGTGCGCCCGGGCTGCCGTCGGCATTCACCAGCACCTTGGGGCAGATGAAGAGCGAGATGCCCTTGACGCCCTCGGGCGCGCCCACCACGCGGGCCAGCACGAGGTGGACGATGTTGTCCGCCATGTCGTGCTCACCGTAGGTGATGTAGATCTTGGTGCCGAAGAGCTTGAAGGTGCCGTCGGGCTGCGGCTCGGCGCGCGTGCGCACCATGCTCAGGTCGCTGCCGGCCTGCGGCTCGGTGAGGTTCATCGAGCCGGTCCAGGTGCCGTCGATGAGCCGCGGGATGAACATCGCCTTCTGCTCTTCGCTGCCAGCCGTGAGCAGCGCTTCGACGGCGCCGTCGGTGAGCAGCGGGCACAGGGCGAAGCTCATGTTGGCGCTGTTGACCATCTCGCTGCAGGCGGCGTGGATGAGCTTGGGCAGACCCTGGCCGCCGTACGCCGGCGGGTGCTGAAGCGCCTGCCAGCCGCCTTGCGAGAACTGCTTGAAGGCCTCCTTGAAGCCCGGCGTGGTGGTGACCTTGCCATTGGCGAAGGACGAGGGGTTCCTGTCGCCTTCCCAGTTCAGCGGCGCCAGCACGCCTTCGCTGAACTTGGCGCACTCCTCCAGCACCGCGGCTGCGGTGTCGTAGCCGGCGTCCTCGAAGCCAGGCAGCGCGGCCACGGCTTCGATGCCGGCGAGCTCCTTCATCACGAAGAGCATGTCCTTGACGGGGGCACGGTAGGTCATCGTTATCTCTCCGGATGGAACAAGGGCGCCCCCGCGGGCGCCCTGCTCGGGAAGCGGGGGTCAGAGTGCCTTGATGAGCTCGGGCACGGCGGTGAATAGATCGGCCTCGAGGCCGTAGTCGGCGACGCTGAAGATCGGCGCTTCGGGGTCCTTGTTGATGGCCACGATGACCTTGGAATCCTTCATGCCGGCCAGGTGCTGGATGGCGCCGCTGATGCCGCAGGCCACGTAGAGCTGCGGCGCGACGATCTTGCCCGTCTGGCCCACCTGCCAGTCGTTGGGCGCGTAGCCTGCGTCGACGGCTGCGCGGCTGGCGCCGAGCGCGGCGCCGAGCTTGTCGGCCAGCGGCGTCAGCACTGCATTGAACTTCTCGCTGCTGCCCAGCGCACGTCCGCCGCTGACGATGATCTTGGCCGCGGTGAGTTCAGGCCGATCGTTCTTGGCGATCTCGCTGCCCATGAAGGCACTGCTGCCGTTGTCGGCCACCGCGGCCAGGCTCTCGACCGTGGCGCTGCCGCCGCAGGCGGCGGCAGGGTCGAAGCCCGTGGTGCGCACGGTCAGCACCTTGATCGCATCCAGGCTCTGCACGGTGGCGATGGCATTGCCGGCGTAGATCGGGCGCTCGAAGGTGTCGGCGCTGATGATCCGGGTGGCATCGCTGATCTGCGCCACATCGAGCAGCGCCGCCACCCGCGGCGCCACGTTCTTGCCGCTGGCGGTGGCCGGGAACAACAGGTGGCTGTAATGGCTGGACACGGCCACCACCTGTGCGGCGACGTTCTCAGCCAGACCGTGGTCAAGCCCCGGCGCGTCGGCATGCAACACCTTGGCCACGCCGACAATCTGCGCGGCGGCTTGCGCGGCCGCAGCGGCCTGGGCACCGGCCACCAGCACATGCACATCGCCGCCGCAGGCCAGGGCCGCAGTCACGGTGTTGAGGGTGGCGCCGCGGATGGACGCGTTGTCGTGTTCGGCGATGACGAGGACGCTCATTTCAAATCACCTTCGCTTCGTTCTTGAGCTTGGCCACCAGCGTGGCGACATCGGGCACCTTGATGCCGGCGCCGCGCTTGGGCGGCTCGCTGACCTTCAAGGTCTTGATGCGGCTCGTCACGTCCACACCCAGGTCGGCGGGCTTGAAGATTTCGAGCGGCTTCTTCTTGGCCTTCATGATGTTAGGCAGGGTCACGTAACGCGGCTCGTTCAGGCGCAGGTCGGTGGTGATCACCGCCGGCAGTTTGATCTTCAGTGTCTCTGAGCCCCCATCGACTTCGCGGGTGACGCTGGCGTGGCCGTCGGCGACCTCGACCTTGGACGCGAAGGTCGCCTGCGGAAAACCGGCCAGCGCGGCCAGCATCTGGCCGGTCTGGTTGCAGTCGTCGTCGATCGCCTGCTTGCCCAGGATGACGAGGCCCGGCTGCTCTTTGTCGATCAGCGCCTTGAGCAGCTTGGCCACGGCCAGGGGCTGCAGTTCGTCGACGCACTCGACCAGGATGGCGCGATCGGCGCCAATGGCCATCGCGGTGCGCAGGGTTTCCTGGCACTGAATGACGCCGCAGGACACGGCGATGATCTCGGTGACCACGCCCTTTTCCTTCAAGCGCATGGCTTCTTCGACGGCGATTTCGTCGAAGGGGTTCATGCTCATCTTGACATTGGCAATGTCCACCCCGGTGCCGTCGCTCTTGACGCGTACCTTGACGTTGTAGTCGACGACCCGCTTGACGGGAACCAGCACCTTCATGAATGACGCTCCTGGGATCAATTGACGTAAACGTTAATCGCCACATTCTAGGCGGCAGCCTTGCCCACCGCCGCGGCGTCGCCGGATAAATAGAACGAGCGTACTATTTTTCTCCACCGAAGCCGGCCGCCACCATGCCCCGCGCCACGTCCACACGCCGCAGGATCACGAGACCTGCGATGAAAAAGAGCCCGGTGCTGGCGATGGCAACGCGATGGTTGCCCGCCGTGGCCCACGACACCAGGCCGTAGGTAACGGGGCCGACGATGGCCGCTAGCCGCACCGCGAACGTCCACAGCCCGAAGAATTCGGCCACGCGATCGGCCGGAGCAAACACCGCCGCCAGCGCGCGCCCCGCCGACTGGCTGCTCCCCATGCACAGGCCGGCTACGACCGCCGCCACCCAGAACAGCGCCGCCGTGGTGGCCGCCACCGCCAGCAGTGTCATCAGGATCCAGCCCCACAACGTGAAGGCCAGAGCGCGCCGATGGCCGATGCGGTCCTGCCAGTAGCCAAACGAGAACGCTCCCACGGCCGACGCGATGTTGACCAGGAACACGAGCATCATGGTGTCGAGCTGCTTGAAGCCGAGCACTTGCTCGGCGTACACCGCGGCCAGGGCGATGACCACGGAAATGCCGGCCTGGTAGAAAAGCGCACAGGCCAGCAGCCACATGAAGTCTTCGAAACGGCGCGCCTCGATCCAGGTCTGGAGCAGCCGCTGCCAGGCGCCCAACGCCGCGCCACCCAGCGCCAGCGACTGGGGCGCGGCGCGCTCCTTCAGCAGCCAGAACGTCACCAGCGAGGCTAGGCCGTAGATCG
Source organism: Rubrivivax sp. (assembly GCA_031392695.1). GTDB lineage: Bacteria > Pseudomonadota > Gammaproteobacteria > Burkholderiales > Burkholderiaceae_C > Rubrivivax. The sequence goes on from JANMVM010000310.1 coordinate 21,698, forward strand.
CGGCCGTGATCAGCATCGTCACCGGCACGAAGTGCGTCGCCGGCAGGCCCTGCCCCTGCGCCCACGCCACGTAGCCCAGGCTCAGCCCCAGGGTCAGCATGCCCCCGAAGTAGCCGAAGCTCCAGCCCCAGCCCGAGACTCGGCCCATCGCCTCACGGCGGGCCAGTTCGGGCAGGAAGGCGGCGGTCAGCGACTCCCCGTACGAGTAGAGAAGGTTGGACATCACGATGGCTGCCACCGCCAGCCACAGGTCACCGCGCCCGACTTCGGCCAGCACCGCGGTGGCCAGCACGCAGCCGGCCGTGCTGACGAAGAGCAGGCGCTTCTTGGCCGCCCGAGCGTCGGCGTAGGCGCCGATGATCGGCATCGTCAGCATCACGAGCGCATTCGACAGGCCCAGCGTCAGCGTCCACGCCAGCGTGCCCCAGTCGGCTCCGTCGGCCACCACGGCCACGAAGTAGGCGTTGAAGACCGCCGTCATGACCACCGTGGTGTAGCCGGAGTTGGCGAAGTCGTACATCGCCCAGCCAAACACCTCGCGCTTGCGCACGCCGGGGTTCAGTGAGTCCTGGGCAAACAGCGCCATGCGGGCATCCTGTGCAAGGGGTTGCTGCTGATGGTGCCCGAGACGGGACTCGAACCCGTATGCCCTTGGAAGGGCCGCGGATTTTAAGTCCGCTGCGTCTACCGATTTCGCCACCCGGGCCCTGCGGTCAAGCGCAAATTATGGCGGCCAAGAGGGCCGCACGTGGCGCCCTTGCCATGACTGGCAAGCTGGAGAGTCCCGGACGGCCAGCGCCAAGCTGTCGTGCTCACATTGCAGTGGACACGCAGTGAGTTGAGCGTCCCACAAAGCCCAAGCTTGGGGTGTGCTTTGAACGCTCGGCGGCGCGGTCCATCGTGGAGTTGAAGGACCTTCCGCCCAGGGCTGCCCGAGCTGATCGCGGACTGGATTCCGGGCCTCGGCCAGATCGGCTGGCGCCAGCGGGAAGCGGCTGAAGGAACCCGCGAGACATCGCTTGCCAGACGTGCAAACGGCCCCTGCCGGGGCCGTGCTGTCGAGGTGGAGGCGCGATCCGGAGTCGAACCGGACTGGACGGATTTGCAATCCGTTGCATAACCGCTTTGCTATCGCGCCGCTGGACCGACGACGCCGGTCACTCTAACAAGAAAGGGAAGCCTGAGGCTTCCCTTCGGTGCAAATCCTGGAGCGGGAAAGGAGGCTCGAACTCCCGACCTCAACCTTGGCAAGGTTGCGCTCTACCAACTGAGCTATTCCCGCAGGGGTCTCGACTGCCTTTTGCAGACCCGCGTGCGTTGAACCGCATGCGTCGAGCCTTGCATTGTAGCCTGCTCGCGCGTGCCCTTGCAAGTCAGTCAGTGCGGCAGGCCGTCAGCAGACACCGCGGGTGCCGGTTCGACCTTGGGCGCCGCAGCGGCCACCGCGACGGGTTCGTCGTCGGGCAGCGCCACCGGCATGCGTTCGAGCGCCACCGCCAGCACCTGGTCGATCCACTTCACGGGCACGATCTCCAGGTTGTTCTTGGCGTTCTCGGGGATGTCCTGCAAGTCCTTGACATTCTCTTCGGGGATCAGCACCGTCTTGACACCGCCGCGATGGGCCGCAAGGAGCTTTTCCTTGAGACCACCGATGGCCGTGACCTCACCGCGCAAGGTGATCTCACCGGTCATCGCAACGTCGGCACGCACCGGGATGCCGCACAGTGCGGAAACCAGCGCGGTCGTCATCGCCGCACCTGCACTGGGGCCGTCCTTGGGCGTGGCGCCGTCGGGCACGTGGATGTGGATGTCGCGCTTCTCGAACATCTCGTCCTTGATGCCGAGGCGGCGGGCGCGCGAACGCACCACCGTGCGTGCCGCTTCCACCGATTCCTTCATCACGTCGCCCAGCGAGCCGGTGCGCGTGATGAGGCCCTTGCCGGGCATCACCGCGGCTTCAATGGTGAGCAGGTCACCGCCGACTTCGGTCCACGCCAAACCGACCACCTGGCCGATCTGGTTCTTCTTCTCAGCGCGGCCGAAGTCGTACTTGCGCACGCCCAGAAAATCGTTGAGGTTCTCGTCGGTGATGGTGACCTTGCCCTCGAATTTCTTGAGCGCGATTCCCTTGACCACCTTGCGGCAGATCTTGCCGATCTCTCGCTCGAGCGAGCGCACGCCGGCTTCGCGGGTGTAGTAGCGCAGGATCGCGCGCAGCGCCGACTCGGCGATCTCCATCTCGCCGTCCTTCACGCCGTTGTTCTTCTGCTGCTTGGGCAGGAGGTAGCGCAGGGCGATGTTGAGCTTCTCGTCCTCGGTGTAGCCGGCCAGCCGGATGACTTCCATGCGGTCCAGCAGGGCCGGCGGGATGTTCATCGAATTGCTGGTGGCCACGAACATCACGTCCGACAGGTCGAAGTCGACCTCGACGTAGTGGTCGCTGAAGGTGTGGTTCTGCTCCGGATCGAGCACTTCGAGCAGCGCCGAACTCGGGTCACCGCGGAAGTCCATGCCCAACTTGTCGATCTCGTCGAGCAGGAACAGCGGGTTGCGCGTGCCGATCTTGCTCAGGCTCTGCAGCACCTTGCCCGGCATGCTGCCGATGTAGGTGCGGCGGTGGCCGCGGATCTCGGCCTCGTCGCGCATGCCGCCCAGCGCCATGCGCACGAACTTGCGTCCGGTGGCCCGCGCCACGCTCTGGCCGAGCGAGGTCTTGCCCACGCCAGGGGGCCCCACCAGGCACAGGATGGGCGCCTTGACCTTGTCAACGCGCTGCTGCACCGCAAGGTATTCGAGGATGCGGTCCTTGACCTTCTCGAGGCCGAAGTGATCCTCGTTGAGCACCTGCTCGGCGTTGGCCAGGTCGTGCTTGATCTTGGTCTTCTTGGCCCAGGGCAGATTGACCAGGGTGTCGATGAAGTTGCGCACCACGGTGGCCTCGGCCGACATGGGCGACATCAGCTTGAGCTTCTTCAGTTCGCTGTCGGCCTTCTTGCGCGCTTCCTTGCTCATGCGCGCGGCCTTGATCTTCTTTTCCAACTCTTCCAGGTCGGCGCCTTCTTCGCCATCGCCCAGTTCCTTCTGGATCGCCTTGACCTGCTCGTTGAGGTAGTACTCGCGCTGGCTCTTTTCCATCTGCCGCTTCACACGGCCGCGGATGCGCTTTTCCACCTGAAGGATGTCGACCTCGTGCTCTAGCAACTCAAGCAGCTTTTCCAGCCGCTTGGGCACGCTGAAAAGGTCGAGCACGGCCTGCTTGGCCTCAAGCTTGAGCGGCAGGTGCGCGGCGATGGTGTCGGCCAGGCGGCCCGGGTCGTCGATGCCGGCGATGCTGGTCAGGATCTCGGGCGGGATCTTCTTGTTGAGCTTGACGTACTGGTCGAACTGCTGCGTCACGGCGCGGCGCAGGGCTTCGATCTCGGGCGTGGCGTCGCCTTCGGCCTGGATCGGCACGACCTCGCCGACGAAGTAGTCGCTGGTCTCGGTGATGCTCGTCGTGTTGGCACGCTGCACACCTTCGACCAGCACCTTCACGGTGCCGTCGGGCAGCTTGAGCATCTGCAGGATCGAGCTGACGCAGCCGACGTCGAACATGTCGTCGGCCTTGGGCTCGTCCTTGCCGGCGGCCTTTTGTGCCACCAGCATGATCTGGCGGCCCTGCTCCATGGCCGCTTCAAGCGCCTTGATCGACTTCGGGCGGCCCACGAACAGCGGAATGACCATGTGCGGGAACACCACCACGTCGCGCAGCGGCAGCAGCGGCAGCGTGATCGGGTCGGGCGGAAGGACGGGATGACCGGACATAGAGACCTCTCTTTCTCAGGCTCACGTGGGGCCCGGGAGCGGGAATGCAAGATGCCAGCGGCGCGCCACGCGGGGCTGCGCCCTGGGGTTCAGGCGCTGGCCTTCTTCTCTCGGTAGACGAGCAAAGGCTTGGCGCCATCTTCGATGATGTGCTCGTCGATCACGACCTTGGCCACGCCATCGAGCGTGGGCAGGTCGAACATCGTGTCGATGAGCGAGTGCTCCAGGATCGAGCGCAGGCCACGAGCCCCAGACTTGCGCGCCAGCGCCTTGCGCGCGATGGCGGTCAGTGCCGAGGGCCGGATCTCAAGCTCGACGCCGTCCATGGCAAACAGCTTCTGGTACTGCTTGAGCAAGGCATTCTTGGGCTCGGTCAGGATCTGCACCATGGCTTCGATGGTCAGCTCACCCAGGGTGGCCACCACCGGCAGACGCCCGACGAGCTCGGGGATGAGGCCGAACTTGATCAAGTCTTCGGGCTCGGCAAAGCGGAACACGTCCGCGGCACGCTTGTCGGTCTTGCTGTGCACGCTGGCGGCGAAGCCGATGCCCGACTTTTCAGTACGGTTCTGAATCACCTTTTCCAGCCCGTCGAATGCGCCACCGCAGATGAACAGGATGTTGGTGGTGTCGATCTGCAGGAAGTCCTGGTTCGGGTGCTTGCGCCCACCTTGCGGCGGCACGCTGGCCATCGTGCCTTCCACCAGCTTGAGCAGCGCCTGCTGCACGCCCTCGCCCGACACGTCGCGGGTGATGCTGGGGTTGTCGGCCTTGCGGCTGATCTTGTCGATCTCGTCGATATAGACGATGCCGCGCTGTGCCCGTTCGACGTCGTAGTTGCAGTTCTGCAGAAGCTTCTGGATGATGTTCTCGACGTCCTCGCCCACGTAGCCGGCTTCGGTGAGCGTGGTGGCGTCGGCAATCACGAAGGGCACGTTGAGCAGCCGCGCGAGAGTCTGCGCCAGCAGCGTCTTGCCCGAGCCGGTGGGGCCGATGAGCAGGATGTTGCTCTTGGTCAGCTCGACCTCGTCCTTGGAGGCGTTGGCCCCCATGTGCTTGAGGCGCTTGTAGTGGTTGTAGACCGCCACCGCCAAAGTGCGCTTGGCCACTTCCTGGCCGATCACGTACTGGTCGAGGCTGGCCTTGATCTCGCTGGGCACTGGTAGATCGGACTTGCTCGGCTTGGCGCCCACACCCTCGGCCGGCACCTCGTCGCGGATGATGTCGTTGCACAGCTCGATGCACTCGTCGCAGATGAACACCGAGGGTCCCGCGATGAGCTTCTTGACCTCATGCTGGCTCTTACCGCAAAACGAGCAGTACAGAACCTTTTCGCCAGAGGCGCCTTTCTTGTCGGCCATGCGTAGATTTACCTGGGAGTTTGGGAGAGAAAAGCACAGCAATCATAGACCAAGTGCCGGCAGCCGATCCGACGTGAAAAGAGCCCCGTTCGGGGCTCTCCACTGGCAGCAGAAGTCGCATCACACGCGCTTGTCGAGCACCTGGTCGATGAGGCCGTAGTCCTTGGCCTCGGTCGGGCTCATCCACAAATCGCGTTCCATGTCGGCGGCGATGCGCTCCATGCTCTGGCCGGTGCGATCGGCGTAAATGCGATTGAGCTGCTCGCGGGTCTTGATGATCTCGCGCGCCTGGATCTCGATGTCCGTGGCCTGACCCTGGGCGCCGCCCGAAGGCTGGTGGATCATGATGCGCGAATTCGGCAGCGCCAGCCGCTTGCCCTTGGCACCGGCCATGAGCAGGAAGGACCCCATGCTGGCGGCCATGCCCAGGCACATCGTCGAGAC
>JANMVM010000362.1:0-28462 GCA_031392695.1 Rubrivivax sp.
TTCCAGCTCGCGCCCAGGTCGGGCACCAGGCCGAGCTTGGGCGCGAAAGTCAGCACGAAGCCGGCGCTGTCGGCGGCCAGCACGATGTCGGCGGCCAGCGCAATGCTGACGCCGGCGCCGGCACACACGCCGTTGACGGCAGCCACCGTGGGCACCGGCAGATCGTGCAGTGCCTGGATCACGGGGTTGAACCAGGCTTCCATCAGTTGCGACTGGCGTTGGCCCAGGGTCTCGTCGGGCAGACCGGGCACGCCCTGACCGTCGAGCTGCCAGCCGGCGCAGAAGCCGCGGCCAGCACCGGTGATGAGCAGCACGCGAAGGGTGTCGTCGGCCGCCAGCGTGCGCAGCGCGGCGAGTAGCGCCTTGATCGCGTCCAGGCTCAGGCTGTTCAGCGATGCGGGCCGGTTCAGCGTCAGCACGGCCAGGCCGCCGTCTTCGCGCGTCAGCAGGATGTCGTTCATCGGGCCCCCGCAGCGGCAGGGGGTTTACCCAGCATGAAGCCGGCGTCCACCACCATCAGCTGACCCGTCATCAGGCAGGCGGGATCGAGCAACCAGGCGATCGCGCTGGCGATGTGCTCAGGCGTCGCGGCGCGGCCCAGCAGCGAGTTGTCGGCGTACTGGCCTTTGACGCGCTCGTAGGCCTCGTCACCCAGCCCGTCGCGCATCCAGCGCCCTTCGATCAGCCCCGGCAGCACGGCGTTGACACGCACCTTGGGCGCCAGCGCGCGCGCCAGGCCCAGCGTCAGCGCATTCAGCGCCGCCTTGGACACGACATAGGGCAGCGAGCTGCCATTGCCCGACTGCGCCGCAATCGACGACACGCTGACGATGGCGCTGCCCTGCGGCATGTGCGGCGCTGCGGCGCGCGCCATCTGAAACGGGCCCACCGCATTGACGCCGAAGATGGCGTGGAAGTCTTCAGCGTTGACGCCGTCCAGGTTGGAGATCGGCACGAAGCGCGTGGCGCCCGCCGAGTGCACCAGCGCGTCGATGCGGCCCCAGCGCTCGGCTGCCGTGCGCGCGATGTCGCGGCAGGTGGCGTCAGCGGCGATGTCACCCTGCACCGCCAGCGCGTCGGCGCCAGCGGACTGGCAGGCCGCCACCACCTCAGCCGCCGCGCCGGCACTGCGGTGGTAGTTGATCAGCACCTCAAAGCCGCGCTGCGCCAGCAGCAAGGCGGTGGCGGCGCCGACGCCGGTGGCGCCGCCGGTGACGACGGCGACGCGCCGCGCCGGGGTGGATGGGTTCATCGTGCGGATCCCTTTTCTGCAGGCGTGGCGACGCTGTCGCGCATCTCGCGCTTGAGCAGCTTGCCGTTGGCGTTGCGCGGCAGCGGTTGGTGGGACAAGGTGAAGGTCTCGGGCAGCTTGTAGTCCGACAGCAGCGGCCTGCAGTGCGCCACCAGTTGTTCGGCAGTGGCGCCGGCGCCCGCTCCGGCTCCAGCACCATCGCCGTGCAGCGACACGAAGGCATGCACGCGCTCGCCCAGCACCGGGCAAGGGCGTGCGACCACGGCGCACTCCTTCACAGCCGGGTGCGTGTACAGCGCGTTCTCGACCTCGATGGTGTAGATCTTGTAGCCGCCGCGGTTGATCAGGTCCTTCTTGCGGTCGACGACACGCACGTAGCCACTGGCGTCGATGCTGCCGATGTCGCCCGAACGCCAGAAGCCGCCGGTGAAGTTGGCGCGCGAGGCCGGCGCGTTGTCCCAGTAGCCGGGCACGACCATCGGGCCCTTGATCCAGATCTCGCCCGTGGTACCGGGCGGCACTTCGACGCCGTCGTCGTCCATCACGCGCATCTCGACGCAGCCCAGCGGCGCGCCGACAGTGGCCAGTTGAGTCTCGGTGCGGCCGGCGGGCATCAGCGTGGCGGGCGAGGTGGTCTCGGTCGAGCCGTAGCAGTTCATCAGCACCAGCTGGGGCGCTTTGGTGGCCAAGGTCTGGATGGTGGCCAACGGCATCGGCGCGCCGCCGAAAGCGCCTATGCGCCAAGCCGACAGGTCGTGCGCTGCCAGGTCAGGTTGCAGCAGGCACAGGTTGTACATGGCAGGCACCATCAGCGTGTGCGTCATGCGTTCACGCGCGGCCAGCGGCAGAAACTCGGCGGCCTTGAAGGCCGGCATGATGACCAGCTTGCCGGCTGCGCGCACCAGTGTCGTGATCAGCGCCACCAGCCCGGTGACGTGCGACAGCGGCACGGCTGCAATCGACGCATCGGCCGGGCCTAGGCCCATCGCGATCTGGTAATGCATCGACGAGTGCACGATGCCCAGGTGGGTGAGCATCGCGCCCTTGGGCTGCCCGGTGGTGCCCGAGGTGTACAGGATGGCGGCGGTGTCTTCCTCGCCAACTGCTGCGGGTGGCGCTGGCGTGGCGGGGGCCAGCAACGCCTCGAAGGGCTCGGTGCCGGGCGCAGGGCCGCCGCAAACGATGCGTGTATGCAGACGGGGTAGCGCCGCCGGTGCAGGCAGCACGGCCGCCAACTCGGCCTCGTGCACCAGCAGCACGGCGCCGCAGTGGTTCAGCATGTAGGTCAGCCCGGGTGTCTGTTCGCGCGTGCTGATCGGCACTGCCACGGCACCCAGCCGGGCCGCGGCAAACAGCGTGACGACGAACTCGATGCGGTTACCCAGCAGCAGCACCACGCGGTCGCCCTGTTGCACGCCGCGTGCTGCCAAACCGGCGGCGCAGCGGCCGCTCTGTTCGGCCAGTGCCCGGTAACTCAGGCGCAGGTCGCCGCAAACCAGCGCGTCGCCGTCGGGGTTGCGTGCCAGGGCTTCTTCCAGCAGCGCATGCAGGCTGCGGGGTCGCTCGGCAAAACAGGTCACCACGCGGTCGCCGTAATGCGCTTCCTGGCGCATTGCGGGCCAGGTGTCGCCCCAGTCGGGATGCCCGCTGCTGTTCATGCTGGCACTGCCGCCGGCAGCGTGGGCACGGCGTCGCCGCGCACGAACTCCATCGCGCGGTGGGCGAATGCTGCCGACAGCCCACCCACCTCACCGGCGTTGTCGGCGACGGCATTGCCCGCGGCGGCGCGCGCCGCGATGCCTTCGAAAATGACGGCCATGCGGAACAGCGCGAAGGCGAAGTGGAACGCGGTGATGCCGTCACGGCGGCCGGCCTGGCGCAGGTAGTGGGCCAGGTACTCGGCCTCGGTCGGGATGCCCAGCGCCGCCAGATCCAAGCCGCGCAGGCCGCCGTATTCGCTGGGCAGCGTGCGCCAGGCCATCGCATTGAAGGCCACGTCAGCCAGCGGGTGGCCCAGTGTCGACAGCTCCCAGTCGAGCACGGCGACGACGCGCGGCTCGGTGGGGTGGAACATCAGGTTGCCGAGGCGGAAGTCGCCGTGGCACACCGTCGTCTCTGCTTCATCGGGCAGGTGGGCTGGCAGCCAGGCGCGCAGCGCTTCGATGTCGGCGTTGGGCTTGGTGGCGGACTGCTGCGACAGCTCCGACTGGCGCGACCAGCGGGCAATCTGGCGCGAAAAGTAACCGCCCTGACGACCGTAGTCGGCCAGGCCGCAGGCGGCCCAGTCGACGCGGTGCAGCGTCGCCATCGTGTCGGCCATCGCCAGGTAGATGGCGCGGCGCTCGGCCGCATCCATGCCGGGCAGGGCACAGTCGGCGAAGACGCGTCCTTCGACGCGTTCCATGACGTAGAACGGCGTGCCGACCACTTCGCGGCCAGCATGGAACAACAGCACCTGCGGCACCGGCAGCGCGCTGCCGGCCAGCGCCTGCATCACGCGCGCTTCGCGGTCCACCGCGTGCGCGCCGGGCAGCAGCGTGCCGGCGGGCTGCATGCGCAGCACCAGTCGGCGGTTGTCGAAACTGACGAACCAGGTCGGGTTGGACTGCCCGCCGCCGATGCGCTGCAGCACCATCGGCCCGCTCGGTCCGGGCTGACCGGGTAGGTGCCGGCCCAGGAAGGCCTGCAACACCGCGGGCTCGAAGTCGGTCTTCACCACCATGGGTAGAAGTCCGGCATCTGCGACGCGCGTGAGGTGAACTGTGGCGCGCGCTTGTCCAGAAAGGCGCGCACCCCTTCTTTACCGTCGCCCTGGCTGGTGTGCCAGATGGCCAGCGATTCCAGCGCATGCGCCTCGTGCGGTGAAGGCGCAGCGGCCAGCTTCCACAGCATCTGTCGGGTCAGGGCGGCCGACACGGCTGAACGGTTGCGCGAGAAGGCCAGCGCCTGCGCGTGAGCGGCAGCCAGCAAGTCGGCCGCGGGCACGACGCGGTCCACCAGCCCGGCGGCCAGCGCCGTGGGTGCATCGATCAGGTTGCCGGCCAGCGCCCACTGCAGCGCGCGCGGCAAGCCGACGATGCGCGGCAGGAACCAGCTCGAGCAGGCGTCGGGCACGATGCCGATGTTGCCGAACACGAAGCCGAAGCGGCTGCCCTCGGCGCAGATACGCATGTCGGCGGGCAAGGGCATCGTGGCCCCGACGCCCACCGCCGTGCCGTGGATGGCGGCCACGATGGGCTTGGTGCAGTCGTACATCGCCAACGTGACGCGGCCCCCGGTGTCGCGCAGGCCGCGCGCGATGGCCGGGGCGTCGGCGCGCGCAAGCAGGTCAAGGCGCAGGTCGGCCAGCGTGGGCTGCAGCGTTTCGTCGAGGCCGAAGACATTGGCCTGGCCCTCATTTCCCAAGGTCGCGCCCAGGTCCATGCCGGCGCAGAAGGCGCGGCCCTCGCCGGCCAGCACGATGGCGCGCACCGCGTCGTCGCCACTGGCGCGTCGGAAGGCGGCCTCCAGCTCGTCGGCCATCGTCACCGTGAAGGCGTTCAGCCGCTCGGGCCGCGACAGCTTGACGACGAGGATGCCGTCGCCGTCCAGCGTGCAGGCGATGTCACGCGTCGTCGTCGTTGTGTCGGGAGACCACATGGCCGCTCCTGTCGTCGAGTTGCAGGTCCAGCAGCAGCCAGATAGCCGATTTCTGCCAGTGCAGGCCGGGCCGCAGCGAGGCATAGACACCGCCGGCCAGCGCCTGCGGCAGCACGAACTTCAGCGCCCGCAGCCCCGGCACGTCGTGGCGGATCACTGGGCCCGGCACGACGCGGTTCAACTCACGTCGCACGGTCTCGGCGTCCAGCGCGGCGGCCAGCCGCGCGTAGGCCGCTTCGTCGCTGGCCACCAGCGTGAGGTCGAGCACGTCGCCCTTGTCGCCAGCGCGTCCGCTGGCCAGATCGCCCACGCGTGTCATCGTGCCGTGCTCCAGGTGATGGCCGGCTGCACGAGCTCGTGCGCGATGAAGCCGTCGAGCACTTCGACGCGTGCGCGTCGCTCGCTGCGCACGCTGCAGCCGCCGGCCGGGCCGCTCAGTGTCATGGCGTAGATCTCGTCTTCAACGATCTGCGCCGCTTCCAGGTCGGCGCAGCGTGCCGACACGTGCACGCGCACCTCGGCCGGCGGCGCCAGCGTGGCGGCAGAGCCGGCGCGCAGGATCGAATCGACACCCACCAGATCGACCGCGATGTCTTCGTCGGCCCAGCCGTGCAGGTGCAGCCGCAGCCGCAGCGTCTCGGCGCTGCGCCGCGCGCGGTCGAGTGCGCCGGTGCCGGCAAAGCCGATCTCGCAGTCGGCAATGAAGCCCGGCAGCTCGACGAAGCCGGCCACCTTCAGCGTCGGCGGCGGGCCGTGCGAACGCGCGCCGCTCATGCGCACGCGGTTGTGGCCGGTCTGCTCGAAGCGCACGCCGGTGAAGTCGAGCACGGTGTCGGGCGTGGCATAGCGCGCTGGGTCGTGCACCTCGTAGAACAGTTGCAGCGTGCAGGTCTCGGGCGTCAGGATGCCGGGCGCGCCGTCCAGCAGGCGGATCGTTGCGCTGCCGTCGGCATGCACCTCGGCCAGCGGAAAGCCGAGTTGCGCGTAGTCGGCCGCCGACAACAGCGCCCCGCCCACCGGCGCGTAGTTGCCGCCCGACAGCTGGCCCGAACATTCCAGCAGGTGGCCCACGGCGATGGCGCCGGCCAATGCGTCATCGCCCGGCAGCAGCCGGTGCAGCGCCGGTGCAGCGAACAGCGCCGAATCGGCGACGCGGCCACACACCACCACGTCGGCCCCTTCGGCCAGCGCCGCCGCCAGCGGCCGCGCGCCCAGGTAGGCATGGGCGCCGACCAGCTGGCCTGGGTGCGCGCGCACCCAGGCGATGTCGGCGTGCAGCAGGGCCACGTCGTCGCCGTGGATCGCTGCGACGCGCAGGCCGTGCAGGCCCAGCTCTTCGGCCAGCGCGGTGATGGCCTCGCCAGCAGCCACGGGGTTGGCCTGCCCCAGATTCGTGATGATGCGGCAACGCTTTTCGCGTGCCACCGGCAGCAGCGGCGCCAGGCGCCGGCGCAGCCGCGGGTCGTAGCCGGTGCGCGGGTCGGCGGCGCGCGCCTTCAGCGCGGGCAGCAGCGTGCGCTCGGCCAGGCATTCCAGTGCGATCGCATCGACCTCGCCCGACGCGGCCAGAGCCACTGCAGGGTCGACGCGGTCGCCCGCAAAACCGGCCCCGGCGCCGATGCGGCAGATGATGTCGGTCGGTTTCATCACAAACCCATGTAGGAGCGCTGGATCTCGGGGTCGCGCAGCAGCTCGGCGCCGGTGCTCATCCTGGCGATCGCACCGTGGTCGAGGATGCAGCCGCGCTGACACAGGCGCAGCGCGTTGCCCACGTTCTGCTCCACCAGCAGCACCGACAGGCCCTTCTCGGCCACCAGCGCGGCCACCTTGTCGAACAGCCTGTCGACCATGATCGGTGCCAGGCCGAGCGAGGGCTCGTCCAGCATCAGCAGCTTGGGCATGCCCATCATCGCCCGGCCCACCGCACACATCTGGCGTTCGCCACCCGACAGCCGGCCGGCGAGCTGGGTGCGCCGTTCGGCCAGGATCGGGAAGACGCGGAACACCTCTTCCAGCGTTTCCGGCAGCCGCGCCCGCGCAGCGCTGTGGTAAGCGCCGAGCTCCAGGTTCTCGAGCACGGTCATGAAAGGAAACAGGCGCCCGCCTTCCGGCACCATCACCAGCCCGCGCGGCGCGGCCTCGTGCGCGGCCATCGTGGTGACGTCCTGACCGTCGAACTGCACGCGGCCCGAGAAGGCGCGCAGGTGGCCGGCGATGGTCAGCAGCAGAGTAGTCTTACCGGCGCCGTTGGCGCCCACCACCGCGACGATTTCACCAGGCATGACATCCAGCGTGATGCGGTCCAGCACGGCCAACTGGCCGTAACCGGAGCACAGCGACTCCACACTCAGCAAGGGTTTCATGCGCGAGTCTCCTTGGCCGCGGCCGCCGCTTGTGCGCCATTTCCGCCATTTCCGCCATTTCCGCCATTTCCGCCATTTCCGCCATTTCCGCCATTTCCGCCACTTGCGCCACTTGCGCCACTCGCGCCGCTCGTCCCGGTGTGGCCCTGGCCCAGGTAGGCCTCGATGACCGCCGGGTCGGTCAGGATCTTGTCGGCCGTGCCTTCTGCGATGCGCAGGCCGCGGTCGAGCACGACGACGCGGTCTGAGAAGGCCCGCACCACCTTCAGGTTATGTTCGATGATCAGGAAAGTCAGGCCCTCGGCGTGCAGGCTCTTCAGCAGCTCGATCTCGCGCCCGACCTCGGCCTGGTTCAGCCCAGCCATGACCTCGTCGAGCAACACGATCTGGGGCTGCAGCGCCAGCGCACGTGCCACCTCCAGGCGTCGCCGCTCCGACAGCGTCAGGTCGCCAGCGCGGCGGCTGGCCAGGTGCGCCATGCCGACACGCTCAAGCACGGCAAAAGCCTTGTCGCGCGCCCGCCCCATCGGTGCGTCGTGCAGGAATGAGCCGATCATCACGTTCTCGAGCGCGTTCAACGCAATCAGCGGCTTGGCGATCTGGAAGGTACGGCCCATGCCCATCTGCGCCCGCCGGTGCGGCGCCAGCAGATTGATGGTCTGGCCCAGGAACACCACCTCGCCGTGGGTGGGCGCCAGCTGGCCGGTCAGCAGGTTGAAGAAGGTTGTCTTGCCGGCACCGTTGGGGCCGATGATGCTGACGATCTCGCCACGCCGCACCTGCAGCGACACTTCGGACACGGCCTTCAAGCCGCCGAAGTGCTTGCTGACGACGCGCGCGTCCAGCAACAGCTCGCCACTCACGGGTGTGCCTTCGTGCTGCGCACTCCGGGATTCGCCTTTCGGGGGGCCGGGCAGGCTCATGGCTTCCCCCCTTTGCCGCGGCGCAGGCGCTTGAGCAGATCTTCGAAAGCGCCCACCATGCCGCGCTTCATGAACAGCGCCGCCAGCACCATCAAGAGGCCCAGGATAGCCAGGCTCATGCCCGGCAGCGAATTGGCAAATTCGCCGCGCAGCCAGTTCTCGAAAGGCACCACCAGCGCCGCGCCCAGCAGCGGGCCGTAGATGGTGCCGATGCCGCCGATCAGCGCCAGCAGCGCAAACTTCACGCCCACCTCGGGCAGCGTGAACAGCGTCGGCGGGTCGACGAAGCGCAGGTACATCATGAACAGCGTGCCACCCAGGGACGTCAGCGCCGCGCTCAGCGCCATGCCCTGCAGCTTGACCTTCAGCACGTTGATGCCAGCCGCGCGCGCAGCGTCTTCGTCTTCGCGCACCGCCAGCAGGTAGTAGCCCAGCCGCGTGCGCCGCAGCAGCACGCACACACCCAGCACCAGCATGACAAAGCCGAACATCAGCAGCGCGTATTGCCAGCGCTCGCGAAAGATCATGTTCTCGAAGCCGGCCTTGAAAGGAATCATCAGCCCGCGCGGGCCGCCCGTCAGCGATTCGGCGTGGTTGGCCAGCACGAAGGCTACTTCGTTGAAGGCCAGCGTGGCGATGGCGAAGAAGGGCCCGCGCAGGCGGAACGTGGGCCAGGAGATCAGCATGGCGACGCCGGCAGAAAAGACGGCAATCGGCACCATCGTCAGCCAGGGCGACCAGGCAAAGCGGATCACGAAGATTGCCGTTGCGTACGCGCCAATGCCGAAGAACACCCCGTGCGCCAGCGAAAACTGCCCGCCATAACCACCGATGATGTTCCAGGCCGCGGCCACGCCGCCCATAAGGTAGGTGAAGGCAAGAATGTTGAGCCAGCTGGGATCGTTCGACAGCAGCGCTAATGGCAGCAGCGCCAGGCCGAAAGCCACCAGGTAGCGCAGCAGGGCCTTCTGTCCACTCTCGATGACCTGGTGGGCCGGCGGCGCAGCCCGGGCGCTGTCTTCCGCCGGCAACGGTTCGCCCTGGGGCATGACTGTCTGTTCAGCTTTGTTCACGGAAACCCACTTCTTCGGCACCCACCTGGCCCAGCAGGCCGGCCGGGCGCACGATCAGGACGATCAGGAAAATCAGGAACCAGACGGCGCTGCGCAGCACCGGATCGATGTAGAAGCCGGCGAAGACCTCGACGATGCCGACGATCAGACCGCCGATGTAGGCACCCCAGACACTGCCCAGGCCACCCAGCACCACCACGGCAAAAGCCGCCAGGATGAAGTTGCCGCCGACGGCCGGGGTGATGGAGTAGATCGGCGTCAGCAGCGCGCCGGCCATGCCGGCCAGTGCCGAGCCGATGGCAAACGTGATGAGGAAGGTCTTCTCGACGTTGATGCCCATGGTCCGGGCGGCGCGCTTGTCCTGCGTCACGGCACGGATCGACTTGCCGGTCATCGTGCGCGACAGAAACAGGTGCAAGCCGATGGTGATCAACGTTGCAGCCAACAGCGTGACCACGCGCACCATGCTCAGCTTCAGGTCGCCCAGTTGCAGCACGGTGGCCGCGGCGTCACCACCGACGCTGTAGGCTTCGCCGCGCGACACCGCCAGCATGATGTTCTGGAAAAGCATCAGCAGGCCGAAGGTGGCGAAGATCTGCATGTTGGGTTCGGCGTGCAAGGGCTGGATCACCAGGCGCTGGATGGCCACGCCCAGCAGCCCGACCGCAGGTGCCACGATGAACACCGACACGTAGGGCGACAGGCCCCACTGTGTGTAGGCAAAGTAGCTTCCGTACATGCCGAACATCACCAATTCGCCCTGCGCAAAATTGACGATGCGCACGACGCCGAAGATCAGGTTCAGCCCGATGCTGACCAGGCCGTAGATGCCGCCCAGCAACACGCCGAAGACGAGCACGGTGAGAATGTTTTCCATGCGGTTCAGTGGTTTGGTTGAAGCGCAAGCGCTGGCACGCGAGCAGTGCGTGGCCAGCGCTTGCTCATTCGTTCAGGGGCGTGCGATCACGGGCGAGCCAGCGGCTTGAGCGCCACGCCGGCCTGCACGGCCTTCTTCGGGAACACCGTGACGAGGCTGCCGCCCTGCCACTGCGAGACCGTGAAGCCGGTGCGCACGTTCTGGAATTGCTTGTCGAAGCGCACGCCATAGCCGGATGGGTAGACGTTCTCGGGCTTGTCCATCTTGGCGGCGGCGGCCTGCACCTTGTCGGGCTCGGTGCTGCCGGCGATGGTCAGCGCCTCGGCCATGATCATGAAGCCGGAGTAGGCGTTCATGCCTTGCGGTGCCACCGGGTCGGCCTTGTACTTGGCGCGGTAGGCTTCGAAGTAGGCCTTGTTGCCGGGTCCGTAGACCTCGGTGATGTCGCCGCGCGGGTAGCCGACGACGAGGATGCCTTCCATGTAGGAACCCAGCGCCTGCAGGGCCTCGGGCGTGTCGCCGGTGCCGACGAACAGGATCGCCGACGGCTTCACGCCCTGGTCGCGCAGCGTGCGCAGCAACAAGTTGCCGTCGGGCACGTAGCCGGTCTGCACGATGACGTCGGGCGCGGCCTGCTTGATGCGCAGCACGCTGTCGTTGAGGTCGATGGTGCGCGCCGAATGCGAACCCACGCCGACGATCTTGGCGCCGAAGGTCTCGAGGATGCGCTTTTGCGCGGCGGAAATGGACGAGCCGTAGATCGAGTCCTCACTCTGGATCCACACCTTGAGTTCGCGCACGTCCTTCTTCAGCGCCGGCGCGATGAGGTCGCGCACGGCAGCCGACGACGTGTTGGCGAAGGCGCTGCCATCGGGGCCACTGCGGATGAAGTTGGGCAGGCCGCGGTCGGTCAGCACCTGCGCCACGGCGTTGGTCTCCCAGTACAGCTTGTTGTAGCGCAGCGCAGCGTCGCTGGCCGTCAACGAGATGCCGCTGATGTAGGTGCCGACGAAGAGGTCGACCTTGTCCTTGCTGACCAGCTGCTCGACGGTCGCGATGCCCTGCTGCGGGTTCGACACATCGCCGCGGATGAGCTCGATCTTGCGGCCCTTGATGCCGCCTTTGGCGTTGATCTGGTCCACGGCCACTTCGTAGCCGCGCGTGACTTCGGTGCCGTACAGCGCCATCGGGCCGCTGTAAGGGTTGAGCGCACCGATCTTGATCGGTCCCTGCTGCGCGTGCAGGTGCAGCGGGAGCGCCGCCGCGGAAACCAGCAGCAGGGCTGCAAACAGCGTCTTCATCGAGTTGTCTCCTATCAAGTGTGGTTGGAAAGGTCAGATGCGCCCAGTGCGCCGACGGCGCAGCCCACAGGCCAGTACAGCCCGCCGCCGCTGACGCCGCCGTCGACCGCGAAGTCGGCGCCGGTGACGTAGGAAGCCTGCGGGCCGAGCAGGAAGCAGATGACCTGGGCCACCTGCTCCGGCGCGGCCATCGCCTGCATCGGAATCACGTTCTGCAGCGCGGCCACGAGTGCCGGGCTGGTGTGGATGAGTTCGGTGTCGACGACGCCGGGGCAGACGCAGTTCACGCGCACGCCGCGTGGCGCCAGCTCCATCGCAGCGCTGCGTGTCAGCCCGCGCAGGGCCCACTTGCTGGCGCTGTAGGCGGCGTTGTGGTAGCCGGTCATGCCCACGGTGGACGAGATGTTGACGACCGCACCGCCGCCGCCCATCAAGGGCGCCAGCGTGCGCAGGCCCAGCATGGCGCCGGTCAGGTTGACCGCCAGCACGCGTTCCCAGTCGGTCAGCACGGTCTGCGTCACCGTGTTGCGCGGGCCGGTGATGCCAGCGTTGTTGACGAGCCCGGCCAGCGGTACGCCGCCGGCTCGCAGCGCCGCGGCCAGTGCCTGCCAGGCTGCCGGTGTCGAGACGTCACCGTGGTGCACCACCAGCAGCCCCGGCGCCCCAGCCGCAGCCGCGTGCAGCGCGGCCCAGGCCGGGTCGGCAGCGGGCAGGGCGTCGAGCACATGCACGGCCGCACCGTCGCGCAACAATGCCAACGCCACGGCGCCACCCATGCCACGCGCGCCGCCGGTGACGACGGCAGCTTTGCCGGGCCAGTGAGCTGCTGCGGTCGCGTTCATGGGCAGGCTTTCATTGCGGCCGTCATTGAGGCTTGATCCCGGCACCGTCGGCAATGCGGCGGAAGCGCTCGGTCTCACTGGCCTGGAAGCGGCGCATTTCGGCTGGGCCGAGCGCCAGCGGCTCGGACCCGATGCGGGCAATGAAGTCGCGCCCGGCGGTCGAGGCCATGATCTTCTGGATCGCTTCGACCAGGCGCGCGCTCACCGGCTCGGGTGTCTCGGCGCGGATGACGAGCGCGGTCCAGGTGTAGTTCACGTACTCGGGGTAACCGCTCTCCTTCAGCGTGGGCACGTCGGGGATGTCGGGGTGGCGCTTGTCACCCGAGACTGCAATCGCCCTCAGCTTGCCGGCCTTGACCTGCGGCACCGCGGCAATGAGGTCGGTGACGGCCCAGTCCAGCTGGTCGCCCATCAGCGCGGTGAAGACCTCGGGCGCGCCCTTGTACGGCACGTAGACGTGTTTGGTGCCCGAGACGCTGGCGAACCACTCGGCCGAGAGCTGGAAGCCTGCGGTGTAGGAGCCCACGCTCAGCTGGCGTGCAGTGGCCTTGGCTGCGGTCACCAGCTCGGAGGGGGTCTTCAGCCGTGTGGCCGGTGGGGCCACGAACATCATCATGCCGCGCCCCAGGCCGCTGACGAACTTGAAGTCCTTGACGCTGTCGTAAGGCAGGTCCTTGACGACGATCGGGTTCACCGCCATGTGCGTGTTGGTGCCCAGAAACAGCGTGTAGCCGCCGGCGGGGGCCTGCTTGACCGCCATCGCCGCCAGCACGCCGTTGGCACCGGGCTTGTTCTCGATCAGCACCTGCTGCCCCAGTGCGGCGGCGAGCTGTTCGCCGAAGAAGCGCGCCGTCGTGTCGGAGCCGCTCCCCGGCGATGTGGGCACGACGATGCGCAGCTGGCGGCTCGGGAAGGCTTCCTGGGCTCGCGCGGCCCCTGCGAACAGCAGGGCGGCGAGGGTGCCGAGGGCGAACAGTGGTTTCATGGTCTTTACAGCGGGGTGGCGACGCGGAATCGGGGTACCGCCGTGCCGGATTCGTCTTCGATCACCAGCGTCAGGCGCTGCTCGATGCGCAGCACGCCCGCGTCGCCCAGCACGTTGCTGATCAGCCGCGGGCCCTCGTCGAGCTCGACCACCGCCACCGTGTAGGGCAGGCGGTTCTCGAAGGCCGGGTGGAACGCGGTGCGGTAGACGACCCAGCTGATCAGGCGCGCGCTGCCCGATGCGTCTTCGCGCGTCCAGGCGTCACCCAGGCATTGCGGGCACTGCTCTCGCGCCGGCAGCCAGGCGTGACCGCAGGCGGTGCAGCGCTGGAAGCTGAGAAAGCCCTGCTGCAGCCGTTCCCAGAACGGCCGCGTGAGATCGGTGATCTCGGGTTGCGGGAGGGTGGCCACGTCGCTCATGGGTGCACCCTGGACGCTTCGCGTCGTCCCGCCAAGCGGGAATTCGCACTCGGGAAACCCTCGTCGCTCATCTGAGTCTCCATCAGTGGCCCAGGATCAGCGTGGCATGCGTGTGCATGATGCCGCCCTGGTTGCTGACGATCGCCTTGCCGGCGCCCGCCACCTGGTTGACCGATTCGCCGCGCAACTGGCGCACGGCTTCGATGATGAGTTGCATGCCGGGCATGCCGGTCTCCGACAGCAGGCCGCCGGAGGTGTTGATCGGCAGCTCGCCGCCGAGCTCGATGCGGCCGCCCTCGACGAAGCGCCCGCCTTCGCCCTTGGCGCAGAAGCCGTAGTCCTCCAGCGTCATCAGCACGCAGATCGTGAAGCAGTCGTAGATCTGCGCCACGTCGATGTCGGCGGGTTTCAGCCCGGCCATCGTGAACGCGGTCTGCGCCGAGACCTTGGCCGCCGTCGTCGTCAGGTCGGCTCGCAGCGCCACGTCCCACGAGGTCTGGCCCTGGCCGAAGCCGAGGATCGGCACCGGCTTGGCGACCTGCATTGCGGCGGCGCGCTTCGCACTCATCACCACCACCGCAGCCGCGCCGTCGGACACCAGGCAGCAGTCGTCGCGGCGCAGCGGCTCGACGATCAGCCGCGACTGGCGGTACTGCTCCAGCGACAGCGCCTTGCGCAACTGGGCGTTGGGGTTGGCTGCGCCGTGCCGCCGGCAGGCCACCGCGATGGCGCCGAGCTGGTCGCTCGTGGTGCCGAACTGGCCCATGTGTCGTTGCGCCAGCATGGCGTAGCCGGCAGGCGTGGAGAACCAGCCGTAGGTGCCACTGTCGCCGTCGCCGTAGCTCTTTTCATAGGCCTGGCGCGAGCCCGTGGCCGGGTTGTCGGCCAGCGCCACCACGGCAACGTTGCACTGGCCGGCCTCGATGGCCATCACGGCGTGCGAGATCATGCTGATGTTGCTGGCGCCGCCGTGGTCCCAGACGCCGCCGATGCGCGGCACCATGCCCAGCGCCTCGGCCAGCTTCTGCGCGTACATCATCTCGAAGCGCGAGGTGGGTGCCTTGACGAACAGACCGTCGACCTCGCCCTTGTCGACGCCGGCATCGGCCAGCGCCTTGGCGATGGCTTCGACGTTCAGCGCCACGGTGCTGCGGCCGGGCAGCTTGCCGAAGGCGGTATGACCTACGCCGGCGATGACGCCGTGGCCGCGCAGGTTGTGAGTCATTGCGGCACCCTACGCGCTTCGCGCGGCCTGACCCACAGAGGGGTCAGGCGTGCGCCAGGCTTGGTCCGTCCGCAGGGACGGACCAAGTCCGGGCGCACTCCCGCCGGGCGGGAATTCGCACTCGGGGAGCCCTCGTTGCTCATATCACCTCCTCGCGGACCAGCGTTTCGATCTCGGCGTCTGACAGGCCGAGCCAGTCGCCGTAGACCTCGTGGTTGTCGCGGCCGAGCGCACCGCTCGCGCGGATCGGCATCGGCTCGACACCGTCGAAGCGCAGCGGTGAATTGGGCAGGCAGACGCGGCCGTAGATCGGGTGCTCGACCCACTCGAGCGCGCGGCGTTCGTGCATGTGCACGTCGTTCACCACCTCGTCCAGGTTGCGCACGGGCGCGCAGGGCACGCGGTGGCGCATCAGCAGCTCGAACAGGGGCTGCTTGGCGTGCTGCGCGGTGAAGCCGCTGACGAGTTCGTCGATCTCGTCCATGTGCTCGACACGGCTTTTCAGATCCAGGAAGCGCGGATCGCTCAACACGTCTTCGCGCTGCATGGCCTTCAGCAGCGACTTCCAATGCGTCTCGCTGACGCAGATGATCGCCAGGTGGCCGTCGAGCGTGGGGTATACGTTGTACGGGGACTCCGCCAGGCCACCATGGCGGTTGCCGGTGCGTGGCGGCACGTCATTGCCCATGCTGTAGTGCAAGCCCAGGTTCGAGGCCAGCGAGGCGTACACGGCCTCTTGCATCGAGACCTCGGCAAGGCGGCCGACGCCGGTTTTCTCGCGTTCGTACAGCGCCGTGACGATGGCGCCGTACAAGTGCACGCCGCCGAAGAAGTCGCACAGCGCGGGGCCGGCCTTCACCGGCGGCCGGTCGGGGAAGCCGGTGACGTTCATGACGCCGGCCATGGCCTGCACCGTCAGGTCCATCGCCGGGAAATTCTTGTTCGGCCCCGAACGGCCAAAGCCCGAGCTCGAGCCGTACACCAGGCGCGGATTGAGCTTGCGCAGCGCATCGAAACCCACGCCCAGGCGTTCCATCGCGCCGGGCGCGAAGTTCTCGACCAGCACGTCGGCCTTGCCGACCATCGCGCGAAGCAGTTCCTTGCCGCGCTCGGCCTTCAGGTCCAGCGTGGCGAAGGTCTTGTTCGAGTTCAGCATCGCGAAGGGCAGCGCTGCCCCGCCGACGGCGCCGCGCCGGCGCAGGTTCTCGCCACCCTTGGCCTCGATCTTGATGATGCGGGCTCCCGCCATCGCCATCAGGAAGGTGCAGTAGGGCCCGTTGTAGATCTGCCCCAGATCGACAACGGTGATGCCCTGCAGGGGGTATGCGGCAGTCATGAGCTTCAGCGTCCTTTGAAGTTGGGCGGACGCTTCGCAGAGAAGGCTGCCGGGCCTTCCTTGGCGTCTTCGGTCATGCTGAGCATGCGGTTGATCACGGCTTCGAATCGCAGCCCGGTGGTGCGGTCCATCTCGCGGCTGCGCACGGCCAGTTCCTTGGCTGCCTGCACCGCCAGGGGCGCGTTGGCGGCGATGCGCTTGGCGTAGGCGAAAGCAGTGTCGAGCAGCGCCTCTTTCGGCACCACCTTGTTGATCAGCCCCCAGCGCGCCGCGGTGTCGGCGTCGATGGCGTCGCCCGTCAGCAGCATCTCCATCGCGATCGGGTAGGGCAGCTGGTCGAGCACACGCTGCGTGCCGCCGTTGCCGGGGATGACGCCGCGCTTGACTTCGGCCAGGTTGAAGGTGGCGTGCGGTGCAGCGATGCGGATGTCGGTGGCCAGCATCAACGTCACGCCGCCACCCAGGCAGTAGCCGTTGACGGCGGCGATGATGGGCTTCCACACCTCGAGGCCGCGGTTGAGCAACGGGTCGCGCTGTGTCAACCACATCTCCGACAGGTCGGCCGGCGCAGTCAGGAAGCTCTTGATGTCGGCGCCAGTGGTGAATGATTTTTCGCCCGCGCCGGTGACGATGGCCACGCGGATGGCCGCGTCGTCGCGCACCCTGCACCAGGCCTTGGACAACGCCTGGTAGTGCTCGGCGTCCATCGCGTTCAGCCGCTCAGGGCGGTTGATGGTGATCAGCGCGACGCCTTCGGCGGAAACTTCGAGATCGATGGCCATGATCGTTGCCTTGATTGAGTTCGGCTCAGGAAGCGGCGCGCTTGCCACCGAGAATGGAGCGCGCAATCACCATGCGGTGGATTTCCGACGGGCCCTCGCCGATGCGGCGGATGCGCGCCTCGCGGTACCAGCGCTCCAGCGGCAGCTCTTGCGCCACGCCCATGCCGCCGAACATCTGGATGCAGCGGTC
Organism: Rubrivivax sp.; assembly: GCA_031392695.1. Taxonomy (GTDB): domain Bacteria; phylum Pseudomonadota; class Gammaproteobacteria; order Burkholderiales; family Burkholderiaceae_C; genus Rubrivivax. The sequence continues at coordinate 17,208 of JANMVM010000362.1, forward strand.
GATGACCTTGCCAGCGACTTCGGTGCCGTAGACCTTGGCCACCGATGCGTCGATCTTGATGTCGCGGCCCAGGTCGGCGTTCCACGCGGCCTGGTAGGTCAGCAGGCGCGCAGCACGCAACTCGACTTCGCTGTCGGCAATCATCCACTGGATGGCCTGCTTCTCGGCCAGCGTGGTGCCGAAAGTCTTGCGCTGCGAGACCCATTCGATGGCCAGGTCGAGCGCGGCTTGCGCGACGCCGATGGTCTGCGCCGCATAGGGCGGGCGTGCATGGATCAGCCACGCCTCGGCCAGCGCAAAACCCTTGCCTTCTTCACCCAGGCGGTCTTCGATCGGCACCTCGTAGTTGTCGAAGTGCACCTCGTACGGCGCGTACGAGCGGATGACCGGGATCTTGGAGAGGCTGATGCCCGGGCGGCTCTTGTCGACGACAAAACTGGTGATGCCGTCGCGGCCCGGCACGCCGCCGGTGCGCGCGAACACGATGCCCCAACTGGCCATGCTGGCGCCCGAGATCCAGATCTTGGTGCCGTTGATGACGTAGCGGTCGCTCTTGCGCTCGGCGCGTGTCGTGATGGCGCGGCCGGGGTCGCTGCCGCCGCTGGGCTCGCTGATGGCGACGAAGGCCTTGGTGCCGTTGGCGACGTCTTCACGCGCGAAGCGCTGCTGGTGCGCCGTGCCCTTCCAGATCACCACCGGCGGATCGAAGCCGAAGGCGCCGCAGCCGGCGATGTACATGCCCATGCGGCACTTGGCCGTTTCTTCTGCGGCGATGCACTGACCGAGCAGCGACAGGCCCGCGCCACCGTGTTCGGCCGGCGTCTCGAAGCACCACAGGCCGAGCGCACGCGCCTTGGCCTGGATGGCCAGGCGCTGCGGTTCGTCGAAGGTGTAGGCGTCGTGCGGCAGCTTGTCTTCGGCCGGCCGCACTTCTTCCTTCATGAAGCGGCGCAAAGTGTCGCGCAACATGCGCAGCTCTTCGGGCAGCTCCCAGCTTCCTTGGTCGTTCGTGTGCATGGTTTGTGGTGTGGTTTGTTCGGTGTTCAGGCGGCGGCCTGGGCCTGGGCAAGTCCCTGGCGGCGTGTGGCGCTGGCGGCGGCATCGAGCCGGTAGCGCGTGCGCCCGGCGGGCAGTGCTTGCGCTTCGGCGACGACCGCGCCATAAGCGGTCTCGGCGGTGGCGCGGCTGATGTAGCCCAGGTTCAGGTCGTGCTCGACGGCGGCCAGATCGCGCTCCAGCGGGTTGCCCCAGCCGCCACCGCCGGGTGAGGCGACGTGCAGCGCGTCGCCGGCGACCAGGGCTTCCTTTTCCTGCTTGCTGCGCAGTTCGGGCTTCCAGACGCGGCCACCGCTGTGGAATTCAACCTTGCTGGCCGCTGCCGGCCCACCGCCCAAGATTCCGAAGGGTGCGTGGTCGACGCGGTCGCCCAGCACCGAGACGATGGTGTCGGCCAGCGTCGTGAAGCCGTATTCGGTGCCACAGCCGCCGCGGTGCCAGCCGGCGCCGCCGGAGTCTTCGCGCAGCCTGAAGTGGTCGAAGCGCAGCGGAAAGCGGTGCTCCGACATTTCGAGCGACATGAAGTTGGCCATCGACTGCGGCGGCGTGCCATTGACCAGGCCGTCGCTGGCCTTGGTGGCGCCGTAGCCGCCAGGGTAGGGGAACACGCCGACGTAGTAGTTCTTGGTGCGCGGGTGCGTGCCGCTGATGGCGACCACGCCGATGGTGCCGAAGAAGGCCGCCGGTGTGCGATCCGGCATCACTTGCGACAGCGCGCCGAAGACGACGTCGATCACCCGGCCCATCGGTTCCAGGTAGCCGCCGCAGGCCGACGGGTACTCGGCCGACAGCGGGGTGCCGTCGGGCACGTGGATGCTGATCGGGCGGAAGGTGCCGCCGTTGACCGGCACGTCTGGAAAGATGTGCTTGATGGCGACGAAGCACGACGACAGCGTGGTGTTTCGCGACATGTTCATCGGCCCGCGCGCCGTCGGCCCGGTGCCGGTGAAATCAAAGTGCATCGTGTCGCCGCGGATCGTGATCGACAACTGGACGGGGATGGGCTCGTCGACGATGCCGTCGTTGTCGATGTGGTCGCGCCAGCTGTAGGTGCCGTCGGGCAGATCGCTGATGTAGCTGCGCATCTGGCGTTCGCTGTAGGCGATCATCTCGTTCAGGCAATCGGCCAGCACCGCGCGCCCGTAGCGCTTGACCAGGGCCTGAACGCCGCGCGATCCGACCGAGAACACGTTGACCATGGCCATCATGTCGCCGGTGATCTCGTTGGGCAGCCGCACATTGGCCCGGAACATGGCCACCAGCGCCTTGTTCAGCTTGCCTTCTTCGTACAGCTTGACGGGCGGGATGACGATGCCTTCCTGGTGGATCTCGGTGGCGCGTGGCGCCCAGCCGCCGGGCACGTTGCCGCCCATGTCCATCCAGTGGCCGGTGGTGGCCATCACCGCGAACAGCTCACCGTCGGCAAACACCGGGGCGATGATCTGCACGTCCTGCAGATGGCTGCCACCCAGGTAGGTGTCGTTCATGATCCACACGTCCCCGGGCTTGAAGCCGCCTTCGGCCGTGGCCAGTTCGATGACCTTCTGCACCGTGAACTGCATGTAGGCCAGGAACACCGGCAGGCCGTAGCGACCCTGGGCGATGGTCTCGCCGCTGACCGGGTGGAAGATGCCGTTGGCGCAGTCGTTGGTCTCGGAAATGATGGGCGAGATGGCGGCGTGGATCAGGTGCAGATCCATCTCGTCGGCGATCTGCTCGAGACTGCCGCGCACGACGGCCAGGGTGACGGGATCGATGGCCATGGTGTCAGGCCCTCACTTTCACCAATAGGTTGCCGTGTGTGTCGACGGTGGCCGTCATGTCGGGCTCGATCACCGTGGTGGTGTCGCGCTGTTCGACGATGGCGGGGCCGTTGAAGGCCATGCCGGGCGCGAGACCGTCGCGGTGGTAGACGGGGGTGTCGTGCCAGCCACCCAGATACACCGGCCGCTGTCCGATGGCCTGCGGCGTTCCACCCGCGCCCGGCGCAGCCTTGGGCAGTGGCGTCGGCTTGCGCAGCCCGACGACGATGGTGCGCACGTTGACGATGACGACCGGGATATCGGCCAGCGTGTTGCCGAACTTCTCGCGGTACGCCTTGACGAAAGCTTCTTCCAGGCGTGCCGCGCTCCAGTCGGCCTCGATCGTCACGCGTAGCGAGTGGATCTGGCCCTGATAGGCCATGTCAGCGGCATGCGTCAGCGACGAGCCGTCCATCGGCACGAGGCTGTCCTGCAACTGCAGATGGCCTTGCTCGCGCTGCCGGGCGAGGATCGCGGGCAGCTCGTCGGCGCCCAGGCGGTCGAGGCGCTTTTCTACCGTCTGCGACAGGTCGTAGCGCAGGTCGGCATAGACGCATCCCAGGGCGCACAGCACGCCGGGGTACAGCGGCACCAGCATCGTGCTGACGCCGACTTCGCGAATCAGCGCGCCGCCGTGCAGCGGCCCGGCGCCGCCGAAGGCGACGAAGGCGAAGTCGCGTGGATCGAGCCCGCGTTCGATGGACATCAGCCGGATGCGACCGGCCATGCGCTGGTTGACGACGGCCAGGATGGCTTCGGCCGTCTGCTCCATGGGCAGCCCCATCTTTTCACCAAGGCCGCGCACGGCTTCGCGCGCGCCCTCGACATCCAGCGAGGAATCTTCGCCGTTCATCTTGCTGGCCGGGTTGATGCGGCCGAGTGCGACGTTGGCGTCGGTGACGGTGGGCTCGGTGCCGCCACGCCTGTAGGCTACGGGCCCGGGCATCGCGCCGGCGCTGCGCGGCCCCACCTGCAGCATGCCGCCCCGGTCGAGGTAGGCGATGCTGCCGCCGCCGGCGCCGATGGTGTGCACATCGATCATCGGTAGCCGCAGCGGCATGCGAAAGTCCAGGTTGGTCAGCTCGGCAACGTCAGGCTTGCCGTCGACGATCACGGCGACGTCGAAGCTGGTGCCGCCCATGTCGCCCGTGATGACGTAGTTGAAGCCCGCTTCCGCGGCGATGCGCGCTGCAGCGGTGACGCCGGCGGCGGGTCCGGAGCGCACGATGTAGGCCGAGCGCTGGCTCAGCTGCCGCAGCGGCGCGACGCCGCCGTTGCTTTGCATGATGGCGACTTCGCGGTCGTAGCCCCAGCTGGACAGTTTGGCCGCCAGGTTGCGTGCATAGCGCGCCACCAGCGGCTGCAGATAGCCCTGCACGACCGCGGTGCTCGTGCGCTCGAACTCGTAGTACTCGCGCACCACCGAGGTGGCCGTGACGAGCTCCCAACGCGGCTCGATCGAGGCCAGGATCTGGCGTGCGCGGTCCTCGTGCTCGGTGTTCGCATAGGCGTGCAGGAACGAGATCACGACCGACTCGACGTCCAGCAGCTTCAGCGCCTCGCCGATGTCGCGAAGCTGCGCCTCGTCGAGCGGGCGCACGACGCGGCCTTCGTGGTCGAGCCGCTCGTCCACCTCGAAGCGCAGGTCGCGCGGCACCAGGGGCTCGTGCACGCCCTCCAGGCCATACATCTGCGGCCGGTCGCGGCGACCGAGTTCCAGGATGTCGCGGAAGCCCTGCGTGGTGATCAGCGCGCAGCGGGCGCCCCGGCGCTCGATGACCGCGTTGGTGGCGATCGTGGTGCCGTGGAGCAGCGCGTCCAGTTCATGTGCAGCCAGCCCGGCGCGCTGCAGCGCGTCGAGCAGGCCGACCGAGGGGTCCTGCGGCGTCGAGGGCACCTTCAGGATGCTGTGTGGACGGCCTTCGCCGCCCGAGTAATAAAGGTCGGTGAACGTGCCCCCGACGTCGATGCCGACGATCCCTGTCATCCCATGTCCTTGATATCTGTGTTCTTGACGCGCACGTGATCGACGTAGGCGCCGACGTGACGCGTCATGCGCCGCTCGGCCGCCAACCCGTCGCCGGCGCGGATGGCGTCGATGACTCGGCGGTGAGCATGGATCACCGCGTTGCGTGTTTCAAGCGGATTGATGCCGTCGAGATCGGTCGCCTCGTGGACCGACTCCGAGACAGCGGAGATGAAGGCGATCAGCAACTCGTTGTGGCTGGCGCGCACGACCGCGACGTGCCAGTCCAGGTTCGCGCGCACGTAGCCCTTCAGGTCGCCCAGCCGTGAGGCCGTTTCCATGGCCTGGTGGCAGGCCTCCATCTGGACCAGGTCGTCCTCGGTGCGGTGCTGCGCTGCGAAGCGCGCCGAAGAGGGCTCGATCGCAACGCGGGCCTCCAGCACGGCCTCAAGGCGGATGCGCTGGCCACGGATGAAGATGGCCACCGACCGCTCGATGGCCGCAGCGCTCGGCCGCACGACCGCCGAGCCGCCGTTGCGCCCGAGGCGGGTGGCGATCAGACCCTCGCCCTCGAGGATACGCAGCGCCTCACGCACCGTGGCACGTGACAGGCTGACCTGCTCGACCAGCTCACGTTCGGAGGGCAGGTCGTCACCGTCACCGAAGTGGCCATTCAGAATCCTTTCACGCAACGACGCCGCCAGCACGTCGGCGGCTTTCGGTACGTTGAGCGACTTGACTTGGAGCATGGCAGGTGGGCAAGCAGGTGGGTAACTACTACTGAGTAGATAAAGACGCTACCGTACAGTAGTATGGTCTGACCAAATCGCTCGCAAACCCGTACAAACCCGCAGGAGCCGACATACCATGAGCACTGCCCTCCGCTTCGACAACGCCGCCGAGGTCCACCGCGCCACGGGCGAGGAGGTCTGCATCAGCGATTGGCTGCTCGTCGACCAGACGCGCATCAACCTGTTCGCCCAGGCCACCGGCGACTTCCAGTGGATCCACGTCGACGTCGTGCGCGCGGCTGCCGAGTCGCCGTACGGCGGCACCATCGCGCACGGCTACCTGACGCTGTCGCTGCTGGGCAAGTTCTACGAGGACTTCCTGATGGCTGCGCTGCCGTTCTGCGACATGGGCGTCAACTACGGGCTGAACCGCGTGCGCTTCACGAGCGCCGTGCGCGCCGGCAGTCGCGTTCGTGCCCGCTTCACGCTGGCGCGGGTGGAAGACATCGCCGGCGGCCTGCAGCTGAGCTTCGCGGTCACGGTGGACATCGAAGGCAGCGACAAGCCGGCGCTGGTGGCCGAATCGGTGGTGCGCCGCATGCTGCGCCAAGGCGCCGCGTGAAGGCCGTCCGTTGTGTGCGCCATGCCGGCCCCGAAGCCCTGGTGATCGAAGACCTGCCAGCCCTGGTTCCAGGGCCCGGTGAAGTGCTGGTGGGCGTGCGCGCCGCCGGCGTCAATTTCCCGGACGCGCTGATCATCCGCAACCAGTACCAGTTCAAGCCACCGCTGCCCTTCACGCCGGGCGGCGAGTTGGCAGGCACGGTGCTGGCCGTGGGCACGGGTGTCACCCGCTTTGCGCAGGGCGACTCGGTGATCGGCCTCCTCACCTGGGGTGCGTTTGCCCAGCAGGCGCTGGTGTCGGCCGAACGCATGGTGGCAATGCCTGCGGGCATGCCCTTCGACCTGGCTGGCGCCATGCTGCTGACCTACGGCACCTGTTACCACGCGCTGACCGACCGCTCGGCCTTGCGCGCTGGCGAAACCTTGCTCGTGCTGGGTGCTGCCGGTGGCATCGGACTGGCCGCCGTGGAACTGGCCAAGGCGCTGGGTGCGCGCGTGATTGCCGCAGCGTCGTCCGCCGAGAAACTGGCGGTGTGCCGCGAACATGGCGCCGACGAGACCATCGACTGCAGCACCGAAGACCTGCGTGAGCGTCTCAAGACCCTGACCAACGGGCAGGGCGTGGATGTGGTCGTCGATCCGGTGGGTGGGCGCTTCAGCGAGCCGGCCTTTCGCGCCATCGCCTGGCGCGGCCGCTACCGGGTGGTCGGCTTTGCCGACGGCGAGATCCCGCGCCTGCCCTTGAACCTGCCGCTGCTCAAAGGCGCCGCCATCATCGGCGTGTTCTGGGGTGATTTCCTCCAGCGTGAGCCGGCCGCGGCGGAGGCCGATGTGCGTGCACTGCTGGACCTCTTCCGCAGCGGGCGGATTTCCCCGCGCATCGGCTTGCGCGTGCCATTGGAGCGCGCCGGAGAAGCCATCACCGCGTTGACCGAACGACGGGTCATGGGCAAGGCCGTGGTCGTCCCGGGGTTGACCTGAAACCGGGTGTCAATTCGGTTTGGGCAGCAGGTCGAGTTCCTTCAGCAGATTGCGGTAGCGCGTGTTGTCGGCACGAAGCTGCTCAGCCAGCTCAGTGCCGCTGGTGATCGACAGCGCCCCGCCGGCTGTGTCGAGCCGCAGCCGCACCGCAGGCGTATCGGCGGCCTTGGCGATGTCGCGGGCCAGCCGCGCGACGCTCGCAGCGGGCGTGCCCGCCGGGGCGAAGAGGCCGTACCACAGCGAAATCTCGAAGTTCGGTTTGCCGGTCAGCTCGGCAAAGGTCGGCACGTCGGGGTAGCCGGGCAGCCGTTGTTTGGACCCGACCGCCAGCGCCCGCAGCTGGCCTGTCTGCAGCAAGCCGCGCGCGGGGGGCAGGTTGGCAACGAAGTAGTCGATGGTGCCGGTGGCCGTGTCGGTGATGGCCTGGCCCGTGTTCTTGTAAGGCACGTCCTGGGCATCGAAACCAAATTCGCGCTTCAAAATCTCTGCCAGCAGGTGCGACGAACCACCCTTGCCCGAAGTGGCGAAGTTGATCTGGCCGCGCTTGGTCCTTGAATACGCCACCAGCTCCGGCCAGGTCTTGAACGGCGCCGTGCTGGCCGCCACCACCACGGCCGGAATCTGCGCCACCTGCAGCACCGGTATGAAGTCCCTGATCGGGTCGTACAGCGGGGGCGCCGTGCTGTGCACGGTCAGCGCCACCAGCGCGGTACCCATCAGCAGCGTGTAGCCGTCGGGCGCGGCTCTTGCCGCTGCGGCATGCCCCAGGTTGCCACCGGCGCCCTCGCGGTTTTCGATCACCACGGCCACGCCGACCAGCTTGGACAGCTCATCGGCGATGGCCCGCCCGACAGTGTCCGAGGCCGTTCCTGCGCTGAAAGCGACGATGAATCGGATCGGCTTGGACGGGTAGTCGGACTGCGCGCCAACCGGCCCGACGGCTGCAAGGGTGAAGCTCAGGATGCAGCTGCCGAGCATGCGGCGCCGAAGTGTGTTCATGGTTGCGCCCTTCGTCGGCGGGCCGGTGGGTAGTGGGGGGAGACTTCAAGGCGGTTGCCGAACGCCGGCGCAGCCCTGATGGGCCCGACGTCAAGCTTCTGGCGTGATGCAAAACCCGCGGCGCGGGAAATGCACGTGCACCGTGCCCGCGCGACTGTCGGTGCGCTCGATCACCACCTCGTGCAGTGTCAGGCCCACGAGCTTGCCGGCGACCGCTTCGGTGCCGTAGTCGGTGGCCGCCACGCTGACACGTTGCCCGGCATCGAAGCCCAGCCCGGTCATGACGCTGCACGTTGCATAGCGGCCGGCTTGCGCAACCTCGGCGGCCATGGCCAGCGCCTGGCTGGACGGGATCTCGCTGTGTTGGCCATGGCCACGGGCCTGCAGGGCATCGTGCCAGCGCAAGAGTTGGGGGTGCGGCGCCAGCACGGAGTCGGCCACCGGGCCGGCACGGCGCAAGTGCCACAGGCAATGTGCAACGGCAAAGTCGGCAATCGACGACACACCCAACAAGTGGTCCCTGCCGTCGTCCACCTGCAGCGCAAGCATCGCCAGCATCTGTTGCAGGTTGGCGGTGGCGTCGGCCGGTGTTTGCTTGGGCACGCTGGCACGGAAGGGCGTGCGGTCGGCGACGATGGCGGCCACCACTTCGGGCGGCGTGTCACGCCAGCGGTGCGCGGCAGCGGCGGGCTGTGATGCGAAGTCGACCACGGTCCAGAACAACTGCCAGTCGGCCCACTGCGCCAGTGCCCGCACCAGCGGTGCGGATGGAGGGTACAGCGTGGGGCCGCTGCCCAGGTCATCCAGCACACGTGCGATCAACGCGGTGTCGGCATAGACATCGGCGCCGATCTGCAGCAGCGGTGTCTTGCGGTAGCCGCCCGTCAGCGCCACGACGTCGGGCTTGGGCATGATCATGGGGATCTGCACCCCAAGCCAGTCGATCTGCCGCGCACCTAGCACGAGACGAATCTTTTCGGCGAAAGGCGAGGCGTCGAAGTGGTGCAGGATGATCGGTTGCATGGTGGTGTTGCGCAATCGTGGCGGGGGTTGAGGGATACCTGTGGGCGACCAAGAGATGCAGCGACTGCCAAGCCGAGCGGCCAGTTGCCCTCAGGGCACCAGCACCACCCGGCCAATCACCTGCCCAGCCCGCAGATCGTCCAGCGCCTGGTTCGCTGCCGACAGCGGACGCCGGTCCAGCGGCAGTGCAGTCAAGCCGTGTGTGCGTACCAGCGCGACCAGTTCGAGCAGCTCGGCCAGGTTGCCGACATAACAGCCCTGCAGCGCGGCAGCCTTGGTGGCCAGCATCGGCAACGGCAGCGACAGGGCGCCGCCCAGAAGCCCTACCAGTTGCAGCTGTCCGCCTTTGTCCAGCAACCTGATGCCCTGCGACACCGTGGCCACGCCGCCCACCAGGTCCAGCACGAACAGTAGCGGCCCGCCCACGGCCTGGCGCACCTGGGCATCGGCGTCTGCGGCCACCGGGTCGATGGCGGCCAGCGCACCGGAGCGCAGCGCCGCTTCGCGCTTGGCCGGGTCGATGTCCAGCACCACCGCGCCACGGCCACCCATCAGGCGCAGCACCTGCAAGGCCATCAGCCCCAGGCCGCCGGCGCCGATGACGACGATGGGTCGCTCGCGCAGCAGCGCACCGGCCTTCTTCAATGCGGCATAAGTGGTGACGCCGGCGCACGCCAGTGGCGCGGCAGCGACGGGGTCGATGCCGGACAGATCGACCAGGTAGCGCGGATGCGGCACCACGATGTGTTCCGCGTAGCCGCCATCGCGGCTGACACCCAAAAAGCGCGAGTCGGCACAGTGGTTTTCGTTGCCTGCCAAGCAGGCGTGGCAATCGCCGCAGCCGACCCAGGGGTAGACCAGTGCCAGGTCGCCCGCCGACACGCCCTGCGCGTCGGGCCCCCATGCAACCACCCGGCCACTGGTCTCGTGGCCGAGCGTGCGCGGCAGGTTGCAGCGCGCGGCATAAGAGGCGATCTGCCCGTTGCCCAGGTCGGCCTCGCCGTCCTGGATGTGCAGGTCGCTGTGGCACACGCCTGCGGCTGCCACCTTCAACACCACCTGGGTGCCCGTGGCTTGCGGCATGGGCTGGTCCACCGCCAACAGCGGCTGGCCAAAACGCGCCAGGTGGTAGCAACGCATCGTTGCTGGCATGTCAGGCGCCCGCCGAATGGGGGATCATTTGGGAGCTCATTTGCAAGCTCACTTGATGTACTTCTCGTAGTCGCCGTAGTTGCCGAAGGCCTTGAACTTCTGGGTCTGGAAGTCGTCGGTGTAGGCGCGCAGGCCGATCATGCCGCGGTGGTCGTCCTTGGTGTATTTCAGAGGCGATGAGATGCCTTTGGTGTCAACCGCGAAGCCGTTGTTCAGCATGGTGACCAGCTTCTCGCGGGTTGGCTCGGGGCCCACCTTCAGTGCGGCTTCGGCGATCAACTGACCGACGACCCAGCCGCCGACGTAGTTGATGTTGTTCTTGAAGTTGCCGTAACCGTACTTGTCAGCCGTGGCGGACATGTCTCTTTGCGCGGGCGTGTCCTCGGAGCCGGTGGGCGTGAAGCAGCTCATGAAGTGGTACTGGGAAGCCGCCTCGGCGCCGATGGCGTTGTAGACCTCCAGCGTGCCCAGGTGGGTGATGCCCCACGAGGGAATCTTCACGCCGTATTGCGCCAGCGTGCGCAGCGTCAGGATGGAGTTGCTGGGCACGCCATAGATGGTGATCACATCGGGCTTCATCGCGATGATTTCCAGCACCTGCGATGTCACGTCAGCCGCGCCGCTCTTCACGGGCAGGGCCTTCACAGAGCCGCCGAGCTTGGTGCCTACGCGCTGGCCAGGTCGGGCTACGAGCCGGCCAACCCGATGTACTACGCGGGCTTTTGCGGCAACAAGGAAATGGCCCAATCCGGCGTCGGGTATTTCACCGAGTCGATGAAGCTGAAGAACCCAAATGTCGCCGTGGTGCATCTGGACGTGGCCGGGGGCAAGGAATACGCCGACTTCGTCAACACCGAAGTCACCAAACTCGGCGGTACGACCAAGGCCCTGCCGGTGAAGAGCGGCGCCGCCGACGTCACCTCG
>JANMVM010000416.1:0-6326 GCA_031392695.1 Rubrivivax sp.
GAAGCGCGCGTCGGCCAATTTGCTCATGTCGGGCGCCGACTTGATGATGCCCACGGCCAGCAGCAACTCGGCCGCTTCCTTGCTGAACTGCGCGTGCTCGCCGGCAAAGAACTTCTGGTTGGCGGCGCGGTCCTGCCAGCGCAGGTACTTCTGGCTCGCCTCGAAAGCCTCGGCGGTCTGCTTGACGTCGGCGCCCATGATCTCGAAGCTCTTCTTCGGCTCGGCCTTGATCATGTCCAGGGCATCGAAGTAGGCGTTGGCCAGGGCCTGCGCGGCCTTCGGGTTGTCGGCCAGGAACTTGGGCGTGCAGCCGAAGGTGTCCATCACCATCGGATAGTCGAGCGTGGTGGCGATGATCTTGCCGGCCTCGGGCTTGGCGCGCACGGCGCCCAGGTAGGGCTCGTAGGTCATCGCGGCGTCGATGCCGTCGGTGCCGGCGATCATGGCGTTGGCGGCCGCCTGCGGGCTCAGTTTGACGACCTTGACGTCCTTGATGCTGAGGCCGTTCTTGGCCAGCATCCAGGCCAGGCCGAAGTAAGGCGCGGTGCCCGGCGCGTCGGCGGCGACGGTCTTGCCCTTGAGGTCCTTGATGCTCGTGATGCCGGGTTTGACGACCATGCCGTCGGCGCCGTAGCTCTTGTCGAGCTGGAAGATCTGCGTCGTGGCCACTCCGTTCGCATTCCAGACGACCCAGGTCTCGACCGTGGTGGCGGCACACTGGATGTCACCGCTGGCGATCGCCAGGTGGCGGTCCTTCTGCGGGATCTTCTTGATGCTGACGTCGAGGCCCTGCTTCTTGAATAGGCCGGCCTGCAGCGCGAGCGTGAGCGGCGCGAAGCCGGTCCAGCCGCTGATGCCGATGGCGACTTTCGTTTCCTGCGCCTGGGCGGCAAAGGCCAGGGCCACGGCGGCCACGGATAACAGAATCTTCTTCATGCAAGCTCCTTGGGGGTGATGGTTCAGGCGGGAATCCAGAGTGCCGGCAGGTCCGGCAAGGTGCGCAGGATGCGCGCCAGGTCGCCGCTGTGCACGAGCGCGCTGGCGGCTTCGATGTCAGGCGCCAGGTAGCGATCCTCCATCATCGCAGGACACTGCGTGCGCAAGCGCGCATGCACCTGTTCGAGCGCTGGCGAGCTCTGCAGCGGCCGCAGGAAATCGATGCCCTGCGCCGAAGCCAGCAGCTCGATACCCAGGATGTGGGCGACGTTGGCGATCATCGGCTGCAGCCGCCGCGCCGCGAAGGTGGCCATCGAGACATGGTCTTCCTGGTTGGCGCTGGTGGGCAGGCTGTCGACGCTGGCCGGGTGGGCCAACGACTTGTTCTCGCTGGCCAGCGATGCCGCGGTGACGTGGGCGATCATGAAGCCGCTGTTCAGCCCCGCGTTGGGCGTCAGAAACGGCGGCAGGCGCGAGACGCCGCTGTCGATGAGCATCGCGATACGGCGCTCGGCGATGGCGCCCACCTCGGCGATGGCGCAGGCCATCGCGTCGGCGGCCAGCGCGACCGGCTCCGCATGGAAGTTGCCACCAGAAATCATCGCCCCATCTTCGGAAAACACCAGCGGGTTGTCGGTCACCGCATTGGCTTCGCGCAGCAGCACCAGCGCCGCATGGCGCAGCTGGTCCAGGCAGGCGCCCACCACCTGCGGCTGGCAGCGCAGGCAGTACGGGTCCTGCACGCGGTCGTCGCCGTCCAGCATCTGGCTTTGCCAGGGCTGGACACCCCCCTCGGCGGGCGGTCGGCGCACAGCGCCGGCCTGGGGGCCATTCAGGTGCGACTTGCGGATGGCGCTGCCGTGCAGCAGCGCGCGGTAGTACTGCGCCACGTCGATCTGCCCCGGCTGGCCGCGCAGCGCGTGGATGCGCGGGTCGAAGGGGCCGTCGCTGCCGCGCGCGGCGTCGACCGTCAGCGCACCGATGACGAGCGCCGACTCCAGTACCGGCTCGAAGCTGAAGAGCGCGTGCAGCGCCAGCGCGGTGCTGGTCTGGGTGCCGTTGATCAGCGCCAGGCCTTCCTTGGCCGACAGCACCAGCGGCGCGATGCGGTGGTGTTCGAGCAGCGTGGCGGCGGGCACGCGTCGGTGGTCGACGACGAACTCGCCTTCACCCATCAAGGCCAGCGTCATGTGCGCCAACGGCGCGAGGTCGCCGCTGGCGCCGACCGAACCCTGTGAAGGCACGTACGGCACCAAGCCGGCGTTGTGCACCGCCAGCAGCGTGTCGATGACCACCGGGCGCACGCCGCTGTGCCCGCGCGCCAGGCTGGCTGCCTTGATCGCCAGCATCAGCCGCACCACGGCCGGCGCCAGCGGCGCGCCGACACCGACGCTGTGGCTGCGGATGAGGTTGAGCTGCAGCGTGGCCAGGTCGGCTTCGCTGATGCGCGTGCTGGCCAGCTTGCCGAAGCCGGTGTTGACGCCGTAGACGGGTTCGCTGCCTTCGGCGGCGCGACGCACCACGGCGGCGCTGGCCTGGATGGCGGGCAGCGCCTGCGGATCCATCACCAGGGGCTGGATTCGACCGTCAGCCCCGGCATGGATGGCCTGCAGTTCGTCGAGCGTGATGCGGGCGGGGCGCAGCAGCATCAGCGGCTCGCCGCCGTCGTGACCATCGGCAGGTTCAGCCTCTGCTCCTTGGCGCAGGCCACCGCGATGTCGTAGCCCGCGTCGGCATGGCGCATGACGCCGGTGGCGGGGTCGTTCCAGAGCACGCGCTCGATGCGTTTGGCGGCCTCGTCGGTGCCGTCGCAGACGATGACCACGCCACTGTGCTGGCTGTAGCCCATGCCGACGCCGCCGCCGTGGTGCAGGCTGACCCAGGTCGCGCCGCCGGCGGTGTTGAGCAGCGCGTTCAAGAGTGGCCAGTCGCTGACCGCGTCGCTGCCGTCCAGCATGCTCTCGGTCTCGCGGTTGGGCGAAGCGACCGAGCCGCTGTCGAGGTGGTCGCGGCCGATGACGATCGGTGCCTTCAACTCGCCGCTCTTGACCATCTCGTTGAAGGCCAGGCCGGCACGGTGTCGCTCGCCCAGGCCGATCCAGCAGATGCGCGCCGGCAGGCCCTGGAAGGCGATGCGCTCGGCCGCCATGTCGAGCCAGCGGTGCAGGTGCGCGTTGTCGTTTTCATGCAGGGGAAACAGCTCCTTCATCTTGGCGTCGGTCTTGCGGATGTCCTCGGGGTCGCCACTCAGCGCCACCCAGCGGAACGGCCCCTTGCCGCGGCAGAACAGCGGCCGGATGTAGGCCGGCACGAAGCCGGGGAAGTCGAAGGCGTTCTTCACGCCCGCGTCCTTCGCCACCTGGCGGATGTTGTTGCCGTAGTCGACGGTCGGAATTCCCATCGCCTGGAAGCGCAGCATCGCCCGCACATGCTCTGCGCAGCCCTGCGCGGCGGCGCCGCGCAGCTCGGCATGCTGAGCCGGGTCGGCCGCCGCGGCCCGCCATTGCTCGACACTCCAGCCAGGCGGCAGATAGCCGTTGATGAGGTCGTGCGCCGAGGTCTGGTCGGTCACCAGATCGGGCCTGATCGCCTCGCGGCGCATGCAGGCCTCGGCCAGCGCCGGCAGGATGCGCGCCGCATTGCCGAGCAGGCCGATCGACACCGCTCGGCCCTCGGCCGTGTACCTGGCGATGCGCGCCAGCGCGTCGTCGAGGTCGCTCGCCTGCTCGTCGAGGTAGCGCGAGCGCAGGCGGAAGTCGATGCGCGACTGCTGGCACTCGATGGTCAGGGAGCAGGCCCCGGCGAAGGTGGCGGCCAGCGGCTGCGCGCCACCCATGCCGCCCAGCCCCGCGGTGAGGATCCACTTGCCGGCGAGGCTGCCGCCATAGTGCTGGCGCCCGGCTTCGACGAAAGTCTCGTAGGTGCCCTGCACGATGCCCTGGCTGCCGATGTAGATCCAGCTGCCGGCCGTCATCTGGCCGTACATCATCAGGCCCTTGCGGTCGAGCTCGTCGAAGTGCTCCCAGGTCGCCCACTTGGGCACCAGGTTGCTGTTGGCCAGCAACACGCGCGGCGCACCTTCGTGGGTGCGGAATACGCCCACCGGCTTGCCGCTCTGGATGAGCAGGGTCTCGTCGGGTTTCAGTTCAAGCAAGCTCTTGAGGATCGCTTCATAGCAATCCCAGTTGCGCGCCGCCTTGCCGATGCCGCCGTAGACCACCAGCGCGTCGGGGTTCTCGGCCACCTCGGGGTCGAGGTTGTTCTGCAGCATGCGGTAGGCGCCCTCGATCAACCAGTTGGCGCAGCTGAGCGTGCTGCCACGGGGGGCGCGCACGGCGTGCGGCTGGGCCGGCCTGGCTGATGTCAGGTGGCGCTGCGTCGAATGGTCGGTCATGACGGGCTTTCGGGTTTTCGAGGGCAGACTTTACTTGTCTAGACAAGTCTATGCAAGTAGCATCCGGGTCATGGTTTCCACCGATCCGGTTCGACGGCAGCGCGCCACTGCGGCGCCCGGCGCGCCCTACACCCGCGTCAAGCAGCACCTGTTGGACGGCCTGGCCAGCGGCCGCTGGCCGGCCGGCGCGTTGATGCCCTCCGAGGCCGACCTGGTGGCCGCGTTCGGCGTCAGCCGCATGACCGTCAGCCGCGCGCTGCGCGAGCTGCAGGCCGAAGGGCTGGTCGACCGCACCCAGGGCGTGGGCACCTTCGCCGCGCAGCTGCACAAGGTCAGCAGCACGCTGACGATCCACGATCTGCACGAAGAGATCGAAGAACGCGGCCACCACCACGCGGCGCAGGTGCACCTGCAGCGCACTGAAGCGGCACCCGCCGCGCTGGCGGCGCAGCTGGGCGTGGACAGCGGCGCGCCGGTCTTCCACACCCTCATCGTGCACCTCGAAAACGGCGTGCCGCTGCAGTGCGAAGACCGCTACGTCAACCCGGCTGCCGCGCCCGCCTACCTGCAGGCCGACTTCACGCGCACGACGCCCACCCACGTCCTGTTCGAGAGCACCGCGCTGTGGCGCGCGCAGTACAGCATCGAAGCGGCGCGGCCCACGGCGCAGGAGGCGCGGCTGCTGGGCGTGGAGGGCGACACGGCCTGCCTGATCGTGGTGCGCCGTACCTTCACGCGCCAGATGCCGATCACCATCGCGCGGCTGGTGCATCCCGGCACGCGCTACACCCTGCACGGAGAATTCCAGCCATGACCGTCGTCCTGATGCAGCGCGCCCGCGCCGCCGTCACGCCCGAGATTGCCGTCGCTTTCCAGCGCGACGGCGCGGTCTGCCTGCGCCAGTTGCTCAGGCCTGCAGAAGTGGCGCTGCTGCGTCGCGGCATCGACGCCAACCTGGCGCAACCCAGCCCGCGCGCCAAGGTCGCCAGCCGCCCCGACGACCCAGGCTTCTTCATCGAGGACTTCTGCAACTGGCAGCACCGTGCCGACTACCGCGACTTCATCTTCGGCAGCCCGCTGGCGCAGGCCGCCGCGCTGCTGATGCAAAGCCGCACGGCGCGCCTGCACCACGACCACATGCTGACCAAGGAGCCGGGCACGCGTGCACCCACGCCCTGGCACCAGGACCAGCCGTACTACAACGTCGAGGGGCGGCAGAACGCCAGCTTCTGGATTCCGGTCGACCCTGTGAGCCGGCCGTCGACGCTGGAGTTCGTCGCCGGCTCGCACCTGGGGCCGTGGCTGATGCCGCGTACCTTCATGGACCTGCAGGCACGCTGGTTCCCCGAAGGCAGCCTGGCCGATCTGCCCGACATCAACGCCACGCGCGATCAGCAGCCGATCATCGGCTGGGCGCTGGAGCCCGGCGACGTGGTGTGCTTCCACATGCTGGCGCTGCACGCTTCGGCCGGTGTCGACGGCCGCCGGCGCGTCTTCTCGGTGCGCTTCCTGGGCGACGACATGCGCCACGCGCCGCGCGCCTGGAAGACCTCACCCGACTTCCCCGGCCTGGCGGCCGAGTTGCCGGCCGGCGCACCGATGGACCACCCGCTGTTCCCGCTGCTGGTGGAGGACGCAGCGTGATCCGCATCGTGCGGCAGGGCGACGTGCCACCGCAGCCGTGGCGCAACGGCGGCGGCTCGACGCAGGAGCTGCTGGCCTGGCCGGCAACGGCCGACTGGGTGCTGCGCATCAGCGTCGCGAGCATCGCCAGCAACGGCCCCTTCAGCGCCTACCCCGGCATCGAGCGCTGGTTCGCAGTGGTCGGCGGCGAAGGCGTGGTGCTGCGCTTCGCCGCGCGTCGCGCCATGCTGTCGGCCGGCAGCGAGCCGCTGCGCTTCGATGGCGCCGCCGCGCCGCAGTGCGAACTGCTCGACGGCCCGACGCAGGACCTGAACCTGATGGTGCGCAGCGACGCCGGCCGCGGCGGCATGGC
>JANMVM010000423.1:0-16606 GCA_031392695.1 Rubrivivax sp.
CTCTTCGGCCGTCTCGTAGGCGACGTCGATGAACTTGGCGCCCAGCGACTCGACCTGTTCCTTGACCGAGGGCCGCACGTCCGAGGCCTCGATCACCGCGCCCAAGCGCTTGGCCGTGGCGATGGCCTGCAGCCCGGCCACGCCCACACCCAGGATCACGACGCGCGCGGCCTTGATCGTGCCGGCGGCGGTCATCAGCATCGGGAACAGGCGCTGGTACTTGTCGGCGGCCATCATCACCGCCTTGTAGCCGGCGATGTTGCCCTGCGAGCTGAGCACGTCCATGCTCTGCGCGCGTGTCGTGCGCGGCGCGGCTTCGAGCGCGAAGCTGGTCAGGCCGGCGGCGGCCAGGCGGCCGAGGTTGTCGCGATCGAAGGGGTTGAGCATGCCCACCAGGGCGGTGCCGCTCTTCATCAGGCTCAGTTCGTCGGCATCGGGGCTGCGCACCTTGAGCACCAGGTCGCAGGCGAAGGCACCGGCGCGGTCGGTGATCTCGGCGCCGGCGGCCTCGTAGGCCGCGTCAGTCGCGCTGGCGGCCACGCCGGCGCCCGACTGCACGCGCAACGTGTGGCCCTGGGCCTTGAGTTTCTTGGCCGTCTCGGGGGTGAGCGCGACGCGGGTTTCACCCGCCGCGGTCTCGAGCGGTGCGCCAATGAGCATGGGGGCCTCCTCGCGGCAGGGTGCCGGGGTCTTGTGGGTTTGGGGCGGGAGAAGCTACCACAGTCTTTCCGACTTTCTGCTGAGGGCGAGCCGCGCACGCTCTTATCATGCGCGGCCATGTCTGCACCCCCGCCGCCCGCGCGCTGGAGCCCCAGCGTCACCGTGGCCGCCATCATCGACGACGGCGGCCGGCCGCCGCGTTTTCTGCTCGTCGAAGAGCACACGCCCGAGGGCCTGCGCCTGAACAACCCGGCCGGTCACCTCGACGCCGGCGAAAGCCCGCAGCAGGGCGTGGTGCGCGAAGCGCTGGAAGAGACGGCGCGGCACTTCACGCCGCGCGCGCTGGTGGGCGTGTACCTGTCGCGCTTCCTGCGCCCGGCCGCGGGCGAGGACGTGACCTACCTGCGCCTGGCCTACAGCGGCAGCGTGGGCGAGGTGCTGCCCGGGCGGGCGCTCGATCACGGCATCGAGCGCACGCTGTGGCTGACGCTGCAGCAACTGCGCGACAGCGCGGCGCGCCATCGCAGCCCGCTCGTGCTGCAGTGCATCGAGGACCACCTGGCCGGGCGGCGTTACCCGCTCGAGCTCGTGATCAGCGATGCCAGCGTGGCCGCGCCAGAGATCAAGCGCTGAGATTGCGCAGCCAGTTCACGAGCAGCGAGCTGACGCGCTCGGGCTGCTCCAGCGTCAGCATGTGGCCGGCGCCGGGCACCAGCTCGAGCCGCGCGTGGGGCATCAGGGCGGCCATTTCGCGCGCGTGCTCGGGCGGGGTCAGCAGGTCGGCCTCGCCGCAGGCCACCAGCACCGGGCAGGCGACGGCGGCCAGTCGCGGCCGGCTGTCCGGGCGTGCCATGACGGCCTGGTTCTGCGCGATGAGTTGCGCCGCGCCGGCGCGCCGGATCATCGCCAGGTAGCGCTCCACGAGGCCCGGCGCGCGCGCCCGGCTGGGGTGGAAGGCGAGCAGCACGTTGGCGCGCAGCACCTCGTCCATGCGCCCGGCGGCAAAGAGTTCGCAGGCCCGTGTGCGCAGCGTGATCAGATCGGGCGTGTCGGGCCGCGCCGTGGTGCCCAGCAGCGCCAGGCCCTGCACGCGGGCCGGGGCCTGGCGCTGCATCTCCAGCGCCAGCATGCCGCCCATCGAGGCGCCGACCAGCCACAGCGGGCCGCGGTGCTCGGCCAGCAGCAGCGCGGCCATGGCGGCCAGCGTGGCGCCGCGGGCGTGGGCGTCACTGATGCGCACCGGCGCCAGCGCGGCCAGCGCCGCGGCCTGGTGCTCGAAGAGCGCCTCGTCGCAGGCCAGGCCGGGCAGCAGGAGAAGCGATGGCGAGCGCGCGGGCATGGCCTCAGTTTGCCAGAGTGACGCAGCGCCGGCGCGGCGGCCGGGTATGCTGCGCGCCATGAGCCTCATCGCCCCCATCGCCCCCTTCCACCTCGCCTTCCCGGTCGACGATCTGGCGCGCGCGCGCAGCTTCTACGGCACCCTGCTGGGCTGCCCCGAGGGCCGCAGCAGCAGCGAATGGATCGACTTCGACTTCTTCGGCCACCAGATCGTCGCCCACCTCGCGCCGCCGCGCGCCCGCGCCCACCACAACGAGGTCGACGGCCACGACGTGCCGGTGCCGCACTTCGGCGTCGTGCTCGACTGGGACGCCTTCCAGAGCCTGGCCGCGCGGCTGCGCGAGCAGGGCATGCAGTTCGTCATCGAGCCCTACATCCGCTTCGCCGGCCAGGTTGGCGAGCAGGCCACGATGTTCTTCTACGACCCGGCGGGCAACGCGCTCGAGTTCAAGAGCTTCCGCGACCGCAGCCAGCTCTTCGCCCGGTGACCGAACTGCTGTTCATCCGCCACGGCGAGACCGACTGGAACCGCCAGCAGCGCTTCCAGGGCCAGATCGACGTGCCGCTCAACGCCACCGGCCACGCCCAGGCGGCGCGGCTGGGCCGGCGCCTGGCCGACGAGCGCCATGACGCGCTGTTCAGCAGCGACTTGCTGCGTGCGCGCGAAACCGCCGCGCCGCTGGCCGCGGCCTGGGGCCTGCAGCCGCAGCTGCTGCCGGGCCTGCGCGAGCAGAGCTTCGGCGTGCTCGAAGGCCTGGACGTGCCGACGATCAAGGTTCTCCACGCCGACCTCTGGCAGCAGTGGCTCGAGCACCGCAGCGACTTCGCACTGCCCGGTGGCGAGAGCCTGCGCCAGTTCCACCAACGCGTGATGGGCGCGGTGCGCGAACTGGCCGCCGACGGCGCCGGCCGTCGCCTGGTCATCATGACCCACGGCGGCGTGCTCGACATGCTCTGGCGCAGCGCCCACGGGCTGCCGCTGGACGGGCTGCGCGCCTGCGAGATCCCCAACACCGGCATCAACCGCCTGCGCTGGGCCGACGGCGCGCTGCAGATCGAACGCTGGGCCGATGCCGAGCACCTCAGCGGCCTGCCCGAGCAGCCCAGCACCGCCGCCGGCGAGCGCCAGGCCTGACTACTGCCAGCTCAGCGCCGCGACGTCGTTGACGAACAGCGGCATGTCCTTCCACAGCCCCTTCAGCCGTGCGTTGGCCACCGTGATCCAGGTCGGCTGGTAGAGGTAGGCCGACACCGCGTCGCGGGCCACCAGTTCCTGCGCCTGGCCCATCAGCCGGTTGCGCTCTTCGGGGTTGATGGTGGCCTGCACGCGTGCCCACAGCGCGTTGAACTCGGCCGACTCATAGCCCCAGTAGTAGTTGGGGCGCGCGAAGTTGCCGAAGTCCAGCGGTTCGACGTGCGAGATCAGCGTCAGGTCGTAGGCCTTCTGGCCATAGACGCCGCTGAGCCACTGCGCCCACTCGACGTTCTCGATCTTGGCGTTGATGCCGACCTTGGCCAGCTGCGCCGCGATGACCTCGCCGCCCTGGCGCGCGTAGGGCGTGGGCGGCAGCTTCATCGTCAGCTCCAGCGGCAGCGTCACGCCGGCCTGGTGCAGCAGCGCGCGCGCGCGGGCGATGTCGAAGGCGTTGACGCCGGTCAGGTCGACATAGCCCGGCGTGCCCGGCACCAGGTAGCTGCCGATGGGCACGCCGAAGCCGTCTGCCGCGCCTTCGATGACGGCCTTGCGGTCGATCGCCGCGGCGATGGCGCGGCGCACGCGCACGTCGTCCAGCGGCTTGCGCTTGTGGTTGATGGCCAGGATCGTCTTGGCGCGGCTGCCGCCCACCAGCACCTGGTATTTCTTGTTGCCCTCGAAGGCCTTCAGGCTGCGCGCCGCCGAGACGCGCGGGAAGGCGTCGACGTCGCCCGACAGCAACGCCGCCACCTGCGCCGCCGGGTCGCTGATGAAGCGCATCGTGACGCGGCGCAGCTTCACGTCCTGGGCCGCGCGGTAGCCGTCCCAGCGCAACAGCGTGACGGCCGAGCCCTTGGCCCAGCTGTCGAGCCTGTAGGGCCCGGTGCCGGTGGGCTGGGTTTGGTTGCCGGCCGCGCTCTTGGGCTCGACGATGACGGCGCTGGCCTGGCCGAGCTTGAACAGCAGGTCGGGGTCGCCGTTCTTCAGGTTCAGCACCACGGTGGCGGCGTCGGGGGCGTCGATGCGCTCGATGTTGGCGAAGGTGGCCTTGTCCTTGTTGGTGCTGGTCTTGTCGGCAGCGCGCTCGAAGCTGAACTTCACTGCCGCGGCGTTGAAGGGCTCGCCGTTGTGGAAGCTCACGCCGCTGCGCAGCCTGAAGGTCCAGCTCTTCAGGTCGGGGCTCACGGTCCAGCCCTGGGCCAGCAGCGGCGTGGTGCGGCCGTCGCTCGTGATCTTGGTCAGCGTCTCGTAGATGTTGTAGAGCGTGATCTCGGCAATCGCGCTGGCCGCGCCGGCCGTCGGGTCGAGGCCCGGCGGCTCCAGCGTCATGGCCAGCACCGCGGTGTCTTTGCGCGCCGGTGTCGCTGTCTGAGCCAAGCCCGGTGGCGTGGCCAGCGCGCAGGCCAGCAAGGCGGCGCACAGGGCGGCGCCGGCGCGGGGGGTGATCTTGGAGGTCATGCCGACTCCTAGGGCCGAGCGGGGTGTGAGGGGCTGCCGAGCACCATCGTGCGGTACCAGCCGAAGCTGTCGCCGCTGGCGTGGGCTGCGCCCACGCCGACCTCGCGGTGGCGCGGCGACATCAGGTTGCGGCAGTGGCCCGGGCTGGCGATCCAGCCGGCCAGCGCCTCGGGCACCGAGGCGTAACCGGCAGAGACGTTCTCCCCCAGGCTCGCCCAGGCATAGGCCTCGCGCTGCACGCGCGCGCTGAGGTCGGACCCGTCGCCGCCGGTGTGCGACATCGTGCGTCGCGCCGCCATGTCCCTGGCATGCTTGACCGCGGCTTGCTCGAGCCGGCTGTTCCAGCGCAGCGGCGCCGCCGGCTGCAGGTGCACCCCGCCGCAGGTGGCGCCGGCGGCGCGGTAGACGTTGATGCGCTGCAGTGTCTCGCGCGCCGCGGCGTTCGGCTGCGCAGCGTCTTCGAGCACGTGGCCGCCCTTGGCGTGGGGCGCGGCGGCCTGGGCCAGCGGGATCAGGGCCGGCCCGCCCAGGCCGCTGGCCGCAGCGGCGATCAGCAGCAGGCCGCGGGATCGGGGCAGGCAGCATTGCAGGCAGCGCTGCAGGCCACGGTGAGGTCGATCGAGCATGTCGAGGGGCATGAAGGGGGCGCTGCCGGGGCCTGCAGCGCAGCGATCTTACCCACGCCCGCCCGCTTCAGCGGATCTTGCCCAGCAGGTCCTGCATGCTGCCGAGCACGGCGTCGATCTTCTGGCTCGCGGCTTCGTCGCTGCCGAGCCGGGCGTGCAGTTCCTGCTGCATGAAGCACACCGTCATGCGCACGTAGGTGCTGTCCAGCGCCTTGCGCACCGCCGCCATCTGGGTCGCGATGTCCATGCACTCCTGCCCTTCTTCGAGCATGCGCTGGATGCCGCGCAACTGGCCTTCGGCGCGCTTGAGGCGGTTGAGCAGGTCGGTGCGCGTGACGGCATCGGTGAGTACGGACATGAAATCAGCTCCCTGGCGCTGCACGCCTATGCGCTCATTCTCGCCGGCCGCGGCCACGCCGTCGGCGGCCGCGGTTTCGACACCGGGTTCAGTGGCCTGCCTGCTGCGGCACGCCGAGCTTGCGCAGGACGTAGCCCAGCGGGCAGACGTTGCTGAAGCCGTACTGCAGCAGGTTGGCGCCCACGAAGGCCGTGAAGGCCAGCCACCAGGGGCTCACGAAGAGCGGGCTGCCCTGCACGCCCAGCGCCAGCGAAAGCAGGATGAAGCTGCCGGCAAAGATGCGGATCAGTCGGTCGACGGTCATGGTGGGGCTCCAGAGGTTTCGAGGCGGCGCCGGTTCACCGCGTAGTAGAGGACCGGAATGACCACGAGGGTGAGCAGCGTGGACACGAAGATGCCGAACAGCAGCGAGATCGCCAGGCCGTTGAAGATCGGGTCGTCGAGGATGAACAGCGCCCCCGTCATGGCGGCCAGGCCGGTCAGCGCAATCGGCTGGGCGCGCACCACGGCGCTGGCGACGACGGCGTCCTTGAAGGCCATGCCCCGGGCCACCTGCAGCTCGATGAAGTCCACCAGCAGGATCGAGTTGCGCACGATGATGCCGGCCAGCGCGATCATGCCGATCATGCTGGTGGCGGTGAAGCTGGCGTGCAGCAGCGCGTGGCCGGGCATGACGCCAATCAGCGTCAGCGGGATCGGCGCCATGATCACCAGCGGCGTGACATAACTCTTGAACTGCGCTACCACGAGCAGGTAGATGAGGATCAGGCCGACGCCATAGGCGGCGCCCATGTCGCGGAAGGTCTCGTAGGTGATCTGCGATTCGCCGTCCCACTTGATGGCGTACTCGCGGTAGGGGTCGGCCGGCTGGCGGATCCAGTACTCGCCCAGCGCGCCGGTGCCCGGCAGCGCCGCGGCCTGCAAGCCGGCGCGGATGTTGAACAGGCCGTACAGCGGCGAGTCGGGGGTCTGGCCACCGGCGCCGACGTCGCCGAAGACGTAGCTCAGGCCTTGCAGGTCCTTGGTGAACAGGGGCTTGTCGATGACGCCGCGCTCCACGCGCACCAGCTCTCCAAGCGGCACCAGCGGCCCGCTGGCGCTGCGCAGCGGCAGCGCCAGCAGGGCGTCGAGCCCAACCTGGGCTTCGCGCGGCAGTTGCAGGCGCACCGGCACGGCGACGTTGCTGTGGCCGTCGTGCAGGTAAGTGGCGTTGGTGCCGCTGAGCGCGCCCTGCACCGTGGCGGCGATGGCGGCCACCGGCACGCCCAGGCTGCTGGCGCGCTGGCGCTGCACGCGCAGGAAGGCGCGTGGCGCGTCGGCCTGCAGGCTGGAGTCGACGGCGGTGATGTCGGGCGTGGCCGCAAAGGTCTGCACCAGGCGCGCCGCCAGCTGCTGGCGGCCGGCTTCGTCGGGGCCGTAGACCTCGGCCACCAGCGGGCTGAGCACCGGCGGGCCCGGCGGCACCTCCACCAGCTTGAGCCGGGCGCCGTGGCGGGCCGCGATCGCCTCCAGCGCCGGGCGCAGGCGCTGCGCGATGGCGTGGCTCTGTTCGTGGCGCTGGCCCTTGTCGACGAGGTTGACCTGCAGCTCGCCCTGTTCGGCGTCGGCGCGCAGGTCGTACTGGCGCACCAGGCCGTTGAAGGTGATGGGGCTGGCCGTGCCGGCATAACCCTGAAGGTTCAGCACCTCGGGTTGGCGCACCAGGAACCCGCCCATTTCGTGCAGCGCGGCCGCGGTGTCCTGCACCGGCGTGCCGGCGGGCATGTCGACGACGAGCGCGAACTCGCTCTTGTTGTCGAAGGGCAGCATCTTCAGCACCACCCATTGCACCGCCGCCAGCCCCAGCGACAGCACGAGTGCTGCAGCGATGCCCGCCAGCAGCAGCCAGCGCTTGCGCGCGCTGTCCAGCAAGGGCAGCAGGGCGGCGCGAAAGCCGCGCACCAAGGCGCGCGTCAAGCGGCCGGGCGCCTGGGTGTCGTGCGCGTGCTCGCCCGGGCCGTCGTGCGGCTTCATCAGCTTGAGCGCCAGCCAGGGCGTGACGGTGAAGGCGATGAGCAGCGACAGCGCCATGCCCAGGCTGCTGTTGATCGGGATCGGGCTCATGTAGGGGCCCATCAGGCCGCTGACGAAGGCCATCGGCAGCAGCGCCGCGATCACCGTCAGCGTGGCCAGGATGGTGGGGCCGCCGACCTCGTCCACCGCCAGCGGGATGATCTGGGCGAGCGGGCGCGCCGGGTCGAGCCTGCGGTGGCGGTGGATGTTCTCGACCACCACGATGGCATCGTCGACGAGGATGCCGATGCTGAAGATGAGCGCGAACAGCGACACCCGGTTGAGCGTGAAGCCCCAGGCCCAGCTCGCGAACAGCGTGGTCGTGAGCGTGAGGATGACGGCCGCGCCGACGATGATCGCCTCGCGCCGGCCCAGCGCCAGCCCGACGAGCAGGATCACCGACGCGGTCGCGAAAGCCAGCTTCCGGATCAGCTTGTTGGCCTTGTCTGCCGCCGTGGCGCCGTAGTCGCGCACCACGGTGGCTTCGATGCCTGCGGGGATCAGCGTGTTGTGCAGCGCGTCGAGCCGCGCGCGCACCGCGCTGGCCACCTCGACCGCGTTCTGGCCGCTCTTCTTGGTCACCGTGATCGTCACTGCGGGGTGGCCGCCGGAGCCGGCGTCGGCGCCACCGGGGGTGAACCAGACCTGGCTGGCGGTCTGCCCCGCGCCGTCCTGGACCTCGGCCACCTCGCGCAACATCACCGGCTTGCCCTCGTGCACGCCGACCACCAGTTCGGCCACGTCCTGCGCCGAACGCAGGAACTCGCCCGTTTCGACGGCCAGCGTACGCGCCGGGCCTGCGCCTGGCTGGTCGTCGATCACCGTGCCCGCAGGCCAGCCCAGGCTGGCGGCGCCGAGCGACTCTTTCAGGCGCAAGACATCGACGCCGCGCTCACGCAGGCGCTGCGGCTGCAGCGTGACCTGCACGACGCGGCCCGGGCCGCCGATCGTCAGCACCTCGCGCACGCCGGCCACGCGCTTGAGCTCGGCCTCCACCGCGTGCGCCACGCGCTCGAGCTCGAAGGCCGAGCTGGGCTGCGCGCTCCACAACGTGACGGCCAGCACCGGCACGTCGTCGATGCCCTTGGCTTTGACGATCGGCGCCAGCGCGCCCAGATCGCGCGGCAGCCAGGCCTGGTTGGCGTTGAGCACGTCGTACAGGCGCACCAGCGCCTCGGTGCGTGGCACGCCGACCTGGAACTGCACCGTCAGCAACGCCAGGCCCGGGCGCGAAACCGAGTGGGTGTGCTCGATGCCGGCGATCTGGCCCAGCACCTGCTCGGCCGGGCGCGCCACCAGGGACTGCACGTCGGCGCTGCTGGCCCCCGGCAAGGGGATCAGCACGTTGGCCATCGTGACGTTGATCTGCGGCTCTTCCTCGCGCGGCGTCACGAGCACCGCAAACACGCCCAGCAGCAGCGCCACCAGTGCCAGCAGTGGCGTCAGCGCGTTGGACTGGAAGGCCGCGGCCAGGCGGCCGGCGAGGCCCAGGGGGGTCGAGGTTTGCATGGCGGTGCGGTCTTCAGCGCGGCTGCGGCACGGCGCCCGCCAGCCCCGCGCGCACGGGGTCGGCGGCGATGCGCTCGCCCGCCTTCAGGCCCGCCAGCACCGGCACCGCGCCGCCTTGCGGCGCACCCAGGCGCACGGCCTTGAGCACGAAGCGATCGCCCTGCACGGCGTAGACGGCGGTCAGCTCACCGCGCTGCAGCACGGCGCTGGCGGGGATCGCCACGCCGGCCGTGCTGGCTGCCGGCTGGCCAGCAGCGCTGCCCGAGAAGCGCACCTGCACCGGCTGGCCCGGCTGCAGGTCGGCGACTGCCGCCGCCGCCAGGTCGAATCGCCATTCGATGGTTTGCGACACCGCATCGGTACCCGGCAGTTCGCTGCGCGATACCGGCACGACACGCTGGCCGCCGGGCAGCGTCACTTCGACTTGCGTGGCGGCGCGTGCTGCCGGCGCGCGCGAAGCCGGCAACTGCACCACCGCGCGCAGGCGGCCCGGCGCATAGAGCGTGAGCAGCGCGCGGCCGGGCGTGGCCAGGTCGCCCGCGTCGACCTGGGTCGCCAGCACGAGGCCTTCGAAGGGTGCCGTGACGGTGGCGTGGCCGCGCGCCAGCGTGGCCTGGGTGCGCCCGGCCTGCGCCTGTTGCAGCGCGCCCTGCGCCGCCTGGAGCTGAGCCGTGGTGGCGTCGAGCGCGGCCGCACTCAGGAAGCCCTGGGCGCGCAGATCGCGCGTGCGCGCGGCGGCCTGCTCGGCCTGCACCAGCGCCGCCCGGGCCTGCGCCACGCCGGCATCGCCACCGGCCACGCCGGCCTGCAGTTCGCGGTCGTCGATGCGCACCAGCAACTGCCCCGCCTTGACACGCTCGCCGGCCTTCACGGCCAGCGCCAGCACGCGGCCCGTGCCCTGGGCCGATACGGTGATCTGCTGCTGGGCCTGCAGGGCGCCTTCGATGCTGAAGGTCGGGGCCTGGGATGCGGTGCCCGCTGCCAACGTCGGTACGGCGAAGCGGGGGGCGGCCGCCAGGGCAGGCCCGGTCGCGGCGCCGATCAGGGTCAGGAAGAGGATTGCCTTGGATACCATGACCGGTATTGTGTCATATACCTATGGCCGTATCAACACTGAATCAGAAATCACCTTGCCGAGGGGGCTGTCGGGCTTGCGATGAGGTCTTCCTGACCATCATGCCCGCGGTCGAATCGGCCACGGCTGCAGCGTCTTCGGCACTTCGCTGGACCCTCACCACCACCACTTCCCGAAGGTCCATTGCGGCCTCGTGCACGGAGCGTCCTGGCGAAAGCCACAGCGCTCACGGCGATCAAGGTCATTCCCCGATGGGTCGGGGTGGCCGGGTGGCGGGCGGGGGTGGTGCCCTGGGCCCAGGCCTTGGTTGGGCGCGCCGGTGCCTGTGCTGGTAACCTGTGCTGGCGGAAATGCCACAGGCCGGGGCATGGCACGGACCAGGAACGGACCCGCTCGTGCCTGTTCCCTGAATCGCCCGCATGCAAGGCCGACAACAGCGCCCAGCCGCACCCGAGCGCGCAGGCCGTGGCCCTGCAGCAGCGGATGCAGGGCATTCACTTCTGACCGGGGGCAAGCCTTGCAATGAGTCATATCGAATGCCGCGCCGTCGATCGTCGCCACTGCCTTCGCCTGGTGGCCGGCGCTGGCGCTGCCGTGTGGCTGCAGGCCCGAGCGCAGAGCCGCGCCGAGATCCGCAGGGTGGGCATCTTCTCGCTGCTCGGCGACTCCGTGCGCATCGTTGCACGCGAGACGCGCGAGGCGCTGTTCAAGGACGTCGGCATGGATGAGGTGGTGTTCGACGTGGTCGGCCGCGCCGTCCTGGCCAGCCAGCCGCGCGCCGAGTTGCGTCACTTCCGCGCGCCGGCCGAGGTGGATGTGCAGGACCAGCTGAGCATCGGCACCGCCGCCGGCAGGCGCGCCGAGCTGCCTGGGTGGGTGAGCGACGCGGCTCGCGACGCGGCATTGAGCCACGTGCTGCTGGTCACCAGCAGCGCCGGCGCGATGGAGTTCCGCACCGGTTTGAGTGAAGTGGTGGGCAGCGACCGCGTCACGGGCATCGGCTTCGTCGTCAGCGGCTCTGGCCGGTCCAGGAGCCAGGAAACCGGCGCGGTCGCCACCGGCTACCTGGCCCCTTTTGTACAGCTGCGAATGACCCTGGTCGATCTGACGGGGCCACGAGTCGTGCACAGCGCAAGCCTCAGCGAAGGCTACATCGTTGGCCCGCCCGCCAGCGAGGCGCCGGACCCGTGGCAGTTCCTGTCGCGCCAGGACAAGGCTCAGGCCTTGAAGTGGCTTTTGCGTCGGGTCATGACTCGCGGCATCCAGCAAGTGCTGTCCCAGGTGTGACGCCGCAGCGCGGGGTGGCCGCTCGCTGCAGCGGACCCGCCGTGTCGAAGAAGCTTCTGAGGGCCGCTGCGCCAAGTGCCGCGGTGGCGGTCCGCGTTGTCAGGGCTTGCCAGCTGCCGTGTCGCGCGCCGCGGCTGGCACGCGTGTCGCCCACCGTCGCAGCAGTTCCTGGTGCTGGGCACGAGACAGGAAGGCCTCGCGCTGTGGCGCATCGTCAAGCTGGCCCAGTGAGTGCTGCAACGACGCCTGGGCGGCGACCAGCAGCGCTTCAGCGCGCGCATCCCCCACCGCGGCCAGCACGTGGTAGCAGTCCAGCAGGACGCCGCACTTGTCCGCCGCGCCGACACCCGCGTCCAATCGGGCCATGATGGCTTCGACTTCGGCCAGTGCGGCTGCACCGTCTCCTGCAGCCAGCCATGCGGCGGCCAAGCCTGCTGCCGGCATCTGCGCCCAGTAGGGCATCTCGATCTCATCGAACAGGTCACGCGCCGCCGAGAAGTGCGCCACTGCGACATGCCACTGGCCGAGCGCCTGGGCCGCATCGCCGCAGGTCGTCAAGGTCTCGGCCTCCTGTCGGCGGTCGCCGATCTCTCTCATGATGAGCAGGCCCGCCTGCGCCGATTCCAGCGCCGCTGCGGGCTCGCCCTGTGCCGTCAGTACCTCGGCCAGCGTGTGGTGCATGGAGGCCTCCACCGGGCGGTTGCCGGTTTCGCGTGCCAGCAGCAGGCATTGCGCCTGCCAGTCGCGCGCCTCCTGAAGCTGGCCCAGTTGGACCGCCAGAATGGCCAGGTTGCCGACCACAATGGCAGCGCCGAATCGGTCGCCGATCTGCAGCTTCAAGGCCATCGATTCCCGGTAGAACACGCCGGCCTCGACCAGCGCTTTGCCGAGCACGGATAGATTGCCCAGGCTGTTGAGATGATCGCTCTGCGCCTTCTTGTCGCCGACCTTGCGCGACAGAGCCAGGCCGGCTTGCGCATGCTCGACGGCCGGCAGGCGCCGGTCCAGGCGATACAGCGCATCCGAGGCCACGCCGTGCGCCTCGGCCGCCTCGCTGGACGCAGCCGGGCCAGCCCAGTCCAGGGCCCGCTCTGCGGCGGCCAGTGCTTCGGGCCAGGCACAGGCGCTGGCATGCCAGCGCGAGCGGTCGGTTGCCGCCTGGGAGCGCAGGCGGCGGCTGTCCAGGGCATCGGCGAGCCGTTCCATTTCTTCCAGCGCCAGCGCCTGCGCCGGGCGCTCCGAGCGGTGTGCGAAGACCACGTGGCGCACCCGCATCAGCTGGTATCGACGGCGCAGGTGCGGGCTCGCGCCATCCAGTGCCAGCGCCCGATCCGCATGCGCCAGGGCCGCCGATTCAGCATGGCGCAGCAGCGCGTCGTCCGCGGCGGCAGCCCAGTAGTGCACCGCCCGGTCGGCCTGCCCGCCGCGCTCGAAGTGCTCGGCAATCAGGCCGAGATACTCGCCGCGACGCCCTGTGCTGCGCCTTTCGAGCCAGAGTGCAATCCGGTGATGGTGCTCCATCCGGTGGCGCTTGAGCACACCGCCGTAGGCGACCTGATGCAGCAGGTGGTGCTTGAACACGTATTCGCGCGCGCCGTCGAAGGCGCTGCTGTCGCGAGCCAGCGTCAGCTCGCGCCCGCACAATGCCGGCAGCGTCAGGGGTGCAGCGGCCTGCAACTGCGCCAGCGCCTCGTCCCAGAACACGTGGCCGATCACGCTGGCCTGCTGCAGCGCACGCTTCTCGAGCGCCGGCAGGCTGTCGATGCGGGCCTGCAGCACGCCGGTCAAGGTGGTCGGTACCCGCACCTGGAGCAGGCGCTCCGGGGTCACGCTCCAGCGCTCGCCTTGAATGCGAATGGCGCCGTCATCGATCAGCATCAGCGTCAGTTCTTCCATGTAGAAAGGGTTGCCCTCGGCGCCACCGATGAGCAACTCCTTGAGGACCGACGGCGGGTCGTCGATGCGGTTCAGCAGCGCATCGGCCAATTCGCGACTTTGCGCCAGCGCCAGGGCAGCCAGGTCGATGCGCCGGTGAGCCGCCAGTGATTGACCCCAGCCGGCGCGACGCTCGAACAGCGCGGGTCGCGTGGTACACAACACGAGCACGGCTTGCCCGGCACAGGCGGCGGCCAGATGCTCGATGAAGTCCAGCGAGCCCTCGTCGGCCCAGTGCAGGTCTTCCAGCAGCAGCAGCAGCGGCCCGCCCTCAGCGGCCTGGAGCCGGCGGAAGTATTGCGCAGCGACGTGAAAGGCGCGCTGCCTGAGTTGCTTGCCATCAGCCAGGAGGGCGGTGACATGAGGGCTCTTGCTGTAGTCCAGGCCGATCAGGTGGCCCAGCAGCGCAATCGGCTCTTCGGCCCGGTCGCCGAACACCCGGCCCAGGCCCTGCGCGAACTTGGCCTGGGCCTGCGGCAAGGAATCACTGTCCTGAATCTCGAACCGCCAGCAGAACAAGTCACGCAGCACGCCATAGGGTCGCTGAACGCCCTGGGGCTGGGCACGGCCGCGGAACAACCAGACGAAACCGCGGCGCCATTCGATCCCGTTCTCGAACTCCGCTGCCAGCCGGCTCTTGCCGATGCCGGCCTCGCCGACCAGTGTCACGAGGGCCAGCGTGCGGCGCTGGACGACGTGCTCGAACAGGCCCACCAGTTGGCTGAGTTCTTGTTCACGTCCGACCAAACGGGTCTCGACGCCCTCGATGCCGCGGCGGGTGTCGCGAAAGGCTCTCGGTTTGGCTGCCCGCACCAGGTAGGTGAGGATGGCCTCGTCGCGACCCTTGATCTGCAACGGCGGCTGTGGCTCGACATCGAACACGCCTCGCACCTGGCGCCAGGTCTCGTGGCTGATGCGCAGCCCGCCGTGGGGCGCGGTCTGCTCCATGCGGGCTGCGATGTTGACGGTCATGCCGCGAATGCTGCTCTCGGCGTCGACACCGCCACCGAGCAGCACGGGCCCGGTGTGGATGCCCACCCGCACGTCGAAGCCGTCGTGGCCATGCCTTTGCAGGACCTCCTGGCCCAGCAACCGCGCCTGCTCCAACACGGCCAGACCGGTTCGCACGGCGCGCTCGGCATCGTCTTCCCGGGCCTGCTCGGCGCCGAAGGCGGCCAGCACGCTGTCGCCGGCGTACTGCAGCACCTTGCCCTGGTGCTGCTGCACGACGGTGGTGAAGCGCTGCAACGCGCCGTCCATCACGGCGTGGATGTCCTCCGGGTCCAGGCCCTGGGCAAAGCGGGTCGAGCCGACGATGTCCACAAACAGCACGCTGACCTGGCGCAACACCGGCTCGGCACCCTGCGCCGGGGCCGGGGCTGCCAGCTTGGCGCGCAAGGGCAGCAGTGCTGCGTCGACCACCGCATCACCCAGGAAAGCACGCTGGGCTTCGAGCCCCGCGATGACGGCTTCGAGCTGCTGCATCGGTGGCGACACGTCGCTGCCTCCATTCAGGCCCGGCGTGCACGCCTTGGGGGCGGCGGGAATCGACGCCCGAGCTTGTGGCCGTGCAGTGTACGGGAGCGCGTGCGTGCCGACGCAGCGTGCCGACGCATTCGCAAGCCCCGCCACGCAGCACGAAGTGCCAGCGGATGTTGCCGCCGGAACTCCGGCCGCAGACTGCCAGCCGGCGAGTCAATTTCGCTCGGCCTTCGCCAGCACCGTCAACAAGAAACAAGGCCCGCGGCTTGTGGCACCGCGGGCCTTGGTGGACGCATCGTCAAAGGGACGTTCTAAGAGCCTGTCGGACTTGGGGATCGTCGGCTGCGAAACGGCCTCAGCGGTCCATTCTTGGCTTCGCCGCACTTCGTGAACACCGGCTTCTTGTCCCATAGCTGGGCTATGGGCCTGCAAGTCCGGCAAAAACTGTCCTCGCTGGGGCCGCTTCTCGCTTGTCGACGCCCCAAGTCCGACAGGCTCCTAGAACGGGATGTCGTCGTCCATGTCGTCGAAGCCGGTGCTGGACTTGGCCGCTGGCTTGGGTGCCGGCGCGCTGCGGGCCGCTGGCGCGCTGCGCGGGGCCGGGGCCGGCGAGCCCATGTCGTCGCCGGCCGCACCACCACCACCGCCACCACCTTCACGGCCGCCGAGCAGCTGCATGTCGCAGGCGATGATCTCGGTGGCGTACTTCTCGACGCCGTCCTTGTCGGTGTACTTGCGCGTCTTCAGGCGCCCTTCGACGTACACCGGGCGACCCTTCTTGAGGTACTCACCGGCGATCTCGGCCATGCGGTCGAAGAAGGTCACGCGGTGCCATTCGGTTTCTTCCTGGCGCTCGCCACTGGTCTTGTCCTTCCACTGCCGGCTGGTGGCAATGGTGACGCTGCAGATGGCCGAGCCGCTGGGCATGTAGCGCACCTCGGGGTCTTTGCCGAGGTTGCCGACGATGATGACTTTGTTGACCGAGGCCATGGCTTGCTCCCGAATGAAGCTGGAAAAGGGGTTGCGGTGGACGCATTATCACGCCCGCCTTCGGCCCGGCCCTCGTCCCGCGGTGGGCCCACCGTCGGGGGCGCCCGGGCGTGGGCCCCCGGCGGTGGGGGCGCCGCCCGCGGCCCGTCGCGTAGCATCGCGCTCAACCCATGTCAGCCGTGCTCTCCGCGTCCCCCGCCCTTCCTGCCCAGGCCCCGCCGCAAGACCTGTCGCAGCAGGTGCTGCACGAGGTCTTCGGCTACGCCGCCTTCCGCGGCGCGCAGGCCGAAATCGTCGCGCACGTGGTGGCCGGCGGCGACGCGCTGGTGCTCATGCCCACCGGGGGTGGCAAGAGCCTGTGCTACCAGGTGCCGGCCATCGTCTGCCACCGCAGCGGCCGCGGCGTCACGGTGGTGGTGAGCCCGCTGATCGCGCTCATGCACGACCAGGTCGGGGCGCTGCACGAGGCCGGCGTCAGCGCTGCGTTTCTCAACAGCACGCTCGAAGGCGACGAGGCGCGCCGCGTCGAGCGCGACTTGCTCAGCGGCAAGCTGACGCTGCTTTATGCGGCGCCCGAGCGCATCCTCACGCCGCGCTTCCTGGCCATGATGACCGCGCTGCACGAGCGCGGGCAACTGGCG
>JANMVM010000425.1:0-8402 GCA_031392695.1 Rubrivivax sp.
CTCTTCGGCCGCTTCCACGACGGCGACCGCGACCTGCTGGCCACGCTGGCCGCGCAGGCCGCCGTGGCACTGGCCAACCTGCGCACGCAGGAAGGCCTGGAGCGCCAGGTGGCCGAGCGCACCGCGCTGCTTGCGCAGCGCACAGCCCAGGCGCAGCAACTCCTGCTGCAGACCGAGGCGCGCAATGCCGAGCTGGCGGTGATCAACCGCATCCAGCAGGCGGTGAGCGGGCAGCTCAACTTCCAAGCCATCGCCGATGCGGTGGGCGACGAGCTGTGCAAGGTCTTCGTCGGCAAGGACCTGGCGATCTGGTGGTTCGATGACGCGCGCGGCGACCTCTACAACCTCTTCGGCTCCTACGGCGGCAAGCGTGGCCGCATCAGCTTCCGCCACCCGGTCGCGGGCGACGCATCGATGCAGCGCGTCATCCAACAAGGCGAAACACTGGTTGCCGGCAACTGGGCCGAGCAAGCCGCGATGGGCATTCAGGTCGTGCCCGGAACGAGCCGCTCGCGGTCGATCGCGGTGGTGCCCATTCCTGGCGGCCAGAAGATGCTGGGCGTCGCGGCCATCGAAGACTTCGAGCGCGAAAGCGCCTTCGACGCGCCTACGGTGCGGCTGCTGCAGACAGTAGCTGCCAGCATGGGCGTGGCGCTGCTGAACGCCAAGAGCTTCGAGGCCGAACGCCAGCGTGCGGCCGAGCTGGCCATCATCAACGCCGTGCAGCAGGCGCTGGCCGGCGAGCTGTCGATGCAGGGCGTCTACGAGGCCGTCGGCGAGAAGCTGCGCGAGGTGTTTCCGGGCTCCTTCCTCGGCATCCGCATCATCGATCGGGCTGCGGGGCTGGAGCACTACCCGTACACCTACTACGACGACCAGCGTCTGCAGATTGAATCGAAGCCACTGAGTGACCTTGGCTTCGGTGCCCACGTGGCCCGCACGGGCAAGACGCACGTCGTCAATGAGCGCATGGACGAGGCCAGGGCAGAGTTCGGGGCAGCCGGCATGCTGGCCGACGTCAAGTCGATGCCCAAGTCACAGCTCATGGTGCCCCTCATGGCCGCGGGCCAGGTGCGCGGCATTCTTCAACTCAGCAACTCCCACCGCGAGCATGCCTATGGCGAGGGCGAGGTTCGCCTGCTCGAAACCCTGGCCGCCAGCATGGGCCTGGCGCTGGAGAACGCGCGCCTGTTCGACGAAACCCAGGCCGCGCTGCAGCGCCAGACGGCGAGCGCCGACATCCTGCGCGTCATCAGCCAGAGCCCCACCGACGTGATGCCGGTGGTGGACGTGATCGTCGCCACGGCGCGCAAGCTGCTGGGCTGCTACCGCACAGCCTTCTTGCGCCGCGAAGGGAATGCGCTGATCGCCGTGCGCAACGCCACCGCCGAGGGTCTGGCGCCGGCCCCGGTGGCCAGGCTGGTGCTCGACCCGGCCGAGAACCTGCCGTCGCGCGCGCTGCTCTCGGGAGCACCGCTGCACACACCCGACTGGTCGGCCAGTGCACTGCCCCCGCACGAGCAGACCGTCCAGCGCCTGACGGGCACCCGCTCATCGCTGATGGTGCCGCTGCTGCGTGGCAGCGATGGTGAAGGTCTGGGTGTGCTGGCCTTCGGTCGCGACAAGCCCGAGCCCTTCAGCGAGGCCGACATCGCGCTGGCGCAATCCTTCGCCGACCAGGCCGTCATCGCCATCGAGAACGTGCGCCTGTTCAACGAGACACAGGAGGCGCTGGAGATCCAGACCGCCACCGCGGACATCCTGAAGGTGATCAGCGCATCGCCGACCAATGTGCAGCCGGTGTTCGATGCGATCGCCGCGAACGCACTGCGGCTTTGCGAAGCCCGCTTCAGCGTCGTGACCCGGTACGACGGCGAGCTGATTCACCTTGCGGCGTTTCACGACCCATCGGGCGCGACAAGGAACCCCTGGGACGACGTGTGGCCGCAACGGCCGGGTTCAGGCAGTGCCACCGCGCTGGCGGTCCTGCACCGAGAGCCGGTGCAGATCCATGACACCCAAGCCCAGGCCGGCTACGCCTTCAGCGGCCGGGATCCATCGATCAGCTTCCGCAGCGCCCTGTCCGTACCGCTGCTGCAGGACGGAGCACCCACCGGCGCCATCACGGTGCTGCGCACCGAGCCCGGTGCGTTCCCGGACCAGCAGGTCAAGCTGCTGCAGACCTTTGCCGACCAGGCCGTGATCGCGATCGAGAACGTGCGGCTGTTCAACGAGACGCAGGACGCGCTGGAGCAGCAGACGGCGACGTCGGAGGTGCTGGCGGTGATCAGCAGCTCGGTCGAAGACACGCAGCCGGTGTTCGACAAGATCATGCAGAGTTGCCAGCGGCTGTTCGAAAGCGGCCGCGTGTCGATTGCGTTGATTGGCGACGACGGCCTGATGCACATCGCCCACAACCTCGAAGCCCTCGATCGGCTCGTTGCGGCTTACGGCGAAGCGGTGCAGGAAGTGGCCGACAAGATCGCGGCCCAGTTCCCGCGGCCGGTGCATGAGTCGATCCACGGCTACGCCATCCACAAGCGGCGCGTGCTGCACTTTCCTGACGTGCTGCACGGCACCGACGTGCCTGCGGGCTTGCGCGAAACGGCCGAGATGATCGGCAACTATTCGATGATCGTCGCGCCCATGCGGTGGGAGGACGAAGGCATCGGCGCGCTTCAGGTGGTGCGCATGCCGCCGGTGCCGTTCACCGACAAAGACATCAAGCTGCTCAAGACCTTCGCCGACCAGGCCGTGATCGCGATCCAGAACGCGCGCTTGTTCCGCGAAACCCAGGAGGCCCGTGCCGCCGCCGAAGCCGCCAACGAAGCCAAGAGCGCCTTCCTGGCGACCATGAGCCACGAGATCCGCACGCCGATGAATGCGGTCATCGGCATGAGCGGGCTGCTGCTCGACACGCCGCTCACCGACGACCAGCGCGACTTCGCCACCACCATCCGTGATTCGGGCGATTCGCTGCTGACGATCATCAACGACATCCTCGACTTCTCGAAGATCGAAGCCGGGCGCATGGACATCGAGCACCAGCCGTTTGACCTGCGCGACTGCGTCGAGAGCGCGATGGACCTGATGGCCAGCCGCGCAGCCGAGAAGCATCTGGACATCGCCTACGGCTTCGAAGGCGAGGTGCCTGCGGCCCTCACGGGCGATGTGACCCGCCTGAGGCAAATCCTGCTCAACCTGCTGAGCAACGCCGTCAAGTTCACCGAGCGCGGTGAGGTCGTGCTGAGCGTCAGCGTTGGTGGGGACGAACAAGGCGAAGAAGGCAGCTTGCTGGCGTTCACTGTGCGCGACACGGGCATCGGCCTGTCGTCTGTGGGCAAGAGCCGTCTGTTCCAGAAGTTCAGCCAGGCCGACAGCAGCACGACGCGCAAATACGGCGGCACCGGCCTGGGCCTGGCCATCAGCAAGCTGCTGGCCGAGCTGATGGGTGGCACGATGCGGGTGGATAGCGCCGGCCCGGGGCAGGGCAGCAGCTTCCACTTCACCATCCAAGCCCAAGCCGCTGAGCTGCCTGCCGGCAGCCGGCGAGTGTTCCTGGGTGAACAGGCAGGTCTGAAGGGCAAGCGCATCCTGGTGGTGGACGACAACGCCACCAACCGGCGCATCCTGGCGCTGCAAACCGCCATGTGGGGCATGGTGGTGCAAGACACCGCCGAGCCGCAGCAGGCCCTGCAGATGCTCAAGGCCGACGCCTACGACCTGGCCATTGTTGACATGCACATGCCAGGCATGGACGGCGCCCAACTGGCCGCCGCCATCCGCGAGCAGGGCTACACGCTGCCGCTGGTGCTGTTCAGCTCGCTGGGCCGGCGCGAAGCCAGTGACACCGTCTTCGCCGCCACCCTGGCCAAACCGTTGCGGCAGAGCCATCTGTTCGACACCCTGGTCGGCTTGCTGACGCAAGACGCCGTACCCAGGGGGTTGACCGCCGCGGCCAAGCCGCGCATGGACGCGGGCATGGCGCAGCGCCACCCGCTGCGCATCCTGCTGGCCGAAGACAACGTCGTGAACCAGAAGCTGGCGCTGCGCCTGCTGCAGCAGATGGGCTACCGCGCCGACCTGGCGTCCAACGGCATCGAGGCCATCGAATGTGTCGAACGACAGACCTACGACGTGGTGCTGATGGACGTGCAGATGCCCGAGATGGACGGGTTGGAGGCCAGCCGCCGCATCACCGCCCAGTGGCCGCCGGATGCAAGACCGAGCATCGTGGCCATGACGGCCAACGCCATGCAGGGCGATCGCGAGGAATGCCTGGCCGCCGGCATGGACGACTACATCACCAAACCCATCCGTGTCGAGCAGCTGATCCGGGCGCTGATGGCCGTGCCTCAACCAGGAGCCCACTGACGTGAACCTGATCGACAAGACCACTTTCGAAGAACTGCGCGACACCGCCGGGCCCGATTTCGTGGCCGAGCTCGTGGACACCTTTGTCGAGGAAGCGCCGGCCATGCTGGACCAGCTGCGCGTTGCCCGCGCCGCGGGCGACGCCGATGTCTTCCGACGCGCCGCGCATTCGCTCAAGAGCAACAGCGCCACCTTCGGCGCGCTGCAGCTGTCGGCCCTGGCGCGCCGGCTGGAACTGGACGGGCTGGCGGCCGACCCGTCGCGCGACAACGTGGCCATTGACGCCCTGGAGGCCGCCTACCAGCGCGTCGCCGCCGCGCTGCAGGAGCTGGCCCGTGGCTGAGACTGCACGTCTGCTGGTGGCCGACGACAACAAGGTCAACCGCCTGCTGCTGTCGCGCAGCCTGGAACAGCAGGGCCACCGCGTGACGTTGGCGGTGGACGGGCGCATGGCGATGGAGCTGCTGCGCAGACAGGACTTCGACCTGCTCCTGCTGGACATCGAGATGCCGCTGATGGACGGCTTCGAGGTGCTGGCCGCGCTGAAGGCCGACCGCGCGTTGCGCGACCTGCCGGTGATCGTCACCAGTTCGGTCGAGGGCATCGCCAACGTCGTGCGCTGCATCGAGCTGGGCGCCGAGGATTACCTGCCCAAGCCGCTGAACGCCGTGCTGCTGAAGGCGCGGCTGCAGGCCTGCCTGGAGAAGAAGCGCCTGCGCGACCAGCAAAAAGAGATGGTGCGCCGCTTTGCCACCGCCGAAGTCGCGCAGGACCTGCAGGACAGCGGCTTCGCACTCGGCGGCAAGCGCGTCCGCGGCACCGTGATGTTCAGCGACATCCGCGGCTTCACGGCGATGGTGGAGCGGCAGAGCCCGGAAGAGACCATCGAGCTGCTCAACACCTACTACATGCTGATGTTCGAGGCCATCACGGCGGCAGGCGGTGTGGTCAACCAGATGGTGGGCGATGGCTTGATGGCGATCTTCGGCGCGCCGCTGCCGCTGGCCGAGCACAGCGCGGCGGCGGCGCGTGCAGCGCTGGAGATGCTCGAACTGGTCGCGCTGTACAACGCCGAGCGCCAGTCGGCAGGACAGCTGCCGATCGCCATCGGCATCGGCATCGCCACCGGTGAGATGGTGGCCGGCTACACCGGCACGCAGCAGCGCGCCACCTACACCTGCATCGGCGACGCCGTGAACCTGGCGGCGCGGCTGGAAGCGCACACCAAGGTGGCCGGCCGAGCGATCCTGCTCGATGGCGTCGCGCGCCAGGGGCTGGGCAGCGGCTTCGCGCCCGACGCCATCGGCGACGTGGTCTTCAAGGGCAAGAACGAGGCCACGGGGGTGTTTGCGCTCGGCCCGGTGCCGACCCGCTGCAACACTTGAAACCCGCGCCGCCACGGCGGTGAAACAGCCCCTGCGCACACTGCGTTTGAGTCAGAGCCGCAGGGGAGCCCGTCTTGTCGTCCACCATCAGCGCCAGCAACGGCGTCGCCATCAGCGCCACCATCAGCGCCACCATCAGTGCCAGCAACAGCGTCGCCATCCCGCACCCACTGAGCCGGGACGAACTGGTGCACGAAGCCGAAGCCCAGCGCGCCCTGGCCGAGTTGTTCCCGCACCTCAAGGCCGATGCGCTGCGCGCCATCCAGGACTTGTTTCCGCTGCAGGCCAGGGCGCCCCAGCAGCCCCGCTGGCCGCAGTGGCTGGTGCACTGAGGTCCTCAAGCCACAGGCCGCTGCCGCGCGCTGCTAAGCTCGCGGCACCATGTTCACCGGCATCGTTCAAGGCGTGGCCACGGTCGCGCTGCTGCAAGACCGCCCCGGGCTGCGCAGCTTCACCCTGCAGTTCGAGCCCGGCTTTGGCCAGGGCCTGGCCGTCGGTGCCAGCGTGGCCGTCGATGGCGTGTGCCTCACCGTCACCGCGCTGCGCGGCCCTGATGCGGCTGATTTCGACGTCATGCAGCAGAGCCTGGCCCTCACCACGCTGGGTGAGCTGGCCTCGGGCAGCCGCATCAACGTCGAGCGCGCCGCGCGCGACGGCGCCGAGATCGGCGGCCATCCGCTGTCGGGCCACGTCGACTTCAAGGCCACGGTGGCCGCCATCCGCCGGCCCGACAACAACCACGTCCTGCGCATTGCGGTGGCCGCGCCCTGGATGCGCTACGTTTTCGCCAAGGGCTACATCGCCATCAACGGTGCCAGCCTCACGGTGGCCGAGGCGCAGCGCGAGCCGGGGGGCAGCGGCTGGTTCGAGGTCTGGTTGATCCCCGAGACGCTGCGCATGACGACCTTCGCCGCCAAGCCCGTGGGCGGGGCGCTGAATGTCGAGATCGAACGCAGCACGCAGGTCTTCGTCGACACCGTGCGCGACGCCATCGACGAGCGCCTGGGCGCGCTGCAGCCGCTGCTCGAAGCGGTGCTGCGCGAGCGCGGCCTGAGCCTGGGCGACCTGGCGCGGCCGGTGGCGCTGCCGCGGCGCTGAGACGCGCGGCGTCACCGCGCACCCGGACGGCAGCATGCAACGCCGCCATTTGCTCACCCTGGCCACCGTCGCCGCCGCCGTCGGCGGCCTGGCGCCGGCCTTCGTTCGCCACGCGCGGGCGGCCGACGTGCCCCGCTTCGCGCTCGGCATCGCCTCGGGCCAGCCGCAGCCGCACGGCATGGTGCTGTGGACGCGCCTGAGCGGTGCCGAACTGCCCGGGTCAGTGGACGTGACCTGGGAACTGGCCGAAGACGAAGCCTTCACCCGCATCGCCGCGCGCGGCGTGGAGCAGGCCGTGGCAGCCGACGCGCACAGCGTTCACGCCGAGCCCGGCGGCCTGCAGGCGGCGCGCTGGTACTGGTACCGGTTCACGGCACTGGGCCAACGCAGCGCTGTCGGCCGCACGCGCACCGCGCCGGCCAGCGGCGCCGCGGTGGCGCGGCTGGACTTCGCCATCGCCAGCTGCCAGCGCTACGACGTCGGCCACTACGCCGCCTGGCGCCACGCGGCGGCCGAGCCGCTGGACCTGGTGGTCTTCCTCGGTGACTACATCTACGAGTACACGACGGCCCCGTGGGCGGTGCGGCCCCACGCCGGCGGGCCGGTGCTGCTGCTCGACGACTACCGCCACCGCTACGCCCAGTACAAGAGCGACCCGGCGCTGCAGGCCGCCCATGCCGCCTGCCCCTGGCTGCTGGTGTGGGACGACCACGAGGTCGAGAACGACTACGCCGGCCTGCAGGGCCAGCGCCTGCAGCCGGACTTTGCCGCGCAGCGTGCCGCGGCCTATCAGGCCTACTGGGAGCACATGCCCTTTGCCAAGGCGGCGCGCCCGCGCGATGGTGCGATGCGCCTGTACGGCCACCTCGACTGGGGCATGCTGGCACGCGTGCACCTGCTCGACGATCGCCAGTACCGCGACCCCCAGGCCTGCCAGCGCCGCCGCCGCGGCGGCAGCCGCACCGTCAGGACTGCCGACTGCGCTGCGCTGGCCGACCCGCGCCGCACCCTGCTGGGTGCCGAGCAAGAGCGCTGGCTGGCCGGCAACTGGTCGCTCGACCGGCCCTGGAACCTGCTTGCCCAGCAGACCTTGATGGCGCGCTTTGCCGAGCGCGAAGCGGGGCCGGGTGCCGAGGTCTGGACCGACGGCTGGGACGGCTACGCCCCGGCGCGCCAGCGCCTGCTGGGCGCGGTGGCGGCCCGACAGGTGCCGGGTGTGGTGGTGCTGGGCGGCGATGTCCACGCCAACGTCGTGGCCGATCTCAAGGCTGACTTCGACGACCCCCGGTCCCCCGTGCTGGCCTCCGAGTTCTGTGGCACCTCGATCAGCAGCCTGGGCCATCCGCAGGACCGCACGGATGCCGCCCGGGCCCTCAACCCGCACGTGCAGTGGGCGCGCAGCGACCAGCGCGGCTATGTCCGCTTCACGCTCGAAGCCGAGGTCTTGAAGGCGCGGCTGCAGGTGCTGACCGATGCGCGCGACCCGGACAGCGCGCTCACCACCGCGGCGCGCTTTGCAGTTGCTGCAGCGCGGCCGGGCGCCCA
>JANMVM010000001.1:0-23727 GCA_031392695.1 Rubrivivax sp.
GTGGGCCAGGAAGGCATGATCCGGCGCGCCGCGGGCCGGGTGGCGCTGTGACGCCGCACGGCGCCCCGTTTCGCGGTAACAAGGCGTCGCTGCCCAGCAAGCCCTGCGTGGCCTGCGGCCGCGCCATGAGCTGGCGCAAGCACTGGGCGAAGAACTGGGCCGAGGTGAAGTATTGCAGCCAGGCCTGCCGGCGCGTCAAGGCCACCCGTGGCTGAGTTGCGAGCCCTGGTGCTGGTGCTGGGCGACCAGCTCGACCTGAAGGCCTCGGCATTCGACGATTTCGATGCTGGCGTCGACGCGGTCTGGATGGCCGAGGTCGCCGAGGAGTCGACGCATGTGGTGTCGAGCCAGGCGCGCATCGCGCTCTTCCTGGCGTCGATGCGGCACTTTGCGCTGGCCCTGCAAGCCGCCGGTCGCGCGCTGCATTACACGCGGCTCGACGCGCCAGCCAATCGCGGCAGCCTGGCCGCCCAACTGCAGGCCGATATCGAGCACTGGCGGCCGCAGCGACTGGTGATGACCGCGCCAGGCGACTGGCGCGTGCTGCAGGCGATCCAGGCCGTCGCCCAAGCCTGCGGCCTGCCGCTGGAGATCCGCGAAGACCGCCACTTCTTCGTCAGCGTGCGCGAGTTCGCGGCCCACGCGCGCGGGCGCAAGTCGCTGCGCATGGAGTACTTCTACCGTGAGCAGCGCCAGCGCCACGGCGTGCTGATGGACGCGCAGCGCAAGGACGCGCCGATCGGCGGCCAGTGGAACTTCGACGCCGACAACCGCGAAGCCTTTCCTGCCGCCGGGCCGGGCACGGTGCCGGCACGCTGCATCCACGAGCCTGATGCGGTGACCCGCGAGGTGATCGCGCTGGTGCAGTCGCGGTTCGCGTCACATCCCGGCCGCCTGGCGAGTTTTGCCTGGCCGGTGACGCGCGCGCAGGCGCTGCAGTCCCTGCAGTCCTTCATCGACGAGCGCCTGCCGCTCTTCGGTCGCTACCAGGACGCGATGTGGCCGGGCGACCCGTGGCTGTACCACGCGCACCTGTCGGCAGCGCTCAACCTCAAGCTGTTGAACCCGCGTGAAGTGGTGGCGGCGGCCGTCGCGGCCTACGAAGCCGGGCACGCCCCGCTGCACAGCGTCGAAGGCTTCGTGCGCCAGATCCTGGGCTGGCGCGAGTACGTGCGCGGCATCTACTGGACGCAGATGCCCGACTACCTGGAGCGCAATGCGCTGGGCGCCGACCAGGACCTGCCAGCCTGGTACTGGACCGGCGCCACCGACATGGCCTGCCTGCGCGATGCGATCGAGCAGACGCTTGCCCATGGCTACGCCAACCACATCCAGCGCCTGATGGTCACCGGCTTGTTCGCGCTCATGCTCGGCGTGCAGCCGAAGCAGGTCCACGCCTGGTCCCTGGCGGTCTACGTCGATGCGGTGGAGTGGGTCGAGCTTCCCAACACCCTGGGCATGAGCCAGTACGCCGACGGCGGCGTGATGGGCAGCAAGCCCTACGTCGCCACCGGCAAGTACATCCAGCGCATGAGCCCGCATTGCAAAGGCTGCCGCTACGACCCCGCGCAACGCACTGGCGACAGCGCCTGCCCCTTTACCACCCTGTACTGGGACTTCCTGATGCGCCATCAAGCGATGTTGGCCAAGAACCCACGCATGGCGCTGCAGGTGAAAAACGTGGTGCGCCTGACCGACGTGCAAAAGCAGGCGGTGAGCGAACGCGCGGCGGCGATCCGGCGTGGCGAGGTTGGGGTCGGGGTCGGGGTCGAGCAGCATGGCTGAGCTTTTCGCGCCCACGCTGGCCGCGGCGCAGGCGCGCATCGCCGCCGTGCAGCCTGCGGCGTATGCGCGCACGCGCAATGCGATCGACGGCGCCGTCAGCGGCCTGTCGCCGTACGTCACGCACGGCCTGGTCTCGCTGGCCGACGTGCTGGCCGGCGTGGCCGCGCGCCAGGCGCTGGACGTGCAGCACAAGTTTGTCTACGAGCTCGGCTGGCGTGCCTACTTCCGCCATGTCTGGCAGCACCGGGGCGAGGGCATCCTGCGCTCGCTGCTCGAGGGCCCGCTGCCTGACGACGCTTACGCGCGCGAGCTGCCGGCCGACATCCGCCAGGGCCGCACCGGGGTGCCGGTGGTGGACGAAGCGGTGCGTGCGCTCTACGCCACCGGCATGCTGCACAACCACGCGCGCATGTGGCTGGCCAGTTATGTGGTGCATGTGCGCAAGGTGCATTGGCGGGCCGGCGCCGACTGGCTCTACG
Organism: Rubrivivax sp.; assembly: GCA_031392695.1. Lineage (GTDB taxonomy): Bacteria > Pseudomonadota > Gammaproteobacteria > Burkholderiales > Burkholderiaceae_C > Rubrivivax. The sequence goes on from JANMVM010000001.1 coordinate 2,265, forward strand.
GCCACCTGCTCGACGGCGACCTGGCCAGCAACCACCTCAGCTGGCAATGGGTGGCCGGCACGGCCAGCCGCAAGCCCTATCTCTTCAATGCCGACAACGTAGCACGCTATGCACCTGCTTCATGGCACAGCCCAGGCAGTGTGATCGACACGTCCTACGACGCATTGGACCTGATGGCGCGCCAACCGGCCCTGGCCGCAGGCAGCGCAGCGCATGGGCCGTCAGACGTCGCTGCGCCGGCCGCTCCGCCGCTGCGCAGCGAGGTGCCGCAGGCGCTGGGCGCGATAGCCCCCGACCCCGCGTTCGTGCAGGGGCGTGAGGTCTGGCTGGTGCACCCGTGGAACCTGGGCGCGCTGCCGGCGCTGCCCGCCGACACACTGGTGCTCGGCCTGTTCGTGAGCGACTTCCACCGCGCATGGCCGTGGAGCGAGCGCCGCTGGCGCTTCGTCGGCACGCGGATGGCCGAGCTCACCGCGCTGCGCTGGCATGGCGATGCGGCCACCCTCGGCGCCGCACTGGCTGGCGCGCGCCGGGTGCGCAGCATCGATGAGCCGCACCTGGCGCCGTGGCTGGCGAACTGGGCCGAGTGCCGGGCGGCACCCGCCCTGTTCCCGCCTGTGGCCGGGCGCTGTGACTCGTTTTCTGCATGGTGGACGCGCGCGTCGAGGGGCCTGGCATGCGCGGCAGACCTGTTGGCCGTCAACGAGGTGCCGGCATGGTGATGCATCCCAAGCCGGGCGCCGCGGCGCCACCGATCACCGTGCTGTACGACGGAGCGTGCCCGTTGTGCCGCCGCGAGATCGGCATCTATCGCGCCCTGCAGCCGATCACACCAGTTTGTTTTGCCGACATCAGCGATGCAGCGCAGCCCTTGCCGCACTTGCTGCCCTTGCCGCCCGGCACCACGCGGCAGCAGCTGATGGCGCGCTTTCATGTCCTGGACGCCGATGGCCAGCTGCTCGGTGGTGCGCAGGCCTTCCTGGCGCTGTGGGCCGCGCTGCCCGGTTGGTGCTGGCTGGCGCGGGCCGGCCGTTTGCCGGGGGCGGCCTGGGCGATGGAGCGCGCCTATCTTTTCTTTCTGCGCTGGCGGCCGTCGCTGCAGCGCTGGGCCTCGCGGCGGGATCGACCGGCTTGAGCCACGCCCCCCGCTCACACTGAAAGCACCCCATGACTTCGATCGCCCTCATCACCGGCGCCAGCGGCGGCATCGGCCGCGCCTTGGCGCGCCAGTTGCACGGCCAAGGCTGCCGCGTCGCGGCAGTCGGGCGCAATGCCGACCGCCTGGCCGACGTCGAGGCCACGGTGCGCATCGCCGCCGACACCACCACGCCCGAAGGCGCCGCGCTGGCCTTGGCAGCCTGCCAGGAAGCGTTTGGTGCGGCACCGACGCTGCTGGCGCACTGCGTGGGCAGCACGCTGATCGCCCCCTTGCACCGCACGCGCGTCGAGGCCTACCGCGAGGTGATGCGTGTCAACCTCGACAGTGCGGTTTTCATGCTGCAGGCCTGGATCGCCGCGCTCCAGGGTGAGCGCGGCGCGGCGGTGTTCGCCAGCTCGGTGGTGGCGCGCATCGGCGTGGCGAATCACGAAGCCATCGCCGCGGCCAAGGGCGGCGTCGAGGCCCTGGTGCGCAGCGCGGCGGCCACCTACGCATCGCAAGGCCTGCGCGTCAACGCCGTCGCGCCTGGCATGACCGAAACACCCATGACGGCCGGCATGCTGAAGATGCCCGCCATGCGCGAAGGCGCCGCGCGGCAGTACCCTCTGGGCGGCGTGCAGACCGCCGAGCAGGTCGCCGACGTCATGGCCTGGCTGCTGGGCGATGGCGCGGCCCGCCTGACCGGCCAGGTGATTGCAGTGGATGGCGGCTTCACCACCGTGCGGCCGTTGGTGAAGTGAAACCCAGGAGTTGAGCATGAGCGAAGACCCGCGCTGCTGCGGCAGCGGCACCTGCATCATCGACATCGACGGCCGCTGCTGGTGTGGCCTGCAATGGGCCGGCCACCGGATGGGCCAGGCGCCGTTGGCGTCGGTCCCAACACCTGATCGGGCAGTCGCGCCGGAGCAGCCAGTCGCAGCCACCGGGACCGGTTCATGACGCGCCGCGGGTGGCGCCTCGGCCTGGTGATGGCGTGGCTGCAGCGCGGACTCTGGAGCTTGGCCCTGCTGGGTCTGCTCACGCCCGCGGCTGCCAGCGCGGCGGTGTTGGCCGAGCCGGATGAACGCGCCGTGCGCGAGGTCGTCGAGGCCCAGCTCGACGCCTTTGCTGCAGGCGATGCCGAGCGCGCCTTTTCCTATGCTTCGGCGTCCATCCGGGCCCAGTTCGGCAATGCGGCCACCTTCCTGGCCATGGTGCGCAGCGGCTACCCGATGGTGGTGCGGCCCGCCACGGTCTCGTTCTTTCAGCCACAAGCGGACGACGCTGCCGATCGGGCCGAAGCGTCCGTGCAGCAGATGGTGCGTTTGCGTGACCGCGATGGCCGCCTCTGGATGGCCACCTATTTGCTCGAGCGACAACCCGGCAACGGCTGGCGCATCAGCGGCTGCGTGGTCATGGCCGACAGCGGCAAGGCGTCGATCTGATGCCGTGCGACTCTGATTGCGCAAGCGCTGGCATCAAGCTGCCGACCTGGGGGCCCGGTGATGGCCCTGGCCGGCGAAGCCACCCCCTGGCGCCCCTTGGCGACGTGAGGTGAAGTGACATGACGGCAGCAGCGGCGCTGGTCTGGTTCAAGCGCGACCTGCGCGTGCGCGACCACGCGCCCCTGGCCGAGGCGATGCAATTCGAGAGTGCGCTCGGCCTGGTGGTCATCGAGCCGCACTGGCTGGCCAGCCCCGAGTGCGACCCGCGCCATGTCGGCTTCCTGCTGGACTGCGTGGCCGAGCTGCAGCGCGATCTGGCAGCGCGTGGCCTGCCGCTGCTGGTGCGCACCGGTGCGATGCCGCAGGTGCTGCAATCACTGCGGCGCGAGTACCCCTTCACCCATCTGTTCAGCCACGAAGAGACCGGCCCAGGTTGGAGCTATGCACGCGACCTGGCCGTGGCCGAGTGGTGCCGCAGCCAAGGCGTGAACTGGACCGAATCGCCGCAGACCGGCGTGGTGCGGCGCCTGCGCTCGCGCACCGGGTGGGCCGGCCGGTGGGCGCAGCGCATGAACGCACCCGAGGCACCGGCGGCTCGCGGCTTCAGGGCGGCGACCGGCCTGGCGTCTTCCGTTGTGCCCACGCTGCGCGAGCTAAGCCCGCTCGCCTTGGGCGCACCGTTGCCGCCGGGTGGCGAGCGCGCCGCGTGGGCCGTGCTCGACAGTTTTCTGGGCGGCCGCGGCCGCGACTACCGCCGCACGATGTCCAGCCCGCTCACTGCCGCCGAGGGTTGCAGCCGGCTGAGCGCGCACCTGGCCTTCGGCACGATTTCGATGCGCTGCGTGCACCAGGCCACCGACGCACGCATTGCGGCCACGACCGATCGCAGCCTGGCCTATGCGCTACGCGGTTTTGGCAGCCGCTTGCGCTGGCACTGCCACTTCATGCAAAAGCTCGAAGACGAGCCGGCCATCGAGTGGCGCAATGTGGCGCGCACGGTCGACGGGCTGCGACCGGGCGACGGTGTCCACGAAAGCCCGGTCGACGCTGCACGCCTGCAGGCCTGGTGCGAGGGCCGCACCGGCTACCCGATGGTCGATGCCTGCATGCGCCAACTGCGCGCCACCGGATGGCTGAACTTTCGCATGCGCGCGATGCTGGTCAGCTTTGCGGCCTACCACCTGTGGCTGCACTGGCGCGAGCCGGGGCTGTTTCTGGCGCGCCAGTTCCTCGACTTCGAGCCCGGCATCCACTGGAGCCAGATGCAGATGCAGTCGGGCACCACCGGCATCAACACACTGCGCATCTACTCGCCGGCCAAGCAGGCGCGCGACCAGGATCCACAAAGCCTGTACATCCGGCAGTGGGTGCCGGAGATCGGCACTGCGGCCTATCCGAGCCCGATCGTCGACGAGCGCACGGCGGTGGCGACTGCGAAAGAAATGCTCTATGGCCTGCGCCAGACGCGCGAGGCACACGCCGAGGCCAACGCCATCCAGCACAAACACGGCTCGCGAAAAAGTGGCTTGCCGCCAACGGCGCCCACCAAGCGCCGCGCCCGTGCCGCGCCAGGTGACCAGGGCCAATTGTTCTAAGCTTGCTTGCAGCACTCAACCAGGGCGAGGCCATCATGAACCTGTTCAACCAGCTCCCCGGCTTCGTGAGATCGGCGCCGGGGTTGGAGCACCACATCTGGCGGCGCCTGCCGGCCATCCTGCTGTGGGGCACGCTGCTGCCGCTGGTGCTGACGGGCGTGAACCGCGCGCTGGCGCCAGCCGTTGCCGAGTCCGGCGCCAGCAACAGCGCACTGCTGCTGTGGGACTACACGATGGTCGGGGTTGTCGTGCTGCACTGGACGCTGCTGCTGACGGTGGCCCTGGGATGCTTCATCGTCAGGATCATGAAGGGGCCGGCGTACGTGGCTGACGCCTACCCGCTGCCGGATGACAGCGATGCGTCGATGACGCGGCCGTGAGCGATGAGCTCGTCGATGCGCGCCATGACCAGCAGGCCGTTTGCCGAGTAGGGATCGAAGTCCGGCCAAACGATCTTCGTTTGCGGGTCCACGTCCGACAGACTGACGCGCGCCATGGACCATTCACCGTAGCGCCGCTCGGTGATACCTTCACAGTGGATCAACTCCAGACCATTGTGGCGCGGGTCGGCAAAGATGCGGGCGTACAGGCGCGTGACCTTGCCACGCTCGCCTTCCAGTGCCTGCAAGAAAACGCCTTGTCCCTCGCAGAGAACGCCGGTGATGTCATTTTGCGGATTCCAGGCGTGTGCCTTGCGCAGAATCGAATCGGTCAGCGTACGGGTCTGCGGGTCCACCGCTTTGCTCACGTAAATCAGGCGGATCAGCATGGTTCAGATGTCCTTGAGGATTCCGAGTGTGGGCGCAAAGGCGACGCACGTGTGGCTGCCAGCGGCAGGCTCGCGAAAAGCTGTCGGAGGATAGCAAGTTGACCGCCCACGCCTGGTGGTCACGGCTGGGCAAGCGGCGCCCCGGACTCGCGCCATTGAAGCCGACAGAGACCTGCCGGCGCCAGTTCACGCAAGCCTGCCTGGCGCTCGCAAATTTCCCCTCGACTTCGCGTTAGCTGAGGGTCGATGCTTCAGAACTACCCCACCCTCATGGACCCCCCTTCTGCTCGCCCGCATCCAGTTCGCGCCAACATCACTTTCCACATCCTGTTTCCGACGATCAGCATTGCACTGCACTGGGCTGGGCTGGGCTGGGCTGGGCGCCGCTGTACTTCAAGCAGCGCCACAACCGGTTGGCGCGCAGCCAGGGGCTGCCGTTCACCGCCATCACACCCTGGCTGCAGGCCTACCGCGTCAGGGTCAGGGTGTTTGCACTGACCTTCGCGCTCGGCGTGGTCAGCGGCATCACGATGAGCTTGCAGTTCGGCACCAACTGGCCCGGCTTCATGCAGACCGCGGGCAACATCGCCGGGCCCCTGCTGGCCTGTGGAGTGTTGACGGCCTTCTTGCTCGAGGCCACGTTCCTGTGCGTCATGCTCTACGGCCACAGCCGCGTGGGCAACCACCTGCACATGCTGGTCACGGTGCTGGTGGCGGGCGGCACCAGGCTGTCGGCGTTCTGGATCGTGGTGCTCAATTCATGGCTGCACACGCCGGCCGGGTTCGAGATGCGCGGCGGTGTGGCGCACGCCACCGACTGGTGGGCCATCGTCTTCAACCCTTCGCTGCCGTACCGCCTGTCGCACATCATGATCGCGTCGGGGCTCACAGTCTCGGTCCTGATCGCCGGCGTCAGCGCCGACCGCTGGCCGCGCCGTGACCGCAGCCCGACGTCGGGCTGTCGATGCGCACCGGGGTCACCGCGGCGGCACTGCTGATCCCGCTGCGGATCGTGGTCGACGATCTGCACGGTCTGAACACGCTGCAACACCAGCCGGCCAAGATCGCCGCCATCGATGCCATCTGGCAGACCCAGAAAGGTGCCCCGATGGTGTTGTTCGGTCTGCCCGATGTCGCGGCGCGAGAGACAGAATATGCCATCGAAGTGCCGAAACTCGCTTCGCTGTTGCTCACGCACGAGCTGGATGGTGAGGTGAAGGGGCTGGATGCGTTTGCAGGCAAGCAGCCGCCCGTCGCGCCGCTCTGTTTTGCGCGTCATGGTCGGCGTCGGCCTGCTGATGCTGACCGTTGCACTTCGACTGAGAATCCAGCCCCAGTTGGCGGATGCTGCCCTTGACGACATCGCCGACGGACACCACGCCCACGACCCGGTCTGCCTCCACAACAGGCAGGTGGCGGAGGTTTCGCGTCGCCATCAGACCCACGCAGGCTTCGATGAGGTCGGCAAGCTTCACCGTCATGGGCTCAACCGTCATGATGTCTTTCACAGCCACGCGCCGGCGTCGAGGCCAGGCAACAGCACCTTGATGGCGCCGTCGCCCCGAGTAACGATGCCTTTCAATCGTCCGGCCTCAAGAACCAGCAGCGCGCGAACCCGCTGGTCCCGCTTCAGTTGCAGGGCGGTCACTACCGTCTCGTCGAGCCCGACGCTGACGAGCACGATGGGCTGAGGCTTCTGCTCGAGACGGGCTTTTTGCGGTTGTCACGGGGGGACCATTTGGCGACTTGAGAACGTGCGCACGCACATGCACATGCACATGCACATGCACACGCACACGCACATGCACACGCACACGCACACGCACACGCCGAAGTAACGCACTCTCCAGTCGAAAGTTGCACCCAGGTTATCGCCGCCCGGTACCAACTTTGATGCCGCTTCGCAAGCCATGTCGGCAGAGCGCGAAAAGGCGAGCACCCATTGCAATGGCCTTGCCGGCCCACGTGCCGGCGAGCGGAACTAACACCGTCGCGCAGCGCAAGAGGGGCCATGCCGATCACGCGATCGAACTCAACTCTTTCAGCGCACGTGCTGTGCTCCCGGGTCATCCCGCCCGGGATTGTCAAGTGATCGATCAAAGGAAATCTTCGTGCACGACATCATTGATACCGCCGTCGCCGCCGGTACTTTCAAGACCCTGGCAGCCGCCGTCACTGCCGCCGACCTGGTGGCCACACTCAAGGGCCCGGGCCCATTCACGGTGTTCGCCCCCAGCGACGAAGCCTGTGCCAAGCTGCCTGCCGCAACGGTGCAAAGCCTGCTGAAGGACACTCCGGAGCTCAAGGCCATCCTCACCTACCACGTGGTCGCGGGCAAGGTGATGGCCGCTGAGGTGATGAAGATGGACGGCAAGACTGCCACCACCGTGAACGGCGCGTTGCTGAAGATCAGCACTGCCGGCGGCGTCAAGCTCAATGCCGAAATCATCGTGGTCAAGACCGATATCGAGTGCAGCAATGGCCTGATCCACGTCATCGATTCCGTGCTGCTGCCTTCGGCCTGATCTTCCAGCCAGACTCCAGCGCCCTCACGGGGCTCTTGAACTCCACAGCCCGCAAACCCCGGTTTGCGGGCTGCTTCGTTTCCGGTGGCGCCAGGCCAGCTGACGTCTAGCCAAGGTACGTATGGGCGTTCGACGCTAGGCTCGTGGCTCCTGTATGCCTTCGTGCGCCATCAGGCGCAGCAGCACCTCCTCAAGAAATTCGCGGCAATGGCCGCTGGCGCTGTACATCATGGCGTGCATGGCCGCATCTTTGATGTTCGTGCTCTCGCATTCGAGGCTGTAGCGCTCGAAGGCATTGAGTTTGGTCAGCAGGTCTGCAAGGTGATTCGGGCACCCGCACTCCACTTTGGACGGCATCTGGCTGAGCTGATGCAGAAACGCATCGGCATAGCGTCGTGGCGCCACCGAATGCGTCAGCAACTGCGAAAAAGCCGTCGGCGGCGTGGGCTCAATCGACAGGCCGAGCTGGCAGATGCGCGCGAGTTGCGCCGGGTCTGTGGGCGCGGCCAGCGCAATGACGTTGGCGGCGTCAAGCCGCGCAAGGACCTGCCGGTTTCCGATGCCATAGGCCACGATCACGACCCGCGCCTTTGTCGCTGCCCGCAGCTGTCGCAGGGCCGCAGGCAAGGAATTGCTCACCACGGGTACGTCGACGATCACGGCATCGACCGACGGCAGAGACTCGAATTCGGCAGCCGGCAGCGCTGGCAGGACGCCCTGCACCCGCACATCAGAACGGGCCTGCCATGCGGTCTTCAGCACCGATGCCAGCGCTGCACCGCAAACCAGCACCTGGCAGCAAGCCTCGCGCGCCTTCGCGCCCCGCGCCTGCGCGTCTTTGAACCGGGCCTTGATCTGCCGGTCGGTCAACGGGGCCACGGTGCTGATGGCATGCCCAGCGTCGACGGCCGCCTTGACCAGGGACAAGCGCTCGATGTCGGCGCGCCGGTACAGGCGCACGTTGCCCGCATTGCGCGTCGGCTGTACGACCGCGTGACGTGACTCCCAGACACGGAGGGTCGGCACCGGGATGCCCGTAAGCAAGGACACCGTGGCAATCCGATACAGCCCGTCGATGGTGGAGTCGGCAGGGGGTGAGAGAGCTTTCATCGATCAGTGGCTCCTGGTCTGCGCTCGGTACACGCCGGTGCGCGCCATGCCGCACCGTTGCGCACGCTATTGTCAACGGTGCGCTGGCATTCCCACGCGGCGGGCTCGTTCGAGCAGCACCATGTGCGGCAGGGTCAACGCGGCCAGGCCGACGAAGACGAGTTGCATCACCCAAGCATCCATCGACCTGTTGCTTGGCAGCCCACCGATCACCGCCAGCGCTGACAGCGCAGCGAGCGTCGGCCACAGCGCCAGCGCCAGCGCGTTGCGGACCTCGACTCCGGGCAAGCTCGCGAGTGTCCTCAGGATGTGCCGCGGGCTGTGCATGGCGCAGAAGTAGACCGTGAAGGCCAGCAGCGGCGGCGCCGCCAGCGACAGCGCGGCCAGTGTGGCCAGCTCCGATGCGGCAAGCCGCGATGTCCTGGCCTGCAGCACGCAGGCCAGCGCAGCCGCAGCCAGCCAGGGTGCGGCCATCTGGCTCAACACCGGCACGACGAAAGCCGCGCTGGCTGGGCCGGCCACCAAGCCCAGCAGCCGCTGCAGTTCGGGGCCGTGCCACAAGGCCGGCAGCACGATGACGGCGCCACCGTACCAGCAGCGCGCGAACGTGGAGGCGCCTGCTGCCAGGTCGCCGCCGAAATGCAGCGCGGAGCACAGCAAAAAGGCACACAAGAAAGGCGTCGGTGCCACGAACCAGAAGCCGACGACCGCTGCAGACAACCCGACGTAGAGCAGGGAAAACAGGACCCATCCCTGGAAATCGACGACGCCAAACAGCTTGCGCGCAAACACCACGTCGAAGGCACCATGGGGCATGCCGAGCAGAGCAATCAGCGCACCAGCCGCCAGAAGTTCATGAAGCGGCGCCAACCTGGCCCCGACCAGGCTGGCGACCACGAACGCCAGCGCGAGCCCGCAAAACACCCAACCCTGCAAACGCAGGACAGGTGTCATGTGGCCGGTGTCCGTACCACCCCACGCGGTGCCGAGCGCAGCAGCTGGCGCATGAACAGGCCGGTTGGCAAGGCCGCTGCGACGGCGACGCGGTCCAAGAAGCTGCAACGGTCGCTGAGGAAGCGAACGATGCGCGGTGTGGCGGCGCGGCCGAACAAGCGGGTGAAGAGCTCGGGCCCGCGCTCGGGGTGGCTGCGCAGCACATCCAGGAACAGGCGGTCCATCAGCCGTGTCAGCAGCGGATCGGGGGCGTGTCCAACCGGGTCGCGCCCGCTGCGCAGCGCCGCGCTGCAAGCATCGGCCCAGCGCTGAATACGTTGAAAGGCGTAGCCGGTTGCCGGGCGGGCCGCGCCACTCATCAGACCGGCATGCCAGTGGCCGCGGCCGAGCGCGGCTTGCGGGGGCGAGATACCCATCGGCAGGATGCCGCTCTCGGTGCGCACCACCTGGCTTGGCGCACCACCACACAGGCGCTGCACGGCTTGCCGCTGGCGGCGAGCCAGGTCGGCAGGCTGCTGGGGTTGGGGATCGAACAACGTGGTCTCGATCAGCGCACGGTCGCTTGCCAGTGGCAGGACATAGGTGAAGGCGACCGCGCCGGACAGGTCGTTCGCAAAATCCATCAGCTCGACGCGGCTGGTGTCGAACGCCGCGCGGTCACACACCACCTCTTCACCGAGAAAGGACTGCCAGAGCAGCGCATCACCGCGCCGCGGCGGGCCCGGCGGGCGGGTATCGATGACCTGCGCCGCTGTCAGTCCACCGGCCGAGGTCTCGATGCGCCAGCCGTGCGGCATCGGCCGGGGCGCCTCCAGCACCGTCACATCCATCTGCAGCCGCACGGCAGCGCTGGCTGCAATCGCTTGGCGCGCGTGGTCGTAGAAGGCGCCGGCTTCCAGCAGCTGGTAGGGCGTGCGCGCGCAGTCGACCTGCACCGCCTGCCCCGCCGAACGCAGTGCCACGCACGACCAGCTGCGCTTCACCAAGGGCTCGTAGCGGTGCGGGCCCATGCGCCAGAAGCACCAGCTGCGGTCGTGGCGGTAGACCTGGCGCGTCTCGAGCACGGTCACGCGCTGACACAGGCCCGGCTGTTCGGCGAGCCGCAGCGCCAGACTCAGGCCGGCACAGCCGCCACCCAGGACCACCAAGTCCAGGTCAGTTGCCAAGGCCAGCCTCCACGGGCCGGGCGGTGCTCGAATGTTGCAGTAGCTGCAGCGACAAGCCATGAGTCATGCCCTCGACCTCGCAAGGCCGCAGACCGGCTGTTGCGCGAAGTGCACCCAGCGTGATGGCGGCTTTGGCTGCAGCACCGACCCGGGCCCGCGACGACCAGCAGTCGCCGTCGCGCTGGCGCAGCACAACGCCGATTTCCCGGTACACGCGAGCGGCCACCAAAATTCCGGCTCGTGCGCCGGCAGGCAGGTGATGCAGGCCCCGCTCGCCGCTGGCGTAGTGGCGGTCTGCAATGTCCAACAGCGTGCGCACGGCGTGCACGGCTGCTGCCCGCGCCGCGCCAACCGGGGCGATGAGCGCTGCCGGTTCCAAGCCGCCCACCAACGTCGCGGGCAGGTAGCGGCGGCCCAGCAGCGCGTCCTCGCGCACATCGCGGCAGATGTTGGTCAGCTGCATCCCGATGCCCAGGTCGATGGCGTGTGGCAGGGCCTCGGGTGCGGTCACGTCGAGCGCGGCCGTCATCATCAGGCCGACCGTGCCCGCGACCCGGTAGCAATACTGCAGCAGCTCGGCCATGTCGGCCACGCGAACCTCGCCGAGATCGCTCTCGACGCCCCGGATCAGTTCAAGCGGGACCGCCGGGTCGATGCCGCAGCCACGCATCAGCTGCAGCATGTCGCGCAGGGCCGGGTCGTCGGACTGTCCGGTTTGCAGCGCCTGGCGAACGAGGGCCAGCGCCGCATGGGCCTCAACCGGCGACGGGCACTCGTCGGCGAGGTCGTCGATGCGGCGGCAGAAACCGTACAGCCGCGTAGCCCGCTCGGCATGCGGTGGGCTGAGCAGCCGACGCGCCCAATGAAAGCTCTGGCCACGCTGCGCCAGCAGTACGTCGGCAGCGACAAAAGCAGCGGCAGCGGCATCTTCGGCATCCGCAGCACTCGCGCCAGCATGAACGGCTGTCATGCGACGTGACGCTCCTGGCGCACCACCATTTCTGCAACAGGAATCATCGCATCGACGACCTTGGCCGAGCACAGCACGCCCGGCAACCCTGCGCCCGGGTGGGTGCCCGCGCCGACGAGGTAAAGGTTGCGGATGCCTTCGGCGCGGTTATGAAAGCGGAACCATGCCGACTGCCTGAACAGCGGCGCCACCGAAAAGCCGGCGCCGTGCACGCTCAGGTAGTCGTGCTTGAAGTCCTTGGGCGTCATGCTGAACTCCGCGGTGATGGTGTCGGCCAGACCCGGCAGGATCGTGCGGTCCAGCGCAGCCACGATGCGGTCGCGCAGCCGCGGGCCTTCCACCGCCCAATCAATGTCGGCCTGCAGATTGGGCACCGGGCACAAGACGTAGAAGCTCTCGCAACCGGCCGGAGCAAAGCTGGGATCGGTGGCGGTGGGACGGTGCACGTAGAGGGAAAAGTCTTCGCTCAACATCTTCTTGTTGAAGATCTCGTCGAGCAGTTCGCGGTAGCGCTCGCCGAGCCAGATCGTGTGGTGAGCCACGTCCGGATAGGTCTGGCGGGTGCCGAAATACAGGACAAACAAGCCCATCGAATAGCCCGCCGCGGACAACTTGAGCCTTGACGACCAGGCCTGCTGAGGTTTCGGGATCATCGACGTGTACAAGTGGGCGGCGTCTGCGTTGGAGACCACCAGGTCAGCCGGGATCACGCCACCGTCTGCCAATTCGACCGCGGTAGCCACCCCGGCTTCGACGCGGATGCTGCGCACGGTGCTGCCCAGCCGGACCGCGACCCCGCGGCGCTCCATCAGCGCGCCCAGTGCGCGCGTAATGGCGCCTGTGCCGCCCATCGCGAAGAACACGCCATGCGCTCGCTCCAGGTAATGGATCAACCCATAAATGCTGGTGGTATCGAAGGGGTTACCGCCGACCAGCAAGGGCTGGATCGAGAAAGCTTGTCGCAGCTTGTCGTTCTTCAGAAATCCTTCAACCAAGCCCCAGACGGTGCGGTCACAGCGCAGGCGGATCAGGCTGGGAATCACCCGCAGCATGCTGCGCAAGCGGTCGAATGGCTTGTCCGACAGCTGGGTGAAGCCGATGTCGAAGATGCGCTTGGAGTGCTCGAGCAGACGCAGATAACCCTCGCGGTCGTCGGCCGAGATGCGACTGATTTCAGCCAGCGTCTGATCCAGCGAGCCGCCGTAGTCGAAGCGCTCTCCGTCGGCGAAGCAGAAGCGATACCAAGGCGTCAAGGGCACCAGCTTGACATGGTCGGCAAAGCGTTCGTCAAACAAAGCGAACAGCTCCTCGAACAAGAAGGGTGCCGTGATCACGGTCGGGCCCGCGTCGTGGCGAAAGCCCTCCCGCTCGAAGACCTGGGCGCGTCCGCCGAGCTGTCGGCAGCGGTCGATCAGCGTAACCCGATAGCCCTTGGCGCACAAACGCAGTGCGGCTGCGATGCCGCCAAAGCCGGCACCGACAACAACCGCATGGGGGACCGTTGCCATCCAGCGAAGCGCCGGCTCAGCCGGGCGCGACCGTGGATCGAAGCCCCGGGTAGGAGCCCTTGCGTGTTCGGTATGCATGGCAAGTCTCCATCCAAAGAGGCGCGCTCACAAGGCGGCTGCCCAACTATCGGCGGCCTCCCCTGCAGCGGCTACCGGGTGGCTGTCTCGACTTCGGTCTTGCGCATGGCGATCATGTAGATCAGCACACCGAACACGGCCTTGGCGACGACGTCAGCCACCGTGTAGCCGACCTGCACTGCAGTTGTCGCTGCGCCCCCTGCGAACCCGATCATCGGAAACACGAACACCAGTGGGTAGAACAGCCAGGACACCACGGTCAGCGAGCGCGCCGCACTCACCAATCCGCGGACTTCCTTGGGCTGCGAGGCGATGGCGCTCTTGAGGCCGATAAACAAGTCATAGACGATCACGACGAATGGCACCCTCGCCAGCGCCCACCACGTCCAGCGGGTGCCAGGGTCGGACGAGATTTCGCCCGGGTAGCCCAACAGGATCATCAGGGCAGCGAGCAGTCCCAGCTTCGTCGCCTTGGCTCGCGTTTCGGCACCCGACAGGCGCATCACGAGGATCAATTCAATCAGCAGCAGGGGAACCGTCAGCAGCCAATCGACATAGCGGTAGGCGTCGTTGAACTTGGTGCCGGTCTGCTTCATCGTGCCGTCAACGAGGGTGTAGGCGCCCTCCCAGCTGGCGAAGATCCGAACGTAGTGGTACAGCGCGATCAGCGTCACCAGGCCGGTGACGGTGAGCGCCGTTCGATACGGCGGCGCCACCTGTGAGCGCGAGAGAAAGAAGAAGACAGTCGCCGCACCCATCACGGCAATCGTGAAAGAGAAAGCGTTGTAGACAAGGCTGAATTGCCCGGGGGAGATGACATCCATGACAGCGACACCTGAGTTTTGACTCAGCGATGCTAGCCAGTGTTCATGTTTTGAACACTGTTGGACTAATCATTTCCTCTTCATCGACACAGGTAATGTCGTCAGTGTGCGCCTTTGCAGTCGAGCCTTTTCGGCCCCGTACAGGCTGCCGAGACAATCGTCTAAGTCGATGGCTGCGCAGTGCCGTGTCGCAGGCGGCGCGGTGCCATCGGCCGCGAACGCGAAACGTCGCCAGCGTTGCGCGCCCAACCAGCCGACCCGCCCTAGTCTTACTGTGTCGTAAACGTAAACTTGCGTTGACGCGCAAGCAACACGGGCATCTGGGCAGTGTCGCAAGCAAGGCTGTGGCGATACGCAGCCGCAGGGTCGTGATGGAGGATGGGACGTGGCGTTGCATGCGCTGGGCTGCCGCGAGGCTTGCAATACGTGGGTAGGGCAGGGTCTTGGCGTCGTGCAGCGCTATTTTTGCCGGCGCCGTCAGGGTGCCGAAGTTGCTGCTCCATCAAGAAGCCGTAAGCAGCGATGCTCAAGCTGGCATGGTGGTGGAACCCCCGCCAGCCGCGCCCTTCGTAGTGCCCGAGTCCCAGTTCCTGCTTGAGATCTTGATAGTCGCGCTCGATGCGCCAGCGCATCTTGGCCTCCAACACCAGGCGTTGCAGCGACACGTCCTGCGCCAGCGTGAACAGCCAGTACTTCATCGGCTCCTTGTGGCCTTCGGGCCACTCGATGAGCGCCCATTCTTCAGTGCGCAGATGCGTGCGCTGATGGTCGCGATGGGCCACCCGCACGCGAACCCTGGCGAAGCGCGAGCGCAGTGTGAAGTTGGTGCCCTCGCGCCATTCGATGGTCTGCCATTGCGAGGCCTTGAGCTCAAGGGCCAACTGCTTCATCGACTGTGGGCGCTGCGTGGCCTCTTCTCCCAGGCACTGGCGCGTGGGCACCACCCCGCGACCAGCGTAGCGCTTGGGCGGCAGCGGCTCGTGCCCGGGCGGCCACACCGTCACCTGGCCCGTCACGCCCACCACGTAGGGCAGGCCCAGCGCGCTCAAGCGCTCGCGAAACGCCGTGTCCACGCCGTATCCGGCATCGGTCAATACGCAGTGCTTGGGTGCGCCTTGCTCGAGCAAATGCTCGATGTGCGCCAGCGCGATCATCGGCTTGGTGGCGAACTCCACCTGCGCCGGCACACCGGCCTTCTCGCGCCGCGGCGCGTCGTCGGCCCATTCCTTGGGCATCTACAAGCGCCAGGCAACCGGCAGGCTGCCCGTCTGGCTGGCCAGCGTCACGCTGACCGCCACTTGGCAGTTGTCCTGCTTGCCCAGCATGCCGCAGTACTGGCGGGCCACGCCCACCGAGTGCGTGCCCTGCTTTGCAAACCCGGTGTCGTCAGCGATCCACCAACCGCCTTCGCTGAAGTCCATCGCGGGCACGACCCACTGCGCCACACGCAGCAGCATCTGCTCGTCGGACCACGCCGAGTCGGCCACGAAGTGATGCAGCGATTGGCGCCGCGAGCCAGTCGCAGCCGGCGCCAAGTGCGCCGCCATCGGCTCCACGCTCTTGCGCTTCAATGGCGCCATCAGGCCGGTGCAATAGCCTCGCAGCCCTGCATGCCGATCCGAATGCCCCCAGGCCCTCGTTCAAGTGCGTCATGTACCGCTCAAACTCTCGTAACTCTTCCATCAAGGCTCTCCTCTTGCTGGAAGAAGTGCGCACAATGCCTTGACTTTGTTAACACAGTAAGATTAGCCCACGCCGCGTCACCACCTGGACCTCAGATGGGGAGGGTGCGCCTGGTGGCACTGGGCCTCGTGGCGGCCCTGGCGGCGAAACGGCGGCAGCGCCGGGCTGCCGCTGCGCGTTGACCGGCGACCAAGCCGTGCAGTCAAACTCGCGGACTTTTTCCGGCGCCAAAGGCGTCCGGGATCAGCCTCAGTGAACAACGCGCGAGAACGAGAACTCGCCGCCGTCCACATCCACCGGGATCACGTCCTTGGGCCCGAAGCGGCCCTGCAGGATCAGCTTGCTCACCGGGTTCTCGATGCGCTGCTGGATCGCGCGCTTGAGTGGCCGCGCGCCGAACACCGGGTCGAAGCCGACCTTGGCCAGTTCGGCCACGGCGGCGGGTGAGACCTCGAGCTTCATCTCGAGCTTGTCCAGCCGCGACTCAAGCAGCTTGAGCTGGATGCGCGCGATGTCCTCGATGTGCTGGCGGTCGAGCGCGTGGAAGACCACCGTCTCGTCGATGCGGTTCAAAAACTCGGGCCGGAAATGCTGCTTGACCTCGACCCACACCGCGTCGCGGATGTCGGCGCTGGGTCTGCCGGCCATCTGCATGATGAGCTGTGAGCCCAGGTTGCTGGTCATCACGATGACGGTGTTCTTGAAGTCGACGGTGCGGCCTTGCCCGTCGGTCAGGCGGCCATCGTCGAGCACCTGCAGCAGCAAGTTGAAGTCGTCCGGGTGGGCCTTTTCCACCTCGTCGAGCAGCAGCACGCTGTAGGGCTTGCGGCGCACCGCTTCGGTCAGCGTGCCGCCCTCGTCGTAGCCGACATAGCCCGGCGGCGCGCCGATCAAGCGGCTGACGCTGTGCTTTTCCATGAACTCGCTCATGTCGACGCGGATCATGTGGTCGTCGCTGTCGAAGAGGAAGCCCGCCAGCGCCTTGCACAACTCGGTCTTGCCGACGCCGGTGGGGCCCAGGAACAGGAAGCTGCCCAGCGGCCGATTCGGGTCGCTCAATCCCGCGCGGCTGCGCCGGATGGCGTCGGCGACCACCGTGATGGCCTCGTCCTGACCCACCACGCGCTCGTGCAGCCTGGCTTCCGTCTGCAGCAGCTTGTCGCGTTCGCCCTGCATCAGCTTGGCCACCGGGATGCCGGTGGAGCGTGACACGACCTCGGCGATCTCTTCGGCGCCGACCGTCGTGCGCAACAGTTGCGGTCGACCGCTCTTGCTCTTGTCGGTCTCGCTGGCCTGCGCCTCTTTCAGGCGTTTCTCGAGCTTGGGCAGGTCGTCGTACTGCAGCTTGGCCACGGCATTGAAGTCGCCCTTGCGCTTGAGTTCCTCGATCTGCGACTTGGTGTGCTCGATCTGCTTGTTGACATCGGCCGAGCCCTGCGCCGCGGCCTTCTCGCTCTTCCAGATTTCCTCGAGATCGTTGGACTCCCGTTGCAGCTTGAGCAACTCGTCCTCGATCAGGCCGAGGCGGCGGATCGAGCCCTCGTCGTGCTCCTTCTTCATCGCCTCGCGCTCGATCTTGAGCTGGATCATGCGGCGGTCCAGGCGGTCCATGGCCTCGGGCTTGGAGTCGATCTCGATCTTGACCTTGGCCGCGGCCTCGTCGATGAGGTCGATCGCCTTGTCGGGCAGGAAGCGGTCGGTGATGTAGCGGTGGCTGAGCTCCGCTGCGGCCACCAGCGCCGGGTCGGTGATCTGCACGCCGTGGTGGACTTCGTATTTCTCCTGCAGCCCACGCAGGATGGCCACCGTGGCCTCGACGCTGGGTTCGTCGACCAGCACCTTCTGGAAGCGACGCTCCAGCGCGGCGTCCTTCTCGACGTACTTGCGGTACTCATTGAGCGTCGTGGCGCCGATGCAATGCAGTTCGCCGCGCGCCAGCGCCGGCTTGAGCATGTTGCCGGCATCGATCGCGCCTTCGGCCTTGCCGGCACCGACCATGGTGTGCATCTCGTCGATGAACAGGATGATGCGGCCCTCGTCGGCGGCCACTTCCTTGAGCACCGCCTTGAGCCGCTCCTCGAATTCGCCGCGGAACTTGGCGCCGGCCAGCAGGCCTGCCATGTCGAGCACCAGCACGCGCTTGTTCTTCAGCGTCTCGGGCACTTCGCCGTTGATGATGCGCTGCGCCAGGCCCTCGACGATGGCAGTCTTGCCGACGCCCGGCTCGCCGATCAGCACCGGGTTGTTCTTGCTGCGCCGCTGCAGCACCTGAATGGCACGCCGGATCTCGTCGTCGCGCCCGATCACCGGGTCGAGCTTGCCCTGGCGCGCGCGCTCGGTGAGGTCGAGCGTGTACTTTTTCAAAGCCTCGCGTTGGCCCTCGGCTTCGGCGTTGTCGACCTTCTGGCCGCCGCGCACGGCTTCGACCGCGGCTTCCAGACTCTTGCGCGTCAGGCCGTGACCGCGCACGACACCGCCGAGGTCGGTCTTGGCGTCGGCCAGCGCGAGCAGGAACATTTCGCTGGCGATGAACTGGTCGCCGCGCTTGGTGGCTTCCTTGTCGGCGGCCTGCAGCAGTTGCATCAACTCACGCCCCGGCTGCACCTGCTGGCCTTCGCCCTTCACGCTGGGCAGGTTGCGGATCGCTGTTTCCATCGCCGTGCCCAGGGCGGACACGTTGGCCCCGGCGCGCTCGAGCATCGAGCGCGGGCCGTCGGGCTGCTGCAGCATGGCGGCCAGCAGATGGCTGGGCTCGATGTACGGGTTGTCGCGCGCGACGGCCGCGCTGTGGGCGTCCTGCAGGGCCTGCTGGAAGGCAGTGGTCAGTTTGTCTTGGCGCATGGGAATCCTCCGAACTGCCCTTGATGTTGGGAGCCCGAGCGCGCTTTCAAGGGCCACGAAGCCGCGGCGGCGCAGGCCTTCTGACCTGGATCAAGCCGCTGCTTGCAACTGCAGGCGTAACTCGCCCCGCGCCACCTTGCCCAGGGCCGTGGTGGGCAGCGCAGCCACGAAGGCCACCCGCGCCGGCAGCTTGAAGCGCGCCAGTTGCGGGGCCAGGGCCGCAAGAATGCCCGCTTCGCTCAGCGCCGATCCTGCCGCGCGCACCACCGCCAGCACCGGCACCTCGCCCCAGCGCTCGTCGGCCACGCCGACCACCGCGCAGTCGGCCACGCCGGCCATGGCCGCCACCAGGTGTTCAATTTCTGCCGGGTGGATGTTCTCGCCGCCCGAGATGATGAGATCTCTGCTGCGGCCCACGATTTCGAATAAACCGTCGGCGTGCTGGCGCGCCAGGTCGCCGGTGTGGAACCAGCCCTCGGCGTCGAAGGCCGGCCCCTCTTGCGGACGGCTGCGGTGGTAGCCGCGCATCAGGTTGGGCGCCTTGAGCAGGATCTCGCCATCGGCGGCCAGCCGCACCTGCACGCCCAGCGCCGGCCGCCCAACCTTGCCGGCGTGAGCCAGCGCCTCTTCGGGTTTGAGCACGATCGACACCGGCCCAGTCTCGGTGGCGCCGTAGACCTGCGCCACCGGCACGCCGCGGGCGTGGAAGGCCTGGATCAGCGCCAGCGGCACGATCTGCGAGCCGCTGTTGACGAAGCGCAGCGACGACAGGTCGGCCTGCGCCCAGCGCGGGTGCTCGACCAGCGCCCGCATCACCGCCGGCACCAGCAGCGTGGTGGTCGGCCGCCACTGCTCGACGGCGTCGAACCAGGCACCGGGCTCGAAGCGCGGCTGCAGCGAGACCTTGGCGCCGACGGCCAGCGCCGGCAGGGTCTGGATGCACAGTCCGCCGACGTGGAACAGCGGCAGCACCGACAACACGCGCGTCCCGGCGTCGAAGCCCTGCGCCGCGATGGCCGCCCATGCGTTGGCCTGCAGGCCGGCGCGGGTGTGCAGCGCGCCCTTGGGCTGACCGGTCGTGCCCGAGGTGTAGACGAGCAGCAGGTCGCCATCCTGCACGCCCGCGGCCGGGCCGGGTGTCAGACGGCAGCGTTGCAGCACCGCCTGCGCCAGGCCTTCGAGCTCGGGCGTGCCCATCAGGTGGCCGGCGCCGGCGTGGACGGCGATGCGCGCGAGTTCCGCCGCCGACAGCCGCCAGTTCAGCGGCAGCAGCACGGCATCCAGCCGCTCGCAGGCCACCAGCGTGGCGATCTGGTCCCAGCTGTTGTGCCCGAGCCAGGCCACGATCGAGCCGCGGGCCACGCCAGCGGCGCGCAGGTGCTGCAACGCCGCGTCGGCGAGAGCGGGCGGGACCAGGCGATCAAACATGCTGCGCCATCGAGGCCAGCGCGTTAAGCCACCCGCCACGGAACCGGCCCTGCCGGGCCGTCGGCGGGGCGGCCCCCTCGGGGGGGAGGGGGAGAGGCAGCGCCAGGACAGCGCCTGCGCGCTGGCGAGTGGCTGCCGAGCGCCTTGCCGCATGCAAGCGGCAAGGCAGCGAGCGAAGCGAGCGAAGGGAGCGCAGTGTGCGCAGGGGCCGTCATTCGATCGCTTCGTCGCGCTCGCCGGCCTCGTACAGGCACTCGCGGCCGAGGCGGTCGATGCACAGCTCGGCCGTCCACGGCAGCATCAGGCTGCCGCAGCGGCTGTCGCGGTACAGGCGCTCCAGCGGCAGGCTCTTGAGCATGCTCTGGCCGCCGCAGGTGCGGATGGCCAGGGCCGCCAGCGCGTTGGCGTTTTCCATGATCGTGTAGTGCGCCGCGTACAGGCGCATGCGGGTGTCCTTGTCGGGGTCCACGGTGGCGTCGCGCGCGTTCTGCAGGAAGAGCGCCCGCGTCTGCTCCAGCTTGACGCGCATCTCGGCCACCGCGATCTGCTTGGTGGGGTACATGCGCCGCTTGACCGGCGGCATGCCCGGCACCTCGGCGCGCAGGTAGGCCGCGGTGAAGTCGTAGGCCGCCTGCGCGATGCCCATGTAGGTCGGCGACAGCGTCGCAAACATGTGCGGGAAGCGGTTCAGCGACTGCCAGTACAGGCCTTCGGGCATCAGCCGGGCGCTGTGGGGCACGAAGACGTGGTCCAGCAAGAGCGTGCGGCTGACCGTGCCGCGCATGCCCAAGGGATCCCAGTCACCCACCACGCTGACCCCTTGTGCGCCGGCCGGCACCGCCAGGTACAGCGAGTCGCGCTGCGTGGCGCCGGGCTTGTCGGGTGTGCACAGCACGCCGTAGAAATCGGCGGCCCCGGCCAGCGAGGCGAAGATCTTCTTGCCGTTGACGACATAGCCGCCCTCGCCTCTCAAGGTCGCCGGCTTGGCCAGCGTGCCCCACGGCGCCTTGCCGGCGGCTGCCGCGCCGCCCTCGCTGAAGGGCTGCGAGTAGACCATGCCGCGCTCGACGATGTTGCCGTGGTGGATGCGGCGGTTGGCCTCGTGGTCGGCCCGTTGCTCGGGCGTCATGTCCATCGCATCGGCGATGAAGCCGCTCCACATGCAACTGCTGACGTGCATGTTCCAGGACAGCGCGGTGGCGCCGCAGTGGCGGCCGATCTCGGCGGCCACCATGACGTAGGTGGCGAAGTCGGCGCCGAGGCCGCCCAGGCGCTTGGGCACGCAGATCTTCAGCAGGCCCGCTTCGCGCAAGTCCTGGTAGTTGTCGAACGGGAAGCTCGCGTCGCGGTCGTGCGTGGCGGCGCGCGGCGCGAATTTCTCGCGCCCCAGCGTGGCCGCAAGCTCGATCAGCTCGCGCTGTTGCGCGGT
>JANMVM010000036.1:0-7939 GCA_031392695.1 Rubrivivax sp.
TCGATGTGGGCGAAGCCGGTGACCAGCGTGGCGCCGTAGCGCGCCTTGAATTCGTCGAACTCCGACCCGTCGACGATGCGGGCGATGATCTCGCGCACGTCGAAGGGCTTGCGCGGGTCTTTCGGGATCACGCCATGCAGCTCAGCCTGGTCGAAGAGGGGCGCGCGCGGCGGCACCAGCTTCATCTGTTCGGGCTTGCGCCAGTTGAGGTTGGCGATGCTGGCGCGCGCGATCGCCAGCGCATGCAGGTCGTTCTCGGCCAGGTGGTCGGCCACGCCCGACAGCCGCGTGTGGACGTCGCCGCCGCCCAGGTCTTCGGCGCTGACCACCTCGCCGGTGGCGGCCTTCACCAGCGGCGGGCCGCCCAGGAAGATGGTGCCCTGGTTCTTGACGATGATGGCCTCGTCGCTCATCGCCGGCACGTAGGCGCCGCCGGCCGTGCACGAGCCCATCACGACCGCGATCTGCGGGATGCCCAGTGACGACATCTGCGCCTGGTTGTAGAAGATGCGACCGAAGTGGTCACGGTCGGGGAAGACCTCGTCCTGGTTGGGCAGGTTGGCGCCGCCGCTGTCCACCAGGTAGATGCACGACAGCCGGTTCTGTTGCGCCACCTCTTGCGCGCGCAGGTGCTTCTTGACCGTGGCCGGGTAGTAGGTGCCGCCCTTGACGGTGGCGTCGTTGCAGACGATCAGGCACTCGACGCCGCTGACGCGGCCGATGCCGGTGATCAGGCCGGCACCCGGCGCGGCGTTGTCGTAGAGGTCGAGTGCTGCCAGCGGCGCGAGCTCGAGGAAAGGCGTGTCGGGGTCGAGCAGCATCTCCACCCGTTCGCGCGGCAGCAGCTTGCCGCGCGCGACGTGCTTGGCGCGCGCCGCGTCGCCGCCGCCCTGGCCGATCTGTGCCAGCTTCGCGTTGAGGTCGTCGACCAGCGAGCGCATCAGCTCGGCGCTGGCCTTGAACTCTTCGCTGCGCGGGTTGAGCTTGGACTTGAGCGCGGGCATCGATGTCTCTTCACGGTTGGGCTGCGGCGGCCGACGCTGGTTGACGTTGACGTTGAGGTTAATTTTAGGGGCAGGGCCGTAGATGTCCGGTTCCTGCCAGCCGAGCTGGGCCATCTCGGCGATGCGCAGGTGCGCCGCGGCGTCGGCGCTGGCCGGCCAGGCGGTGGGCGTGCGCCTGAACGCGCAGAAGATGCAGGGCGTCCACGGTCAGCCTTTCTTCGGCAACGCTGCCACCGGCGCGCCGGCGGCCTTCCAGGCGGTGAAGCCGCCGTCGACATGGCAGACCTCGCTCAGGCCCATGTCCTGCAGCGTCTTGGCCGCCAGCGCCGAGCGCCAGCCGGCGGCGCAGAACAGCACCAGGCGTCGGCCCTGGCCGAACACCGGCTTGAAGTACTCGCTCTGCGGGTCGACCCAGAACTCGAGCACGCCGCGCGGCGCGTGGAAGGCACCGGGGATCACGCCTTCGCGCTCGAGCTCGCGCACGTCGCGCAGGTCGACGAAGAGCAGGCCGTCGCGGCCGTGCAGCGCGCGCGCTTCATCCAGGCTCAGCGTGACGATCTGCGCCGAGGCTTCGTCGACCAGTTGCCGGGCGGTCTTCATTTGGCAGGCGCGGGCATGCGGCCCAGCGCCGCTTCGACTGCCAGTCCAATGCCCAGCAACCGCCGGTCGCTGCCGGCCGGGCCGTCGAGCTCCAGCCCGATCGGCAGCCTGCTGCTGGCGCCCAGGCCGATCGGGATCTGCAGCCCCGGCACGCCGGCATTGCTGCCAGGGTCGGTGTTCTGGATCGTGGCCATGAAGACCGGCACGCTGCTCGACTCGGGCTTGGCCGCGAAGGCCACGTGCGGCACGGTCGGGAAGACCAGCGCATCCAGGCCGTGGATGTTGAAGGTGCGGCGATACAGCGACTGCAGCGCCGGGCGCGCGGTCTTCATCGCTGCGGCATAGGCCGGCCTGGCGTCGACGAGCGTGTTGTCGGGCCCCGGCAGCTTGCGCGGGATCACGAGGCCCAGGTAGGTGCCCTTGACGTCCGCGCTGGCGGCCTGCTCGGCCAGCCGGTCGAGGGTCACGCCACTGCCGGTGGCCGACAGGTACGACACCATGTCGTCGTGGGCCTCGTAGATCGCGACCGGGAAGCTGACGGCGTTGTTGAGGTCGGTGAGCAGCGGCATGCTGACTTCGATCACCTTCACGCCTTCGGCCTTGAGCTTGCTCAACGCAGCGAAGAAGGCGGCCTGGGTGTCGTCGTCCATGTGGGCCAGGAATTCTTTCACCAGGCCGAGCCGCACGCGCCGCAGCGGCACCGGTCTGACTTGGCGCTGGCCGGTGATGACGCGGTCCATCAGCTCGACATCGGCGACGCCGGCGGCCATCGCGCCGGCGGTGTCGCGGGTGTGGCTGATCGGCGCGATGCCGGCCGCCGGGTAGCGGCCGACGGTGGGCCGCAGCGACACGCAGCCGTTGAAGGCGCAGGGGATGCGCACCGAGCCGCCGGTGTCGGTGCCCAGGCCGGCCAGCACGACGCGTGCGCCAAGGGCGGCGCCGGTGCCCGACGATGAGCCGCCGGCGCTCTTGCTGCTGTCGTAGGCGTTGCGCACGCCGGGCTCGGGCCCGCTCTGGAAGGTCGGGTTGTAGCCCGAGATGCCGAAGGCCAGCTCGTGCATGTTGGTCTTGGCCAGCACGATGGCGCCGGCCTTGCGCAGCCGCGCCACCACCGGCGCGTCGGCCTTGGGCACGTAGCCCTTCAGCGCCGTCGTGCCGGCAGACGAGGGCAGGCCCGCGACTTCGATGTTGTCCTTGACGACGATCGGCACCCCCATCAGCGGCGCACACGACTTGGGATGCGCGGCGCGGCCGGCGTCGACCTGGCGCGCCGTGGCCAGCGCGCCCGCTTCGTCGAGCGTGACGAAGGCATTCAGCACGCTCACCGCCTTGGCGCGCGCCACCGCGTCGGCGACCAGCGTTTCACTCTGGACCGTGCCTTGGCAGACCTGGCGCGCGGCATCGGCCAGGCTCGTCGGCGGCGCCGCCAGCGCCGGTCCGCTCAGCGCCGTGGCCGCCGTCAGCCCGATCAGCGCGGCCAGCGGGGTGGTGTGGATCTTGAACGTCATGGGTCCTCCTCGTTCTGGATCCGGATGGTGCTGCGCCGCGCCGGCCGTGTCTGTTGTCGTTTGTGCCGAGCCGGGCGGCGCTACTCGCCCAGCTCGGCGCCGGCCGCGCGCAGATGGTCCTGCAACCTGGCCACGCTGAAGCTGCCGGCCACGCGCAGCGCCGCCGCGGTGCCCGCCGCCTGTCCCATCGCAAAGCACGCACCGCTGGCGCGGGCCGCGCTCTGCCCCAGGTGCTGCATGCCGGCGCAGCGGCCGGCCACCAGCAGGTTGCTCACCGTCGAGCCTTCGCCAGTGGGCACCAGCATGCGCCAGGGCAGCTGGTTGAAGCTGTTGTCGACGTCGCGTGCAAAGGTCCATTCGATGCGCCCGGCCAGGTGCATCTCCAGCGGCCAGGCGTTGACGCCGATGGCGTCGTCGAAGCGCGCGCCAGCGAGCACGTCGTCGCCGCTGAGCATGTGCTCGCAGTGCACGCGCCGCGTTTCACGCACGCCCACCTGGGCCGCGATCTCGCTGATCTCGGCCAGCTCGAAACCCGGCACCTCAGCGCGCAGGAAGCGCATGTACGCGACGATCTGGCGCCGGCCCTCGACCTCGGCCGCGCTGAGCTGCCGCGCGTCGGTGGCGTCGACCGCGCGGCCTTCGGCGTTGCTGAGCTGCGTGACGTTGGCGCGCCACTCGCTCGGGTTGCGCTGCGGCCGCAGGATGGCTCCGCGACGCGGGAAGTCGTAACGATCGGCGGCTTGCTCCATCAGGGCATCGATGGCCTTGAACTCGCCGATGGCGGCCTGCGCGCGCGCCGCATCGACGCCGCCGATGCGAAACATCGTGCTCGGGTAGAGCGCGTCGCCGGCACCGTCGCCCAACGTGTAGGGCACGCCGGCCCAGTGGGCGATGTCGGCGTCGCCGCTGGCGTCGATGAATTGCCGCGCGCGCACCGCGCGGCGACCGGACTTCGTTTCCACCAGCACGGCGGCGATGCGCTCGCCGTCCATCACGACCCCGGCGGCCCAGGCGTGGAACAGCAGCTCGACGCCGGCGTCCAGCAGCAAGCCATCGGCGGCGCACTTGTAGGCCGCGACGTCGTAGGAGCGGACGCGTATGCGGCCCTGCAGCCCGTCCTGCGGCGCGTTCAGTCCCCCCAGCGCGTCGATGCGCGCCAGCAGCTCGTCGGCCACGCCCTGCACGAGCTGCTGCATCACGCCGCCGCGCCGGCCGTAGAGACCCGCAAAGTTGGTCACGCCGCCGGCCGTGCCCATGCCGCCCAGGAAGCCGTAGCGCTCGACCAGCAGCGTGCGCGCGCCGTGGCGCGCCGCGCTGACCGCGGCCGCCAGGCCGGCCGGCCCGCCGCCGACGACGAGCACGTCGACCTCGCCCCAGACCGGCGTCTGCCGCGCGGGCTCGGCGACGTAACGCACGGTCATCGAAGCGCCCCGGACGCTGCGCGTGCTGCGCTCACTCCAGCTTGATGCCGCGCGCCGTGATGATGTCGCCCAGGATGCGCGTCTCGTCCTTGACGCGTGCCGCCAGGCCTTCGCTGCTGCTGCCTTGCGCTTCCCAGCCGCCGGCGAACAAGCGCTGCTTGGTGTCGGCGTCCTTCACCGCGGCCGGCACGTCGCGCGCCAGGCGCTCGAGGGCTGCCTTGCTCAGGTTGGCCGGGCCCACCAGTGCGGTCCAGACCTCGAGCGCGATCATCCTGACGCCGGCGTCAGCCAGCGGCGCGATCTCCGCCGCCAGCGCGCTGCGCGGGCCGGTGACGCCGATGGCGTGCAGCTTGCCGGCCTTGACCTGCGCCAGCGCCAGGCCCGGCGGCACCAGCGCCATCTGGATCTGGCCACCCAACATGGCCGTCAGCACGGCCGGGTTGCCGTTATAGGGCACGTGCACGGCCTGGCTGTTTCCCAGGTTGGCGCCGATCGCGGCCTTGACCACTTCCATGCCCAGGTGGCCCACCGAGCCGATGCCCACCGAGCCGTAGCTCCACTTCTCGCCGGCGGCGCGTGCGGCGGCCACGAAGGCCGCGCCCTGCGGCTGATCAACCGGCGTCACCAGCACCAGCGGCGCGGTGGCCAGCAGGCTGATGAGGCTGAAGTCCCGGGCCGGGTCGAAGGGCAGCTTGGGGTTGAGGATGCGCGCCGAGGTCAGGTTGCCATTGATGACGACACCCAGCGTGTGGTCGTCGCTGGCCTTGGCCACCGCGTCGGCCGCCACGTTGCCCGAGGCACCCGGCTTGTTGTCGACCACCACCGGCTGGCCCCAGGCCTTGGCCAGCGCGTCGGCCAGTGCGCGCGCGGCGATGTCGGGCGTGCTGCCGCCGGGGAAGCCGACCATGATCTTCACCGGCTTGCTGGGCCAGGCCGCGGGTTGCGCGCTGGCGCCGGCTGCCAGGCCGAAGCCCAGCACGGCGGCCGTCAGCAGGCGTCGCAAGTGTCGCAAGTGTCGCAGGCGTCGCAAGCGCAAGGCGGGGGTGGACATGGGGACTCCTCGGGTCTGCACAGGGCGCGCAGTATCGCAGGGCCGCAGACCTGGCCCGATGCTCGGGCTCAAGCTGCGTCGCGACGGCCGAGCCCGCGGCCGGTGCCGCGTTCCGAGGCCTGGCGAATGCCGGCTACTTGCGCAAGCGCTCGTGCGCCACCTCGCACAGCACGAGGTGGGTCTCGTCCAGCGGCGCCCAGGACCAGGATCTTGCTGAGGCAAGTCTACGGGCCGCCCAGCGCCCGCTTGAAGGCCGCGGCCAGCTCGGGGCGCAGCGCCTGCGACAGCCGCCGGGCTTCTGCGCC
This sequence comes from Rubrivivax sp., assembly GCA_031392695.1. GTDB lineage: Bacteria > Pseudomonadota > Gammaproteobacteria > Burkholderiales > Burkholderiaceae_C > Rubrivivax. The sequence continues at coordinate 5,890 of JANMVM010000036.1, forward strand.
GGGCTCGGCGCGGGCGTCGCGCGTGGCCCAGGTCGCGGCCAGCGGGCTGGTGGCGGCCCAGGCCGAGGCCAGCCGTGCTGCGGCGAGTTCGCTGCGCAGGCCGTACGCCAGCTCGAGCGCCTGCGCCACCTGGTGCTGCGCCAGGCGGTCCAGCACCTCGTTGCTCCAGGCCGCGAAGCTGCGCTCGGTGCCGCGCGCAGCGTTGATGCCGCGCGCCAAACCGGCTGAACCCAGCGCGCCCAGCACGAGCCCGGTGACGAGCCCGGCGCCCATCGTCATGCCGCCCGTCAGCAGGTCGGCCTTCAAGCCGGCGAGTGCGCCGGTGGCGGCGCCGCCGATGAGCGCTGAGCGGCCCTCGGGGACGCGCGTGCGCACGGTGGCCGAGGCGGTGACCGGGCCGGCCGGGCTGGCCTCGGCAGCCAGCCCGAGCAGGTCGCGCAAGGCCCGGGTGCTGTCATGCGATTCGCTCTCGAGCGCCTGAGCCAGGGCCTGGCGCGCCGCCTCGTCGCCGGCGGCTGGCGTCACATCCACGCGCGCACTGGCGCTGCGGCCCAGGCTGTCGGCGATGACTTGCACGGTGGCGTCCAGGCGCGCCTGCTGGCGCACACGCCAGGCCTGGGCGAGCCGGTGCAGACGCGGGTCGCCCGGCAACACCGTCGCCAGAGCCTGGAAGAGCCGACCGCCGCGCAGCCAGCCGTCGTCCAGTGCCTGCAGGCTGAGTTGCGGTGCATCGGCACTGGGCGCGTCGACGAGCACGAGCACCGGGCACGCCAGCGCAGCCAGCCACGCCGGCCGCGCGGCGCCGGGAGCCGTGAGCAGCAGCACTGCGTCGGCGTGCAGGGTGGCCATCCAGCGCTGCGCCGGATCGCGCAGCGGCCACCCACGCCACCCGCGCCACCCGCGCCACCCGCGGCGCCAGCCAGTCATCGGCACCGGCGCCGGCGCCCACAGCGCGGCGGGCACGGGGTGCAACTGCAGCTCGTCGCCCTGGTCGCTGCGCAGCAGCAGCAGGGGGGATTGCAGCGTGCCGACGGCGGTGTCGAGCAGTTGCACGGGTGGCGCCGGTGGCGGCGCCGCCCAGAGCAGCTGCAGGGCCCGCGGCGGGCCGGGGCGCATGAGCGGATGCAGGGCCTCGAAGTACGGTGTGTCCAGGGGCAAGGCAAAGCGGCGCGACAGACGCCGCGCGCGCCAGGCCGCGCGCAGCGCCAGCAGGGCGCGGGGCAGCACCACCCACAACAGCAGCGTGGCCGCCAGCAGGTGGATCCAGGGCGCCGCACTGGCCTGCGCCGGCGCCCCCGGCGCCAGGCGCAGCGGCGCGATGTCGGGCACGGCGATGCCCGTCAGCGCGCTGGCCGGCGCCAGCAACAGCGCCAGCACCGCCTGCACCGTGGCCGGCTCGGCAAAGGTGCTTTGCCAGCCGGCGCGGTAGTCCAGCACCAGGCCGCGCAGGTACAGGCCCGCCACCAGGCCCAACGCCAGCAAGGCCGCGGCGGTGTGCATGAGCAGGGTCAGGCGCTGCAGCGTCAGCGGTGCGGCGTGGCGGGCCCACAGCGGGGCCACGCCGACGCTGTCGCTGCCGGGGCCGAACAGCGCCGCCAGGCCCGGTGGCCGCGGCGCCTTCGCCGATCGCGGCCACAGCAGCGCGCCGTAGACGACCAGGTTCCAGGCCACCACGGCCCACACTGCCGGTGCCAGCAGGTTGACCTGCTGCGGGGGCCCCAGCTGGTCGGCCAGCAGACCCACCAGGCCCCCGGCGGCAGCGGCCAGCAGCACCCAGGCCGGGTGCCAGACGCGGTGCTCCAGCCAGCGCCGGGCCTGGGCATCGCGCGGCAAGAGGCGCTGCAGCGCCAGCGTCGCGCGCGCCACCGCAAAGGCCTCGGGCCGCGCCTGTTCGCCCGCCGCCGCCACCGCCTGCGCCGTGGCCCAGGCGCGGTCGTCGAGGCTCCAGTGCGCGCTGGCGCCGGCTGCCTCGCGGGACTGCAGCAGCAACACCCGGCGCGCTTCGTCTTCGGTCATCGACGCACTGTAGCGCCGCAGCGTCGGCAGCGCG
>JANMVM010000039.1:0-10234 GCA_031392695.1 Rubrivivax sp.
GACAAGTTGAAAACGATGGATTCGTTCGCCAGGCTAGGCGCAAACCACAGCGATACCTTCTGGTATCGCGAGGATTTGCAACGACGCATGGTGGACGAAGACGCGTTTTCATGTCTCGAAATCTGTGGGTTGGAGTACTAGTGAGCCCCACAAGCCCACGGCTTGCCCCCTGGGCGCAGGAGGTGATACCCGGCGGTGTCGATTTCTCGCGCGTTGCAGCCGACGGCCTTGTGCCGCCGATGCTCCTAGTTTCCATACATTGCTGTATGGCATCATCACGACCGTCGAGCTCCATCCTGCGCCCTGCCGATGCCCACCGCACCCGTCCGCCCCTTGCCCGCCAAGCCCGCCGCCCGCCGCGCCCGGGCCGAGCCTGCCGGGCGCACCACGCTCACGCCAGAAGCCTGGATCGAAGCCGCCACCGGCGTGCTGGTGGACCAGGGCATCGACCACGTTCGCGTCGACGTGCTGGCCGGCCAGCTGCAGGTCACGCGGGGCAGTTTCTACTGGCACTTCCGCGACCGCGAAGACCTGCTGCGCCGCGTGCTGCAGGCCTGGCGCGAGCAGGCCACGGTGCAACTGACGCGGCGCCTGGAGGGCGCGCGCAGTGGCCCGCGCGAGCAGCTGCGCGACCTCATCTCGCTGCCCTTGCGCGGCCGCGCCGCGCCGCGGGCGGCGCGCATCGAGCTGGCGATTCGCGCCTGGGCGCGCCGCGATCCGATGGCGCAAGCGGCGGTCGACGAGGCCGATGCCTCGCGCATCGCGTACCACGACAGCGTCTTCGAAGCACTCGGCTTTGCGCCGGCCGAAGCCCAGATGCGTGGCTTCCTGCTCTACAGCTACGAAGTCGGCGAGTCATTGATGTCGCGCCAGGGCACGGCGGCGCAGAAACAGGCGCGCCGGGCTTTTGTGGAGCGCCTGGTGATGCAGCCCTTGCCCGGCTGAGCGGGGCGGCCTGGCGGCCGCCTGGGCGCTTCAGTGCAGGACCAGCAGCGGGATGCGACTCTCGGCCAGCACCGCCTTGGTCTGCGAGCCGAATAGGAATTCACCGAAGGCGCCGCGACCGTGCGTGACCATCACGATCATGTCGCAGCGGCGTGCCTCGGCCGCGCCGACGATGGCCTTGTGCACCTGCGGCGTCTCATCGAGCCAGGCTTCGAAAGGCACGCCAGCGGCCAGCGCTGCAGTTTCGAAGCGCGCCAGGATGCCCTTGGCGTGAGCCCTCGACGCCAGCGATTGCTGGTGCAACTCTTCGCGCATCAGCGTCACGATGCGCGGGCCGCTCGGGATGGGTGGAGCCGGTTCGACGACAAAGCCCACCACCGTGGCGCCCAGTTGCTGGGCCAGCTCCAGGCTGGCGGGGATGGCACGATCGGTGAGGTCGCCGCCGTCCACGGGCACCAGTATTCGTTTGAACATTCAGCGCCTCCTTCAGACGGGGTGAGACGAGCGTCAAGGTGGTCAAGATAGCGACGCCGAAGGCCGATGACCTTGACCTGGGCCAAACAAAGCTCGGAACGGCGGCGCTTCGAGCTGGCACTGCGCCTGGCGGCGCGCTTGGCGGCGCGCCTGGCACTGCGCCTGGCGGCGCTCAAGGGCATGGCTGCGGGCCCGGGGCGTCCGGCTGGGCGCGCGGCTGAGCCCGTTGTTGGCATCGACCAGCACGCGCAGCAGGCGCATGAACTCGGTCGCTGCGCCTTGGGCTAGAAGCGTGGGCTGCAGAAGGCGTCGAAGCCAAACGTGCGAGAACCGAGTACCGCTGGTGTGCCTCACAAGCCCAGGGCTTGCCCCTGGGCGCAGGAGGTGATACCCGGCGGCGTTGGTTTCTGGCGCGTTGCAGACGACGACCTTCTGCCGCCCATGCTCCTGGCGCGCGGTGGTCGAGAAGAAGGACTTTCCGGCCCCCTGCCCGACCGCATCTTCCACGCCAAAGGCGTCGAGCGGCGGCTGCGCAATGAGCTGTCGAAGTGCCGCAGCCCGAACGGTTCTACGATGCGATGGCGTGGTGGTACGGCTGGACCGTCGACAACTGCATTGCCGCCTGAAACGGCGCGCACCGAGGAGACACCCATGAGCCATGCTGACCACGAACTCGGGTGCCTGGAAGGCCTGCTGCTGCTGGCCAACCCGGGCCACGGCCCGGGCAGGAAGCGCTGCAGATTGCCTACGCCAACCCCGAGACCGGCGTCCACGCCGCGAACATCCTGGGCTTCTGCGCGCTGATGCTGCGCCCAGGGCAGGCCTTGAAGCTGCCGCTGCGTTCCCCCGCGATGGTGTTCCAGGTCATCGAAGGCGCCGGCGGGCAGGTCGACGCCGATGCCGGCAGCCAGACCTTCTCGCTCGCGCAAGCCGACACCTGCTGCGTCCCGGCTACACGCCGATCACCCTGAGCAACGCCTCGGCCAGTGCGCCCGCCTTCCTCTTCGTCGCCGACGAGACACCACTGCACCAGAAGCTGGGCCTGTTCGAAGTCCGCGCCTGGTCTCGGCTTCGCGCCAGAGTATTCGAGGATGCTGAGCCAAGCCGCGATTTCACGCGGTCCGGCTCAGCAGCGGCGTTCCCGCTGCCGGCTTCAGTGCCGCAGATGCCGGTAGACCGTGGTGCGCGAGATGCCCAGCGCGCGCGCCGTGCGGCTGACGCTGTGGCCGCAGCGCTCGAACTCGGCGCGCACCAGCTCGGCCGCGCCACGCTGCAGTTGCGACGGCGTCTCGTGCAGGGCCGGCGCCGGCAGCACAGCGGCCAGGTCGGCGCGGCCCAGTGGCAGCCCGCGGCGAGTGGTGGGCCGCTGCAGCAGCGCACGCGTCAGCACCGAGCGCAGCTCGCGGAAGTTGCCTGGCCAGCCGTGGCCGGCCAGCACGGCCACGCCTTCGTCGTCAAGGCTCAGCTGGCGGTCGATGCCGCGCAGCACCCAGCGCGCCGCCTCGGGCAGGTCGCGCCGGCTGCGCAGCGGCGGCAGCGTGACACGCACCGTGTTCAATCGGTGCAGCAGGTCTTCGCGAAAGGTCCGCTCCCGCACCGCCTCGTCCAGGTTGCCGTGGCTGGCCGCCAGCAGTTGCACGTCGACCTGGCGTGAGCCCTGGCCGCCGACCGGGCGCACCGTCTGGTCGTCCAGGAAGCGCAGCAGCGCGGCCTGCAGTTGCAGCGGCAGGTCGCGGATCTCGTCCAGCAGCAGCGTGCCGCCGTCGGCAGCCACGATCAGCCCCGGGCTGCCGTCGCGCCGCGCGCCGGTGAAGGCGCCGCTGACGTAACCGAAGAGCTCGGCCTCGAAGAGGTCGGCCGGCAGCGCGGCGCAGTTGACGGCGATGAACTCGCCGCGGCGGCCGCTGCTGGCGTGGGCGTGACGGGCCAGCAGTTCCTTGCCGGTGCCGGTCTCGCCGTGCAGCAGCACCGGCACGTGCAGGCGCACCGCAGCCTCGACCAGGCGGCAGGCTTCGGCCACCGCTGGGTCGTCGGCCAGGAAGGCCGGGCCCTCGTGGGCCGGCGGCGGCACGGTGTCCGGGACCCGGCGCGGCAAGCGCTGGGGTGCAGGAAGGCTGGCGCGCGCCGGCGCGCGCGGCGGCACCGCCAGCGGCCGGCCCACCAGGCGCGCCACCAGCACGCTGCCCATGGCGTCGCGCAGGCGCACCTCGCCGCCCAGGTGCAGCCGCGCCAGCGCGTGGTCCAGCGGTTCGCCGAACAGTTCTTCGAAGCGCGTGCCGCGCAGCGTGTCCAGGCCGCTGAGCAGGCTGCGGCCGGGGCCGTTGACCGACTCGAGCTGCCCCTCGCCGTCGAAGGCCAGAAGGCCGGCGCTCAGCGTGCCCAGGTACTCGGCGCGTGGGTGAACCGCCAGCAGCCAGTGGCCGCGCATCTGGTGCGCCAGCAGGCCGTTTTCGATGTGCGTGGCGGCCATCTGCACGAGGGCCTGGGTGTGGCGCTGGCGCGATTCGTAGTACGACGAGGCGTCGAGCACGCCCACCACCTGGCCGCGCGCGTCGCGCACCGGGGCGGCCGTGCAGGAGATGTCGCCCAGCTTCAGGAAGTAGTGCTCCAGACCCGTCACCGCCACCGCGCTGCCGGCGGCCAGCGCGGTGCCCAGGCCGTTGGTGCCGGCCAGCGCTTCGGTCCAGCAGCTGCCGGCGACGATGCCGGCATCGGAGCTGCTCATGCTGAAGCGGTTGTCGGCGTAGAGGTCGAGGATCACGCCTTCGTGGTCGGCAAAGGCAAGCAGGAAGTTGCTGCCAGCGATCTGGCGCGACAGGGTCTCCAACTCGGCCTGCGCGAGCCGGCGCACGAATTCCGAGCGCTCGCGGCGCAGAGCCAGATCGGTGGCGTCCACCACTGGCACCGACAGTGAGGCGTCCGCCGCCAGGCCAACGTCCATGCAGCGTGCCCAGCTGTCCAGGATGACGCTGGGCGGCATGCCATCGGGGGGTAGCGCCAAGCCGCGGGCCCGGATCGCACGGGCGTGCGCCAGGGTGTGCGGCTCCATCGGGTTCATCAAAGGGTCTCCTCGTGGCGGTCGCCGCCGGGCGCATGTCCGGGCGCCCGTCCGGCCGCCCGTCCGGGCGCCCGTCCGGGCGTTCCAACGCCCCAGTGCAGCGCGCGACGGTAGCAGCGCCCGGCCTGACGATCAACTGCACTGTTTCTGGACAGTGAAACGCTACATCTGTGTTGTAACTGGACAGGTGTCGCATCACGACCTCGCACCTGTGTTCTGGCAAGGACTGGAAGCAGTCTACGGGTGTTCCCCAGATGGAACAGGTATTGCTGATGAGTTTCCCGCCGGCCCGGCCATGGGCCGTGCTGCCGTCTGACGAACAAACAGGAGATGAACCCATGCCCCGACTGAATGGCTTGTCCACGCTGGCTGCCGCCGCGCTGGCTTGCACGCTGGCGCTGCCCGCCGCCGCCCAGCAAAACATCGAAAAGCTCAAGCAGATGAAGGTCGCGACCACCGACCTCAATATCCCGGTGGTGCCGCAGTCCGGCCCCAATGCCACCGCCATCAAGGCCAACCTCAAGCGCGTCAAGCTGCCGGCTGGCTTCAGCATCGACCTGTATGCCGTGGTGCCCGACGCGCGCCACATGGCCGTCGCACCCAGTACCAACATGCTGTTCGTGGGCACGCGCAAGACCACGGTCTGGGCCGTCACCAACCGCAACAGCGGCGACACGGCGACCGAAGTCAAGTCGTTCGCGCCGAGCCTGAAGTTCACCAACCCCAACGGCGTGTGCTGGACCAAGGACGGCTTCCTCATCGTGGCCGAACACAACCGCATCCTCAACTTCCCGGCCGCGGAGTTCTTCTACGAAGGCCCGGACGTGGCGGTGATCGAGGTCGTGCCGCAGGGCCAGTTGATCCCGGTCGAGGAGGAGTCCTACAACCACGGCGCCCGCGTCTGCAAGATCGGGCCCGACGGCATGCTGTATGTGAGCCTGGGCCAACCCCACAACGTGCAGCCGCGCGACAAGATCGACCTCTACAACAAGGTCGGCATCGGCGGCATGGTGCGCATGAACGCCTTCGACGGCAGCAAGCGCGAGGTTTACGCAACCGGCATCCGCAACAGCGTCGGCCACGACTTCAACCCCAAGGACGGCACGCTCTGGTTCACCGACAACCAGACCGACGGCATGGGTGACGACATCCCCCTCGGTGAGATCAATCGCATCACCAAGGCCGGCCAGTTCTTCGGCTACCCGTGGAAGCAGGGCAAGACGCGCATCACCGACCATGGCTACGACAAGGACCCGCTGCCGGGCAACATCACCGATCCGCAGGTCTACACGACGGCGCACGCGGCTGACCTGGGCATGAGCTTCTACAGCGGCAAGATGTTCCCGGCCAAGTACCAGGGTGGCTTCTTCTCGGCCCAGCACGGGTCGTGGAACCGCACCACGCCGGTGGGCGCGCAGGTCCTGTTCACGAGCCTGAAGGCCGACGGCACCGCCGACAAGACCGAGGTCTTCGCCGACGGCTGGCTCGACAGCACCGGCATCTACCGCGGCCGGCCGGTCGACGTGGCGGTGATGAAGGACGGCTCGCTGCTCATCAGCGACGACTTCGCCGGCGCAATCTACCGCGTCAGCTACACGGCACCTTGATGCCGTCAGCGCTGCGGGGGGTGGCCTTGGCCGCCCCCTGCAGCGCGCCCATTTGTTGACGCACACTCGGCGCAGCGCCGCCCCGGGCTTCGCCTGTGCCCCACCGATCCTTCCTCACCATGACACCGTTCACTGTCAGGCGCACTGCCCTGGCCCTCGGGCTGGCCGCGGCGATCACCGCGCCGGCGGCCCACGCCAACGACGCCAGCGCGGGGCGCCAGAAGGCGCAGGCCTGCGCCGTGTGCCACGGGCCGCTGGGCTTGTCGGTGACGCCCGACGCGCCCAACCTTGCCGGCCAGCCAGCCCTCTATGTGGCCGCACAATTGCGCGCCTACCGCAGTGGCGCCCGCAAACACGAAGTCATGGTCTTCATGGCCAAACCCCTCAGCGATGACGACATCTCCAATCTTGCCGCCTGGTTCTCCAGCATCCGTGTCGAGGCGCAGCCGCCGCCGTGAGTTTGCGCTGGCCGCGGCTGCGCTGTGCGCCGCCGCGGGCGCCTGGGCCCAGTCCAGCGAAACGGTTGTCATCACTGCCGGTGGCGCCGAGCGCCGCGCCTTCGACACGCCCTATGCGGTGAGCGTCGTCTCGGCCGATGAGTTGCGCGGCGCCGGGCCGATGGTCAACCTGAGCGAAGCGCTGGCCCGCGTGCCTGGCCTGGTGGTCAGCAGCCGCAGCAACTATGCGCAGGACCTGCAGATCAACTCGCGCGGCTTCGGCGCGCGCGCCAGCTTTGGCGTGCGCGGTCTGCGCTTGTACAGTGATGGCATCCCCGCCAGCGGGCCCGACGGCCAGGGCCAAGTGTCGCACTTCGACCTCGCCGGTGCAGCGCGCGTGGAGGTCCTGCGCGGGCCTTTCACGGCGCTGTACGGCAGCAGCTCGGGCGGCGTGATCGCGCTCGTCAGCGCCGCGCCCACCGAGCGCCGCATCGGCTTCGACCTCGACGCCGGCAGCGACGGCCTGCAGCAGTGGCGTGTCAGCCTGGCCGGCCCGATCGGCGGCGGTTTCAGCGTCCGCGCGCAGGTGTCGCGGCTGCAGACCGACGGCTTCCGCCTGCAAAGCAGCGCCGAACGAACGCTGGGCAATGTGCGACTGGGCTGGGAGCAGGGCGCCGACCGCGTGGTGGTGGTGCTCAACGCCATCCAGCAACCCGCACTCGATCCGCTGGGGCTGACCCGGGCGCAGTTCGAGGCCGACCCCGACCAGACCACCAGCGTCGCGTTGCCGCAGGACACGCCGGGCCAGGCCGACCGTTTCAACACGCGCAAGAACACGGCGCAGGACCAGGCCGGCCTGAGCTGGCAACACCGCTTCGAAGGCTGGGGCCCGTTGTCGGAGAGCCGCGTCGCGGCCTACAGCGGTCGACGGTCGGTGACGCAGTGGCAGTCGATCCCCGTGACGACGCAGCTCAATGCCACCACGCCCTCGCTCACCGAGCGCCAGCCCGGCGGCGTGATCGATTTCGACCGTCTTTACCAGGGGCTGGACGCTCGCCTGGCCTGGCGCTGGGCGCTGGGTGAAGCGCGCACGCTGCAGCTGGTGGCCGGCGCCGCAGCCGAGTCGGCGCGCGAGGACCGTCGCGGTTACGAGAACTTCAGCGGCGCGGCCGCGGTGCGGCTGCTCGGCGTGACCGGCCGCTTGCGCCGCGACGAGGACAACCGCTTCAGCACGCGTGACGTCTATGTCCAGGCCGAACTCGATCTGTCGTCGCAGTGGTCCGCCACCGCGGGATTGCGCAGCGGCCGTGTCAGCTACACCTCGAGCGACCGCTACATCGTCGGCGGCAACGGCGACGACTCCGGCGCCCTCAGCTACCGCTACACCAACCCGGTGGCGGCGCTGCAGTGGCGCCAGAGCGCCGAGTTCAATGTCTACCTGAGCGCCGGCCGCGGCTTCGAATCGCCCACGCTGGGGGAGCTGGCGTACCGGCCCGATGGCGGCGCCGGCTTCAACTCGGACCTCAAGGCGCAGACCAGCGAGCAGGCAGAACTGGGCGCCAAGTGGCGGCCCGGCGGCGCTGCCAAGGGACTGGCGCTGGACGCAGCGCTGTTCGAGGCACGCACCGACGACGAGATCGGTATCGCCACCAACCGCGGCGGCCGCTCGACCTTTCGCAACGTCGGCCGCACGCTGCGCCGCGGCGCCGAGCTGGGCTTCAGCGCGGCACTCATCGATACGCTGCGCGCGCAACTCAGCGCCACCTGGCTCGACGCCACCTACAGCGATGGTTTCGCCGTTTGCGCGTCCGTGCCCTGCACCACGCCCACGGTGCCGGTGCCCGCCGGCAACCGCATTGCCGGCACGCTGGCGCGCAGCGCGTATGCAGAACTGGCCTGGACGCCGCTGCGCAGCCTGGAACTGGCGCTCGAAGCCCGCGGGCAGGGACGGCTGCCGGTGAACGACGTCAACAGCGACTTCGCTGCCGGCTTCGGCCTCTTGGCGCTGCGCGCACGCTGGCAGCTCGAACTGCCGGTGGGCCGGCTGGACCTGCTGGCGCGCGCCGAGAACCTGGCCGACCGCCGCGTCGTCGGCAGCGTCATCGTCAACGAAGGCAACAGCCGCTTCTTCGAGCCCGCACCTGGGCGCGGCTGGCTGCTCTCGGCTCGCTACAGCGCGCCGTTCTGAGCCCGGCTCGCTTCAGCGCGCCGTTCTGAGCCCAGCGCGCTTCAGCGGGCCGTTCTGAACCCGGCGCGCGACAGCGGCGCCGTTGTGAACCCGGCGCGCGACAGCGGCGCCGTTCTGACGCGGCCGATCAGGCGGCCGCGCGCTGGCCCTGAGCCAGGATGCGGCTCAGAGCCGCGTCCAGACTGGCCACGCTGCGCTCGATGTGGTGCAGCTTCTCCAGGCCAAAGAGGCCGATGCGGAAGGTCTTGAAGTCGGGCCCTTCGTCGCATTGCAGCGGCACGCCGGCAGCGGCCTGCAGGCCCTCGGCCAGGAAGGCCTTGCTGGTGTGCAGGCCGGCGTCTTCGGTGTAGCTCACGACCACGCCCGGGGCCTGGAAGCCCTCGGCGGCGACGCTCTTGATGCCGTGGCTGGCCAACAGCGCGCGCACCTTGCGTCCAAGTTCCCACTGCTCGGCGCGCAGCTTCTCGAAGCCGAAGGCGCGTGTCTCCAGCATCACGTCGCGCGTGGTGGTGAGTGCGTCGGTGGGCAGCGTGGTGTGGTAAGCGTGGCCACCGCCTTCGTAGGTTTCCATGATCTGCAGCCACTTCTTGAGGTCGGCCGCATAACTCGTGCTGGTGGTGGCGTCGATGGCGGCGCGGGCGCGCTCGCTGAGCATCACGAAGGCGCAGCAGGGCGATCCGCTCCAGCCCTTTTGCGGCGCGCTGATCAGCACGTCGACGCCGGTCGCCTGCATGTCGACCCAGGCCGCTCCGCTGGCGATGCAGTCGAGTACGAAGAGGCCGCCCACCTCGTGCACCACATCGGCCACGGCGCGCAGGTAGTCGTCGGGCAGGATCATGCCGGCGGCGGTTTCGACGTGCGGCGCGAAGACGACGTCGGGGCGCTGGGCGCGGACGGTGGCCTGCACTTCGGCGATCGGCGGCGGGGCATAGGGCTGCTGGCGGCCGGGTGCCACCGGCCGCGCCTTCAGCACCGTCTGGTGCGGCGTGATGCGGCCCATCTCGATGATCTGCGTCCAGCGGTAGCTGAACCAGCCATTGCGGATGACGAGCGTCTGCTTGTCGCCGGCGAACTGGCGTGCCACGGCTTCCATGCCGAAGGTGCCGCTGCCGGGCACGACGATCGCCGAGCGCGCGCGGTAGACCTCCTTGAGCACGCCGGAGATGTCGCGCATGACGCCCTGGAACTTGGACGACATGTGGTTGAGCGCGCGGTCGGTGTAGACCACCGAGTATTCGAGCAGGCCGTCGGGGTCGACGTGGGGCAGCAGTCCAGGCATGGGATCTCCAATCGGCGCCCTGGGGCACTCTCAGAAGGGGCCGTGAGCTTAGCATCGGCGCCCGGTCCCTGCCCACTGGCCGGCGCGCGGCTGCCCCCCAGATGCCTAGGAGCCTGTCGGGCTTTCCCATCTACCTTGAGCGGGGGGCGCCTCAGACAATCGCGTCACTCTGAGCAAGGCCCCACCACATGAGCCGCTTCGTTGCCGTGGATCGAGACACCGCCTACCTGCTGCCGCCGTCGGTTG
>JANMVM010000040.1:0-3281 GCA_031392695.1 Rubrivivax sp.
CTGGCGCAACCTGGGCTGGAGCCTGTACGTCGCCATCGCTTCGACCGTGCTCACGCTGTTGTTCTGTTCCATGGGGGGTTACGCCTTTGCGTTGTTCGAATTCCGCTACAAGAACGCGCTGTTCGGCCTGGTGATGGGCACGATGCTGCTGCCGTCCTTCATGAGCATGATCCCGACCTTCATCATCATGGACATGCTGGGCTGGATCGACCAGCCGCGCGCGCTCTACATCCCCGGCGCGGCCAGCGCCTTCGGCATCTTCCTGATGCGCCAGTTCGTCACGTCCTCGATCCCGAAGGACCTGGTCGAAGCGGCTCGCATGGACGGCTGCAGCGAGCTCGGCATCTATGTCCGCATCGTGCTGCCGCTGCTCAAGCCGGCACTGGGCACGCTCGGGCTGATCACCTTCATCGCCTCGTGGAACAACTTCATCGGGCCCCTGGTCGTCATGCGCAGCCCCGACATGTACACCCTGCCGCTGGCCTTGCGCAGCCTGCAAAGCCCGGTCAACACCGAGTGGGGTGCGCTGATGACGGGGTCGGCGATTGCCACGCTGCCGCTGGTGGTGCTCTTCCTGCTTTCGTCCCGGCAGTTGATATCCGGCCTGACGGCCGGTGCGGTCAAGTGAAGACCTGGCGGCAATCCGGACCGCGGCAGCTCGCTGCCGTGCAGCCAGGTCCGCAGGCCCTGGCGTAGCCACTCACTCAAACAACAAGCATGCTCAAACCTGCCGATTCGACCAACCACTTCCCGCCCGGCTTCGTGTGGGGCGTGGCGACCAGTTCCTTCCAGATCGAAGGCGCAGCGCAGGCCGACGGCAAGGGGCCGTCGATCTGGGACCAGTTCTGCCGTGTGCCGGGTGCCATCGCCGACGCCAGCACCGGCGACGTGGCCTGCGACCACTACCAGCGCTGGGCCGAGGATCTCGACCTCATCGCCAGCCTGGGCGTCGACGCCTACCGCTTTTCGGTGTCATGGCCGCGCGTGCGGCCGGGCGGCGCCGGAGCCTGGAACGCCAAGGGCCTGGACTTCTACGAGCGGCTGATCGACGGCCTGCTGGAGCGCGGCATCAAGCCCTACCTGACGCTCAACCACTGGGACCTGCCGGCCGAGCTGCAGGCCGCCGGTGGCTGGGGCCACCGTGACACCGTGCATCGCTTCGTCGAGTACGCGGCCGGCATGGCCCGGCGCGTGGGTGACCGCGTGGTGGCGATCACCACCCACAACGAGCCCTGGGTGATGTCGATGCTGGGCCACGAGACCGGCGTCTTCGCCCCGGGCATCCAGGATCGCGCGCTGGCGATGCAGGTCTCGCACCACCTGCTGCTCAGCCATGGCCTGGCCCTGCAGGCGATGCGCGTCCAGGGCTGTGCCGCCAGGCTGGGCATCGTGCTCAATGTCTCGCCGGTTCAGCCGGCCACCGAATCGGCGGCCGACCTGGAGAAGGCGCATCTGGAGGATGGGCGCCTGGTGCGCTGGTACATGGATCCCTTGTTCAAGGCGCGCTACCCGAAGGACATCCTCGATCACCTGGGCCCCGACGCGCCCCGCGTCGCCGCTGGCGACCTGCAGGCCATCGCCACGCCGATGGACTTTCTCGGCATCAACTACTACTCGCGTTCGGTGGTCAGCGCCGCCGCGGACTGGAAGGTCAACGACAGCGGCTACGGCGTCACCGACATGGGCTGGGAGATCTACCCCCGCGGCCTGACCGAAGTGCTGCTGCGCCTGCAGCGCGACTGGCCGGTGCCACCGCTGTCGGTGACCGAGAACGGCGGTGCCTTCAAGGACCAGCTCGTGGACGGGCATGTCCACGATGCCGAGCGCACCGACTACATCGCCCGCCACATCGACGCCGTGGGCGACGCCATCCGCCAGGGCGTGCGCATGGAGGGCTACATGGTGTGGAGCCTGCTCGACAACTTCGAGTGAGCTTCGGGCTACGAGAAGCGCTTCGGCATCGTGCATGTCGACTACGAAAGCCAGCGCCGCACGCCCAAGGACAGTGCGCTCTGGTATGCCGATTTCCTGCGGCGCCAGAAGGCGCTGCGCGTGCAGCGCCAGGCCGCCACAACCGGAGCTTAGGATGGGACAGGTTTCATTGCGGGGCATCCGCAAGAGCTATGGCAAGGTCGACGTCATCCAGGGCTTCGACCTGGACGTCGGCGAAGGCGAGTTCATCGTCTTCGTCGGCCCCTCGGGCTGCGGCAAATCAACCGTGCTGCGCATGATCGCTGGGCTGGAGAGCATCACCGGTGGCGAGATCCTGATCGACGGCGTGCGCGCCAACGATCTGCGCCCGGCCGACCGCGGCGCCGCCATGGTGTTCCAGAGCTACGCGCTGTACCCACACATGACGGTGGCCGAGAACATGGGCTTCGCGCTCAAGATGGCCGGCGTGGCCAAGGCCGACCGCGAGTCCCAGGTCGGCCGCGCGGCCGAGATCCTGCGCATCACCGAACTCCTCGGCCGCTTCCCCAAAGAACTGTCGGGCGGCCAGCGCCAGCGCGTGGCCATCGGCCGCGCCATCGTGCGCAAGCCCAAGGTCTTTCTCTTCGACGAGCCGCTGAGCAACCTGGACGCGGCACTGCGCGTGAACATGCGCATCGAGCTGTCCAGGCTGCACAAGGAACTGGCCACGACGATGATCTACGTCACCCACGACCAGGTCGAGGCGATGACGCTGGGCGACCGCATCGCGGTCTTCAACAAGGGGCTGGTCGAACAGCTCGGAGCGCCGATGGAGCTGTACAACCGGCCGGCCAATGAGTTCGTGGCCGGCTTCATCGGTGCGCCGCGCATCAACCTGATCCCGCGGCCGCCGGCCAGCGGCGCCACGGCACCGCATCTGGCCTTGTGGGCCGCGCTGGCGGGCCAGGCGCCGGCCAGCGTGCAGCGCGCCGGCCTGCGCCCCGAGCACCTGCACCTGGTGGCCGCGGGCCAGGGCATCCCGGCCAGCGTGGCGCTGGCCGAGCACCTGGGCGACTCGTCCATCATCCACCTGCGGGTCCAAGGCGTCAGCGAACTGCTCACCGCCAAGATCGGCACCGAAAGCATCCAGGTCGAGGCCGGGCAGACCGTGGGCCTGGCACCCGACAGCGCCTGGGCCCTGGCCTTCGCGGCCGACGGTCGCCGCGTGCCCTAGTACTCCAACCCACAGATTTCGAGACATGAAAACGCGTCTTCGTCCACCATGCGTCGTTGCAAATCCTCGCGATACCAGAAGGTATCGCTGTGGTTTGCGCCTAGCCTGGCGAACGAATCCATCGTTTTCAACTTGT
>JANMVM010000045.1:0-28841 GCA_031392695.1 Rubrivivax sp.
ACAAGTTGAAAACGATGGATTCGTTCGCCAGGCTAGGCGCAAACCACAGCGATACCTTCTGGTATCGCGAGGATTTGCAACGACGCATGGTGGACGAAGACGCGTTTTCATGTCTCGAAATCTGTGGGTTGGAGTACTAGCTGCTGCTGCGCACGGCAAAGCGCATCAGGTGCGGCACCATGCGCTCGGCAGCGAGTTCGAGCGCGAGCTGATAGGCGTCGACGCGGCCGCGAAAGTAGCGGTACAGCATGAGCGCCGGGATCGCGATCATGAGCCCGAAGGCCGTGTTGTACAGCGCTACCGAGATGCCATGGGCCAGCAGCTGCGGGTTGGTGCCGCCAGTGGGCGCCTGCGAGCCAAAGATCTCGATCATGCCCACCACGGTGCCGAAGAGCCCCAGCAGCGGCGCTGCGGCGGCGATCGTGCCCAAGGTATTGAGGTAGCGCTCGAGGCCGTGCACGGCCACGCGGCCGGCGTTTTCAAAGGATTGGCGCAGCGCCACCTCGGCAATGCGAGGCTCGGCGATGACGCTGCGCAGGCCGGCGGCCAGCACGCGGCCGAGCACCGAATTGTCGGCCAGCTTGTTGACCACGTCGGCCGCCGGCAGGCTGGTGCGCGTGACGCCGACAACCTCGTCGAGCAGTCGCGGTGGCGCGACTTGCGAAGGTCGCAGGTTGTAAAAGCGTTCGATGACCAGCGCCAGTGCGATGACCGAGCACAGGATCAGTGGCCAGATCGGCCAACCAGCGGCTTGTATGATCGAAAACAAGGGTTTCCCAGGTGGCAACGGGTGGCGCCAGAGCGGCGCGGGCGGGCGATTATGGCCGAAGCGGCCGGGGCATCGAACCCGCGCTTGCCGCATGGCGTGGATGCCTCCGCGATGGTCCCGGCAACTGTCCACCGAAGCTGTGGATAACGTTGTGGGCAAGTGGTGCGGGGTGCCGAAAAGGCCGCGCAGAATCTCGCGCCGGCACAGAGTGCCCAAATAATCAGCACGGGTTTATCAATGCAAATCAAGCACTTGAACATGTGTGACGTTTCGATGACGGCGCCGGCCCGGCGTTGGCCCTTGCAGGGCTTGGCTGTGGAGTTCCACACCCGCGCCATTCGGGGCTTAGCGCGTGATTGAGCCTGCTGTGCCACTGGCAGCGCGGGCCCCGTGGAGCGTGTCGGCGCTGCTCGTGGCGACCGCCGACGCGCTGGCTTCGCGCTTCGGTGCAGTCACGGTGCGCGGCGAGCTGTCGGGTTTTTCGCGCGCCGCCAGCGGCCACTGCTATTTCTCGCTCAAGGATGCGGGCGGTGCGCCCGTGTTGTTGCGCTGTGCCATGTTCCGCCGCGCCGCCAGCCTCGTCGACTTCGCACCCGCCGACGGTCAGCAGGTCGAGCTGCGCGGCCGCCTTGGCGTCTATGACGCCCGCGGCGAGTTGCAGCTGGTGGTGGAGTCCCTGCAACGGGTGGGCGCCGGGGCGCTGTTCGAAGAATTCTTGCGCCGTCGCGCGCGCCTGGCGGCCGAGGGCCTCTTTGAGCCCGGGCGCAAGCGGCCGCTGCCGTCCTACCCACGAGCGCTGGGCATCGTCACCTCGCCCGGCGCAGCGGCGTTGCGCGACGTGCTGACCGCGCTGCAGCGGCGCTCGCCGCAGGTGCGGGTGGTGATCTATCCCAGCCTGGTGCAGGGCGCCGATGCGCCGGCGGCGCTCGTCGCGGCGCTGCAGCGGGCCGGCGATCGTGCCGAGGTCGATGCGCTGCTGCTGGTGCGCGGCGGCGGTGCGCTCGAGGACCTTTGGGCTTTCAACGACGAGCGCGTCGTGCGCGCGATCGCAGCCTGCCCGCTCCCCGTCGTGTCTGGCGTCGGGCACGAGACCGACATCACGCTGGCCGACCTGGTGGCCGACTTGCGCGCCGCCACGCCCACCGCGGCGGCGGAGCTGGCCGCGCCGCTGCAGTCCGAGGCGCTGGCGCAGCTGGACGCCACGGCCGAGGCCTTGCGCCGCTGGCTCGAGCGCACATTGCAGTTGCAAGCACAGCGACTGGACCACGCCGCGCTGCGGCTGGGCCAGCCCGCGCGCGGCCTGGCCGGGCAGCGCCAGGGCCTGGAGATGCGGGCGCAGCGCCTGGCGCTGGGCCTGCAGAGCGCGCAAACACGGCACGGCGATCGACTGGCGCGCCTGCGCCAGACCCTGCTGCGCGCCACCCAGGTGATGCTGCAGCGCGAGCCGCTGCGCCTGCAGGCCGCCGCGGCGCGGCTGGCGGCGCAGGATCCGGCGCGCGTGCTGCGACGCGGCTATGCCTGGGTCGAGTCGATGGACGGCCGCCCGGTGCTGGGCGTGCAGGGCCTGCGACCGGGCCAGGCCGTGCGCGCGGTGTGGGCCGACGGGCGTGCCACGGCCGAGGTGCTGGCCGTGGAACCCCTGCCGCCATCCGAGTGAAACCGGCTGCCTACAATGCGGCGCTTCGAGACACGTCACTGCCACAAATCCACCGAGGACTTCAAGCCATGGAACACACCCTGCCCGCACTGCCTTACGCCATCGATGCACTCGCCCCGCATTACAGCCGCGAGACGCTGGAGTTCCACCACGGCAAGCATCACAACGCCTACGTGGTCAACCTCAACAACCTGCAAAAGGGCACCGAGTTCGAGTCCCTGACGCTGGAGGAGATCATCAAGAAGTCCAGCGGCGGGATCTACAACAACTCGGCCCAGATCTGGAACCACACCTTCTTCTGGAACTGCATGAAGCCGGCTGGCGGTGGCGAGCCCAGCGGTGCGCTGGCCGCGGCCATCACCGCCAAGTGGGGCAGCTATGCCGCCTTCCGCGAAGCCTTCATCAAGTCGGCGGTGGGCAATTTCGGCTCGGGCTGGACCTGGCTGGTAAAGAAGGCCGACGGCTCGGTGGACATCGTCAACACCGGTGCTGCCGGCACGCCGCTGACCGGCGCCGACAAGGCGCTGCTGACGGTCGACGTGTGGGAACACGCCTACTACATCGACTACCGCAACATGCGCCCCAAGTTCGTCGAGACCTTCCTCGACAAGCTCGTCAATTGGGGCTTCGCCCAGGCCAACTTCGCCTGAGCCAGCGGGCCGCTGCGGCGGCCGTCAATCGATGGGCGTCTGCCCGACACTCTGTGCCGGGCAACGTCATCCGCTTCAGCGCGCCACGGCCCTGAAGGGCTTGCCCTGCAGCCGGGCGCCGGCCTTGAAACCGCGCTTGGCAAACCAGCCGCGGTTCATCTCGAGCGCGTAGCGCACCGGCTGCGCCGAGCAGTGCGAGCGCTCGGACTGCGGCTCCATGTCGGCCAGGTTGACGATGGTGCCGTCGTCGGCCAGGAAGGCAATCGTCAGCGGTACCAGCGTGTTGCGCATCCAGAAGCAGCGCAGGCTGGGTTCGTCATTGACGAACAGCATGCCATCGTTGCTGCCCATCTCGCGCCTGAACATCATGCCGGTGGCCTGCTGATCGGGCGTGATCGCCAGCTCGGTCTTGATGAGGTGGATGCCGGCCGTGAGGTCGATCGAGGGCAGCCGCGCTTGCGGGCCGCTCTGCGCCGGCGCGGCGGCCGCCCAGAGCAGCATCGCGCACAGGGACACCGCGCGCAGGGGCAGCGCAATGGCGCGGATGGGGGCAGGGGCAAGGACAAGGACTGGCGGCTTGACGCAGATCATGGGTGCTGAGCGAGGTTGAGCCTAGATTATCGTGTGCCCGTCCCTAACGCCGATGCCCCCCACCGCCGCTGACACTGGCGCGCGTTTATCTCGGCCCGGCCCGGATGCCGCAGGCGTGGTGGATGACCCGCTGGAGCGCGGCCGCTTCACGCGCTGGGTGACCGGGCCGGCCGGCGAGCGCTGGGCCGAGTCGTCGCTGCAACTGGCTGGCCTGCGCTGCGCCGCTTGCACCGGCATCATCGAGCAGGCGCTGATGCGCGTGCCCGGCGTCAAGGCGGCTGAGGTCAGCGCGGCGGCTGAGCGCGCCACCGTGAGCTGGGATCCCGAACTCACCCGGCCTTCGGCGCTGATGGCGGCCGTCCGCGCCGCCGGCTACGACGCCGTGCCCGATGCCGCCGCCCCGGCACGCGAGTTGCGCCGCCGTGTGCAGCGCCAGGCCTTGTGGCGGCTCTTCGTGGCCGGCTTCTGCGCCATGCAGGTGATGATGTTCGCCACGCCGAGCTATGTCGCCGGCGCCGGCGAGCTATCGGGCGAGATGCGGCAACTGCTCAACTGGGGCAGCTGGATCGTGACGCTGCCGGTGATGCTGTTCGCGGCCACGCCCTTCCTGAGCGGCGCCTGGCACACGCTGCGCTCGCGCCGCATCGGCATGGACGTGCCGGTGGCGCTGGGCATCCTGATCACCTTCGTCGCCAGCACGGGCGCGACCTTCGAGCCCGACGGCGTGTTCGGCAGCGAGGTCTACTTCGACTCACTGACGATGTTCATCACCTTCCTGCTCGGCGCGCGCTGGCTCGAGCTGCACGCCCGCCAGCACGCTGCCGAGACGCTCGAGCGGGCGCTGGCCCGGCTGCCCGAGACAGCCTGGCGCGTCGGCGACGACGGCGAGGTCAGCGCCGTCAGCGTACTGCGCCTGCACGTCGGGGACCGCGTGCGCGTGCCACTGGGTCAGGCCTTCCCGGCCGACGGACGCGTCGAGCAGGGCCAGACCCTGGCCGATGAATCGCTGCTCAGCGGCGAATCCGCGCCGCTCGGCAAGGCCGAGGGCGACACCGTGGTGGCTGGCAGCATCAACGTCGGCGCGGCGGTGCTGGTGCGTGTGTTGCAGGTGGGCGGCGACACGCGGCTCGAAACCATCGTCTCGATGATGCGCAGTGCGCTCACCCAGCGCCCGGCGGCGGCGCGGCTGGCCGACCGCTGGGCTGCGCCCTTCCTGTGGGCGGTGCTGGTGCTGGCGGCGGGCGCCGCGGCCTGGTGGAGCGTGACCGAGCCGTCGCGCGCGCTGTGGGTGGCCGTGTCGGTGCTCATCGTGACCTGCCCTTGCGCGCTGTCGCTGGCCGCACCCGCCACGCTGGTGGCTGCGGCGCGCGGCCTGGCGCGCCGCGGCGTGCTGCTGCAGCGGCTGGATGCCATCGAGGTGCTGGCCACGGCCGGGCACTTCTTCTTCGACAAGACCGGCACGCTCACCGAAGACCGCCTGCAGTGGCGGCAGACCGTGCTCACGGCGGCCGGCGAGCGCCGCTGGCCCGAGGCTGCTCAGGCCCGGGCTCTGGCCCAGGCCGCCGCGCTGGCCGAGTGGTCATCGCACCCGCTGGCGCGCGCGCTGGCCGACTGCGCGCACGCCGCGCTGCCCTGGCACGCCGTGCACGAGCAGGCGGGGCAGGGCCTGCGCGCGCTCGACAAGGCAGGCCGCGAATGGCGGCTCGGATCCGCGGCCTGGGTCGGTGCCGGCAGCGCTGCGCTAGGAGCGTGGGCGGCAGAGGGCGTCGAAGCGAAACGTGCGAAAACCGAGTACCGCTGGGGAGCACCGACAAGCCCAGGGCTTGCCCCCTGGGCGCAGGAGGTGATACCCGGTGGTGCCGGTTTCTCGCGCGTTGCAGCCGACGACCCTCTGCCGCCCACGCTCCTACCCGCGATGCGACTCTGGCTGGGTTGCGACGGCCAGGCGTTGGCCGGCTTCGCCATCGACGAGGTGCTGCGCCCCGGCGTGGTCGAGGCGCTGCAGCAACTGCGCGACGACGGTGTGCAGCTGCGCCTGCTCAGCGGCGACAGCGCCGAGCGCGTGCAGGCCCTGGCCGAGCGCGTCGGCGTGGCCGACGTGCTGGCCGCCGCCACGCCCGAAGCCAAGCTGGCCGCCGTGGCCGCGGTGCAGGCACGGGGCGGGCGCGTGGTGATGGTGGGCGACGGCGTCAACGACGCGCCGGTGCTGGCGCGCGCCGATGCCTCGCTGGCCATGGGGCAGGGCGCCTTGGTGTCGCGCTGCCACGCCGACGCCGTGATCACCTCCAACCGCCTGCTCGACCTTGTGGCGGCGCGGCGCAGCGCGCAACGTGCGCTGCGCATCGTGCGCCAGAACTTCATCTGGGCTGCGGCCTACAACGCCGTGTGCATCCCGCTCGCACTCGTGGGTTGGCTGCCACCCTGGGCGGCGGGCCTGGGCATGGCCACGAGTTCGCTGGTCGTGGTGCTCAACGCGCTGCGCGCGGCCCGCTAGGCTGCGCTGGCGGCAGCATGGAAAGCCTCTACATCCTGATCCCGCTGTCGGCTGGTCTCGTGCTCGTGATCCTGGCGGTCTTCGGCTGGGCCGTGCACCGCGGCCAGTTCGAGGACCTGGATGCCGAAGGTGAACGCATCCTGACAGACGACGCACCGCCGCTTGACACCGATCAAGGCCGCCGCGGCGGCGTGGCCGAACAATCGCCCGATCGGTCCCCGTGACACAGTGAGGAGTCAATCGATGTCGAACAGCGCCGCCAAGGCCGTGCCTTCCGAGGGTGTGTACTCCGATGCCGTGATCAGGCTTTTCTCCCTGGCTGCCGTGTTGTGGGGCGTGGTGGGAATGCTGGTGGGCGTGATCATCGCCGCCCAGCTGACCTGGCCGGAGTTGAACTTCGGCATCTCCTTTCTCAGCTACGGGCGCCTGCGCCCGCTGCACACCAATGCAGTGATCTTTGCGTTCGGCGGCTGCACGCTGTTTGCCACCAGCTACCACGTCGTGCAACGCACCTGCCAGGCGCGGCTGTTCATGCCGCGGCTGGCGATGTTCACCTTCTGGGGCTGGCAGGCAGTGATCGTCGCGGCGGCGATCTCGCTGCCGCTGGGCATGACCCAGGGCAAGGAGTACGCCGAGCTGGAATGGCCCATCGACCTGCTGATCGCAGTGGTCTGGGTGTCGTACGCGGTGGTCTTCTTCGGCACCATCGGCATGCGCAAGGTGCGCCACATCTACGTCGCCAACTGGTTCTTCGGCGCCTTCATCATTGCCGTGGCTTTGCTGCACATCGTCAACAGCGCGGCTATTCCCGTGAGCATGACCAAGAGCTACTCGGCCTACGCCGGCGTGCAGGACGCGATGATCCAGTGGTGGTACGGCCACAACGCGGTGGGCTTCTTCCTCACCGCCGGCTTCCTGGGCATCATGTACTACTACATCCCCAAGCAGGCTGGGCGCCCGGTGTACAGCTACCGGCTGAGCATCGTGCACTTCTGGGCCCTGATCTTCACCTACATGTGGGCCGGCCCCCACCACCTGCACTACACCGCGCTGCCCGACTGGGCGCAGAGCATCGGCATGGTCTTTTCGCTGGTGCTGCTGGCGCCGAGCTGGGGCGGCATGATCAACGGCATCATGACGCTCAGCGGTGCCTGGCACAAGCTGCGTGACGATCCGATCCTGAAGTTCCTCATCGTCAGCCTGTCCTTCTACGGCATGAGCACCTTTGAAGGGCCGATGATGTCGATCAAGACCGTCAACGCGCTCAGCCACTACACCGACTGGACGGTCGGCCACGTGCATAGCGGCGCGCTGGGCTGGGTGGGCCTGATCAGCATGGGTGCGCTGTACTACCTGATCCCGCGCATGTTCGGCCGCACCGCGATGTACAGCGTGCGCGCCATCGAGACGCACTTCTGGGTCGCCACCATCGGCATCGTGCTGTACATCGCCGCGATGTGGATCGCCGGCGTCATGCAGGGCCTGATGTGGCGCGCGGTCAACCCCGACGGGACGCTGGTCTACACCTTCGTCGAAAGCGTCAAGGCCACCTACCCCTACTACGCGGTGCGGCTGCTGGGGGGCCTGCTCTACCTCAGCGGCATGCTGATCATGGCCTGGAACGTGGTCATGACGGTGCGCAGCGGCCAGCCCGTCGAAGCCGTCATCCCGGCGCCCGTGCTGGCCCACGCCTGAAGCCACCGTCCCGGAGAACAAGCTCATGGCAAACCACACTCCAGCCACTGGTCACGAGAAGATCGAGACCAGCAACTTCCTCATGATCGTGCTCATCTTGCTGGCCGTCGCCATCGGGGGCCTGGTCGAGATCGTGCCGCTGTTCTTCCAACGCAGCACGACGCAGCCGATCGAAGGCCTCAAGCCCTACACGTCCCTGCAACTGGCCGGCCGCGACGTCTACACCCGCGAGGGTTGCTACAACTGCCACTCGCAGATGGTGCGACCGTTTCGTGCCGAAGCGCTGCGCTACGGGCCGCACTCGACGGCCGGTGAATTCGTCTACGACCACCCCTTCCAGTGGGGCAGCAAGCGCACCGGCCCCGACCTGCACCGCGTGGGCGGCAAGTACAGCGACGAGTGGCACCGCGTGCACCTGAACAACCCGCGCGACCTGGTACCCGAGTCCAACATGCCGGCCTATCCGTGGCTGCTCGCCGACACCGTCGACGGCGCCGGCATGGCGCCGCGCATGAAGGCGCTGCGCATGGTGGGCGTGCCCTACACCGACGCCGAGATCGCGCAGGCCGCCGACGACGTCAAGGGCCGCACCGAGATGGAAGCACTGATCGCCTACCTGCAGGTGCTGGGCACCGCGCGCAAATAAGGGGCATGAACATGGACGTCAACGACATCCGCATCGCCGTCACCCTGAGCAGCCTGGCGCTGTTCGTGGCGCTGATGATCCACACCTGGAGCCGGCGCCGCAATGCCGAGCACGAAGAAGCGGCGATGCTGCCGTTCATCGAGGACGGCCCGCCAGCGGCGGCGCCAGAAGGAGACCGGGCGTGAGCGACTTCATCCACAGTGGTTGGGCGCTGTTCGTGACGGTGGCCACCGTGTTGTCGCTGGCGGCCTGCCTGTGGCTGCTGGTGGTTGCCAGCCGCCGCCAGGTGATGGCCGACGACAACACCACCGGGCACGTCTGGGACGAAGACCTGCGCGAAATGAACAACCCGCTGCCGCGCTGGTGGATGTGGCTGTTCGTCATCACCGTCGTCTTTTCCGCCGTCTACCTGGCGTTCTACCCGGGCCTGGGCAGCTTCGCCGGCACGCTGGGCTGGACCAGCGTCGGCCAGTACGAGGCCGAGCAGGACAAGGCGCGTGCCGCGATGGCCCCGGTGTACGCCAAGTACGCCACCCTGGGCGCCGAAGACCTGGCCCGCGATGCCCAGGCGATGGGCATCGGGCAGCGCCTGTTCCTGAACAACTGCGCCCAGTGCCACGGCTCCGACGCGCGCGGCAGCAAGGGCTTCCCCAACCTGGCCGACAACGACTGGCTGGGCCCGAACACGATGGAGGCGATCAAGAAGACGATCGTCGAAGGCCGCACCGGCATGATGCCGCCGATGGCGGCCGCGGTGGGCACGGCCGAGGACGTGAAGAACGTGGCCAACTACGTGCTGAGCCTGTCGGGCAGCGCCCACAACGACATCGCGGCGCAACTCGGCAAGGGCAAGTTCGGCGTCTGCGCCGCCTGCCATGGCCCCGAGGGCAAGGGCAACACCGCGCTGGGCGCGCCCAATCTCACCGACAAGATCTGGCTCCACGGCTGGGGCGAGCAGGCGATCGTGAACATCATCAATGCCGGCAAGACCAACGCCATGCCGGCGCAGGGCCGGCTGCTCACGCCCGAGCAGGTGCACGTGCTGGCGGGCTACGTGCTGAGCCTGTCGCAATCGCAACGCGTGGCCGGCAACTGAGCCGGCCAGTCGCTTGAGCAAGCCAGCCCTCAAGGCGGCCAGCGCTGCGGCGGCGCCGGCCGGCGACAGCAGCGAGGCCGTGATCAGCCTGTACCGGGCGCAAAAGAAGATCTACGCGCGCGCCGTCACGGGCTGGTTCGCCGGCTGGCGCTGGACGCTGGTGTGGGCGACGCAGATCCTCTTCTACGGCCTGCCCTGGCTGGACTGGAATGCGCGCCAGGCGGTGCTCTTCGACCTCGGCTCGCGGCGCTTCTACATCCTGGGCCTGGTGCTCTATCCGCAGGACTTCATCTTCCTGACGGGGCTGCTCATCGTCTCGGCCTATGCGCTGTTTCTCTTCACCGCCGTGGCCGGGCGGCTGTGGTGCGGCTACGCCTGCCCGCAGACCGTGTACACCGAGATCTTCATGTGGGTCGAGCGCCGGTTCGAAGGCGACCGCATGCAGCGCATCAAGCTCGACGCCGCGCCCTGGTCGGCGCGCAAGCTCTGGCGCAAGGGCGGCAAGCACGCGGTGTGGGGTGCCATCGGCTTGTGGACCGGCTTCACTTTCGTCGGCTACTTCACCCCCATCCTCGCGCTGGGGCAGTCGGCCCTTGGCCTGGGTTTCGGCCCCTGGGAGTGGTTCTGGATCCTCTTCTACGGCCTGGCCACCTACGGCAACGCCGGCTTCATGCGCGAGCAGGTGTGCAAGTACATGTGCCCCTACGCGCGCTTTCAGAGCGCGATGTTCGACAAGGACACGCTCATCATCAGCTACGACAGCGAGCGCGGCGAACCGCGCGGCAGACGTGGCCGCAAGACCGATCTCAAGCTCGCGCAGCTCGGCCACTGCATCGATTGCGACCTGTGCGTGCAGGTCTGCCCGACCGGCATCGACATCCGCAAGGGCCTGCAGTACGAATGCATCGGCTGCGCGGCCTGCGTCGACGTCTGCGACGGCGTCATGGACAAGATGCAGTATCCGCGCGGCCTCATCCGCTACGACACCCAGAACGGCATGCAGCAGCACTTGCCGCGCGACGCCGAGGTCAAGCGCATCTTGCGCCCGCGCGTGCTGGTCTACACCGCCGTGCTGGTGCTGATCGGCGCTGTCCTGGTGACGGGCCTGGTGCTGCGATCGCCCTTCCGCGTCGACGTGGTGCGCGACCGCGGCGTGCTGGCGCGCGTCGTCGAGGACGGCTGGGTCGAAAACGTCTACCGCCTGCAGATCATGAACGCCACCGAGCAGCCGCAGCGCTACCGCGTCGGGGTCACCGGATTGCCGCAGATCCAGCTCGACCAGCGCGGTGACGTGGCCGTCGGCCCTGCCGAAGCGCGCTGGGTCGCGGTGGCGGTGCGCATGCCGCCCGAGGCGGCAGCGCTGGCCGGTGCCGGCAGTCACGGCCTGAGCTTCGAAGTCAGCCAGCTGGCCGAATCGCCCGCCGTGGCAGCACGCGCCGTGGTGGAAAAATCCACCTTCATGGTGCCGCGCTGATGCTGCGCTGGCGCTTGACGAACCTTCAGGAGACTCCCATGCCCATGCCTTTGCCCATGACAGCGACCGCGGCCGCTGCCGCAGTCGACTCGCCCGCCTGGTGGCGCCTGCCCATCGTCTGGCTCGTCATCGCGGGTCCGGCGCTGGTGGTGGTGGCCAGCTTTGTCACGTTGGCGCTGGCCATCCTCAACCCCGACCCAGTGCTCACGACCTCGGACGTCGGCAACAAGGCCGACCTGCCCGCGGTGCAGGGGCGCAATCACGCGGCCACGCCGTCGCGTTGAGGGGACGTGGCCTTGAAACGCCTGGCCCGTCGCGCGGCGGCGATCGTCTGGCCGGCCTTCCTGGTGGCCGCCGTGCTGGAGATCGCGGTCTTCGCCTTCGTCGACCCGGCAGCGCTGCGCGACTTGGCGGGGCAGGCGCTGCCGCTGTCGGCGACGGCGGTCTACTCGATCGCGTTCCTGGTGTTCTGGGCCTGCACGGGCTTGGCCTGCGCGCTGACGGTGCTGCTCGAACGCAGCGCCGCCGAACTCAACGCCAGGCCCTTGGCGGGGCCTTGAGCGGGGTCATCAGCCAGATCAGCCCGACAAGCCCGATCAGCCGGGTCAACAGGGCGTGCCGTTGACGAGTTTTTGCAGCGCGTCGGGGTTGAGCACCTCGATCTGACGCTGCTTGACCTGCAGGATGCCCTCGTCCTGGAAGCGTGAAAACGCGCGGCTCACGGTTTCCAGCTTCAGGCCCAAGAAGCTGCCGATCTCTTCGCGGGTCATGCGCAGGATCAGCGAGCTCGACGAGAAGCCGCGCGTGCGCAGCCGCTGCGTCAGGTTCAGCAGGAAGGCGGCCAGCCTCTCCTCGGCCCGCATGCTGCCCAGCAGCAGCATCACGCCATGGTCGCGCACGATTTCGCGACTCATGATCTTGTGAAAGTGGCGCTGCAGGTCCGACAGTTCGCGCGAGAGGTCTTCGAGCTGGTGATACGAGATCACGCAGACCTGGGAGTCCTCCAGCGCGACGGCGTCGCAGGTATGGCGCTCGGTGCCAATACCGTCCAGCCCCAGCAACTCGCCAGCCATCTGGAAGCCGGTGACCTGGTCGCGCCCGTCCTCGGACGACACGCAGGTCTTGAAGAAGCCAGTGCGCACGGCGTACAGCGACGTGAAGGCATCGCCGGCGCGAAACAGCGGCTCGCCCCGGGGCACCGCGCGGCGGCTGGAGACCATGTCGTCCAAGCGCGTCATCTGCTCGTTGGAGATGCCCACGGGCAGGCACAACTCGCGCAGGTTGCAATTGGAGCAAGCGACCTTGAACGGCTCAAGGCGGATCGCAGGCTGAACGGCTGACATGGCCGCAGTATGGCCCAAAGCCGTTCTGGCCGGTACGCGCAGTCTGGTGGTGCCTGGACGCAGCAGGCTTGAGATGGATCAAGTCGGCATCGGCATGTTTGGGCAGAGTCCAGCCATGAACACGGTTGCCATGCCCCAGACCGAAGCTCAGGTCATCCTGAGCGACGCCCAACTCAGCAAGCTCGACGTCCCCGGGCCGCGTTACACGTCCTACCCGACGGCGGACCGTTTCGCCGAGGCCTTCGGCGAAGCCGAGTATCGGCAGGCGCTGCGGCAGCGCGCCACGGGCGCCGTGGTGGGCGGGGTGCCGGCCTTGTCGCTGTACGTTCACATCCCGTTCTGCGAATCGGTGTGCTACTACTGCGCCTGCAACAAGATCATCACCAAGCACCACAGCCGCGGACGCGAGTACCTCGGCTGGCTGCAGCGCGAGATCGAACTGCACCGGGCCGAACTGGGATCGAGCCAGGGGGTGTCGCAACTGCATCTTGGCGGTGGCTCGCCGACCTTTCTGGCCGACGACGAACTCAGCGACCTGATGGCCATGCTGCGTGGCGCCTTCCGCGTCCTTCCAGGCGCCGAATTGTCGATCGAGGTCGATCCGCGCACCGCCTCGCGCGAGCGCCTGCGCCATCTGAGGAGCCTGGGCTTCAACCGCGTCAGCTTCGGCATCCAGGACTTCGACGCCGCAGTGCAGGCCGCGGTGCACCGGATCCAGAGCTTCGAATCCGTGAGCGACCTGGTCAACGAGGCGCGCGCGTTGCGCTTCGAATCGATCAACGCCGATCTCATCTACGGCCTGCCGCAGCAGACGCCAGAGTCGTTTCGGCGCACCATCGCGCAGGTCGCCGAGCTCAGGCCATCGCGCATCGCCTTGTACGCCTACGCCCACCTGCCGCAGCGCTTCAAACCGCAACGGCGCATCGATGGCAACGCGCTGCCCAGCGCCGAGCAGCGGGTGCGCATGCTGGGCGACGCGATTGCCGGCTTCATGGCCCACGGCTACGTCTACATCGGCATGGATCACTTCGCGCTGCCCGACGACGCGCTAGCCGTGGCCAAGCGGCAGGGCCGGCTGCACCGCAACTTTCAGGGCTACAGCACGCAGCCGGACTGCGATCTGATTGCGCTGGGGGTGTCGTCGATCGGCCGCGTCGGCGCCACCTACAGCCAGAACGCCAAGACGCTGCCCGAGTACCAGGACGCGCTGGCCCAGGGGCGCTTCCCGGTCGTGCGCGGCCTGGCGCTGACGCGCGACGACGTCGTGCGCCGCGCCGTGATCATGGCCCTCATGTGCCAGGGCCGCGTGGAGTTCGAGTCGATCGACGTGGCGCACCTTGTGAACATGCGCGAGCTGTTCGCCGCAGAGCTGACGCAGTTGCGGGCTCTCGAGGCGATGGGCCTGGTGCAAGTCAGCGACGAGGAGATTCTGGTCACCGCGACCGGCTGGTACTTCATCCGCGCCATCGCGATGGTGTTTGACAAGCACTTGCAGTCGGACAAGGTGCGCGAACGCTTCTCGCGCATCATCTGAAGCTGTGAGGCGATGAGGCCGTGAACTGGGCGCTGATCGCCAGCGCCGCTGTGCTGGGCCTGGCGGGAACGCCGCACTGTGCGGCGATGTGCGCCGGCCCCTGCGCGGCGGTGTCGGGCCGCGGGCGCGCCGGGGCCGTGGCCTTCCAGATCGCTCGCGTGGCGGGCTATGCGGCTGCCGGAGGCGTGGCGGCGGGCAGCGTGGGTGCCTTGGCCGCGCTGTCGCAATTCAGCCCTGCGCTGCGCCCGCTCTGGGTGACCTTGCACGCGCTGATGCTGGTGCTCGGGCTGTGGCTCGTGTGGCAGGGCCGGCAGCCGGCCTGGATGGGGCGTCTGGGCCGCGTGCCGGCCACGGCGTCGGGCGGCGCCTGGCAGCCGATGGCAGGGCCCCTGCGTGCCGCCGCGGCGGGCGGCCTCTGGGTGGCCTGGCCCTGCGGCCTGCTGCAATCGGCGCTGCTCGTGGCCTCGCTTGCCGGTACGGCCGCGGCGGGAGCCGGGGCCATGGCGGCCTTTGCCCTGGCTTCATCGGGTGGGCTCGTGGCCGCACCGTGGATCTGGCAGCGCCTGCGCCAGGGCGGCGCCGGCCCAGGCACGGAGCGGCTGCTTGTGCGCGCCGCCGGGGCCCTGCTCGCGGCTGGCTCGGCCTTTGGGCTGGGCCACGGCGTCTGGCACCAGGTGGCAGCCTACTGCGGCTTGGCTTGAAGCGGTCGACCAAGAGGCGGTGAAGCGTCCCATGGGGACAAGGCCGCCTGCAAATCGGCAAGCCCGGCTGAATCGCGGCGTTTCGTCAGTCGCTTGACAGATGGGCTGACTTAGAATCACAGGCTTCCCAAACTGACATCGGCGCCGGCCCTGCCGGCCCCTGGAGACCCGATTCATGTACCAGCACATCAAGGTGCCCAGCCAAGGGCAGAAGATCACCGTCAACGCGGACTTCTCCCTCAACGTGCCTGACCAGCCGATCATTCCCTACATCGAGGGCGACGGCACCGGCAAGGACATCACGCCGGTGATGCTGAAGGTGGTGGATGCGGCGGTGGCCAAGAGCTATGGCGGCAAGCGCAAGATCCACTGGATGGAGGTCTACGCGGGTGAGAAGTCGACCAAGATCTACGGCCCGGATGTCTGGTTGCCCGAGGAGACGCTGCACGCGGTGCGCGACTATGCGGTGTCGATCAAGGGCCCGCTGACGACGCCCGTGGGTGGCGGCATCCGCTCGCTCAACGTGGCCTTGCGCCAGGAGCTCGACCTTTACGTCTGTCTGCGTCCGATCCAGTACTTCAAGGGCGTGCCGAGCCCGCTGAAGGAGCCGGAGAAGACCAACATGGTCATCTTCCGCGAGAACAGCGAAGACATCTATGCGGGCATCGAGTACGAAGCCGAAAGCGACAAGGCCAAGAAGCTCATCAAATTCCTGATCGAGGAAATGGGCGTCAAGAAGATCCGCTTCCCCAACACCAGCGGCATCGGCATCAAGCCGGTCAGCCGCGAAGGCACCGAGCGCCTGGTGCGCAAGGCGCTGCAGTACGCCGTCGACAACGACAAGCCCAGCGTGACCATCGTGCACAAGGGCAACATCATGAAGTACACCGAGGGCGGCTTCCGCGACTGGAGCTACGCGCTGGCGCAACGCGAGTTCGGCGCCGAGCTCATCGACGGCGGGCCATGGTGCAAGTTCAAGAACCCGCGCACGGGCAAGGACATCATCGTCAAGGACAGCATCGCCGACGCCTTCCTGCAGCAGATCCTGCTGCGCCCGGCCGAGTATTCGGTGGTGGCCACGCTCAACCTGAACGGCGACTACGTCTCGGATGCGCTGGCGGCACAGGTCGGCGGCATCGGCATCGCTCCGGGCGCCAACCTGAGTGACTCCATCGCCATGTTCGAGGCCACCCACGGCACGGCGCCCAAGTACGCAGGCAAGGACTATGTCAACCCGGGTTCGGAGATCCTGTCGGCCGAGATGATGCTGCGCCACATGGGCTGGATCGAAGCCGCCGACCTGATCATCGCTTCCATGGAGCGGTCGATCGCCAGCAAGAAAGTCACCTACGACTTCGCGCGTCTGATGGACGGCGCCACCCAGGTGTCGTGCAGCGGATTTGGCCAGGTCATGATCGACCACATGTGATCTCGTCCGAGGTCGCACCAGGGCGGCTCATACCGAACCCCAGTGCATTCACTGGGGTTTTTCATTTTCAGTGTTTCAGCAGGTCGTCGAACGTAGCGCTGCATCGCACTTGACTGGGCCATGAATGGGGCCATGGCCTCCTTCAGGAGGTGTTTGTCATGACCCGACGAAGCCCCGTGAACTACGTGCTGAAGCCAGCGGTGATCGCCAATGCCAAGCCGCATGCGAAGGCCTACAGACTGACCGCTTGGGGGGGTGGCCTGTACGTCGAGGTCCTGCCGAGCGGATTCAAGGGCTGGCGCGGCAAGTACCACCGGCTGGGTCAGGGCTGCGGCCGAAGTCCAGGAACGCATTGCCGTTGCAACCATAGGCAAACAGCACGTCCAGGATTTCGGCGTACACATGGGCCTGCTGCAGGCTAACACCAACCGAGTGGTGCCTGGCGCCGCTGATGCCAACGAGCGCTGATGCGGTGAACTTTGTGAGGATGTCTGCTTCTGTCAGTGGCTTCTTGGCCATCGAGCTTCTTCATTGCTCCCAAAGTTTGGCGAACGCGAACGACAGTTGCCGATGATGGCGGATCGACAGCAGGTACGCGGCTGAGCCGGCCAGCATGTAGATGAGGTAGTCGTGCAGGGACTCGCGCAGTGCGTCGGCGTCTCCAAGCGCAAACGCGGCGAGTTGCGCCATGGCCTCGGCCGATTGCGGCGGCTTGTCCATGCAGTGACCTCCGATGCGCGGGAAGCGGCGCAGGTTCTGGATGACCGGGCGGCGCAGTCCGTCGAGCAGCTTGTCGTAGGCCTGAGGTGCATCGGCTTCGGCGACGAAGGTTTCGATCGACTCCAGCCGATCGATGAAACTGGCGGTGAGTTCGACCTGAATGCGCGGCTCAGCCAAGCCGCTTCGTGGTCTTGGCTACGGGCTTGCGCGCTTGTCGCGGTCGAGCAAGGGCCGTGTCCGCGTCCTCGATGCGTCAGGCCGCGATGTCAGCCAGCCTGCGCTTGACGTCTTCGAGCAGCAGCAAGTGGATGCGCTCGCGCTCAAGCCGGCGGTAGCAATCCAAGCGGTCGGAGTCAATCAACGCGTCGTAACTCCAGCCGTTCTTGACGACGACTTTTCGTTGCCTTGTTTGATCTCGTGAGCCAGCTCGGACAAGGTGGCGCGCGCCTGAGTGAAGGGCACTAAATCCTTGGCAGCAATCGACATGGGCAGCACCAGCGTTGCAAAATTCTGGGCAGTTTGGCGCATCGTCGAGAGCTCGGAAAGAGACTGAGATGGGTCCATGGATGCGGCCATGTCGATTCCTTCGACAAGCGCGCCCAGCGTTGATGCGCCTCAGCGGCCGATTGGGAAGTGATGATCGATTCTGAGCCGTGCTTGCGGCAATCAGGGTTTGCTGTCCGTGACTCGGCTTGCAAACAAGAAAGCCCGCAGGCTGGCGGGCTTTTTCACGGCATCCTGACATGGGGGCCGTCAGGCGTGGGTTTCCGTATGCACCGTTTCGTCGCTGGACTGCGTCATGCCGAGGGCGACGATGCTCTGCGCAAGGTTTCCCTTGGGCCCCTGCACGAGCTCGTAGCTCACCTGGCTGCCCTGCTTGAGGGTGCGGAAACCATCCATCTGCACCGCCGAAAAATGAGCAAACACGTCGGGGCCACCCCCTTCGGGCTCGATGAAGCCGAAACCCTTGGCATCGTTGAACCACTTGACTGTACCGACTGCCATGACGTCACCCCATTCCAACTACGTCGGAATTGTCCGTCTGCCGCGTTCAGACTGTCAAGGTGCCGCAACACCGAACACGGCTCGGAGCTTCGACAAGGCCTGGGCAGCCGGTGGGCGTCATCGCCGCGGCAGGGCCCGAAATACCGCCCTGCTCACGACTTGAATCAGACCGTTTGGCGTCAATATCCTGCTGACGGGGCAATCCCGCCGCCTTGCCGTGCATCCCGTGTGCAACTCGATAGAATGATTCATGCCCGAGGATCCTCCGCCGCCGCCCCAGCCGCCGACTTTGCCGACCCGCGAACCCGGCGGTGTGGTGGTGGCCGAGCGCAAGGCAGCGCGTACCAAGCCTCCGGCGCTGTACCAGGTGGTGATGCTCAACGACGACTACACCCCGATGGAGTTCGTCGTCATGGTGCTGCAGCGGTTTTTCCAGCGTGATATGGACACGGCCACCCACATCATGCTGCAGATCCACCACGAGGGGCGCGGCGTGTGCGGCGTCTACCCCAAGGACGTTGCCGCAACGAGAGTCGAGCTCGTGCTCACGGCGGCGCGCCGTGACGGGCACCCGCTTCAATGCATTATGGAGGCCGCATGATTGCGCAAGAGCTTGAAGTTAGCCTGCACATGGCGTTTGTCGAGGCACGCCAGCAGCGCCATGAATTCATCACCGTCGAGCACCTGCTGATGGCGCTGCTGGACAACCCTTCGGCCGCCGAGGTGCTGCGCGCCTGCGCCGCCAACATCGAGGACCTGCGCAAGAGCCTGGCCACCTTCATCAAGGAAAACACGCCCACAGTGGGCGGCAATGAAGAGGTGGACACGCAGCCGACGCTCGGCTTCCAGCGCGTCATCCAGCGCGCCATCATGCATGTGCAAAGCACGGGCAGTGGCAAGAAGGAAGTCACCGGCGCCAACGTGCTGGTGGCGATCTTCGGAGAGAAGGACTCGCACGCCGTCTACTACTTGCACCAGCAGGGCGTAACGCGGCTGGACGTGGTGAACTTCATCGCCCACGGCATCAAGAAGTCGGACCCTCCCGAGCCCGCCAAGAGCAACGAGAACTCGAGCAATGAGGCCGACAAGGAAGAGGGTGGTGACGCCAAGGGCTCGCCCCTGGAGCAATTCACGCAGAACCTCAACCAGCTCGCCCGGGACGGCAAGATCGACCCGCTGATCGGCCGCGAGCACGAGGTGGAGCGCGTCATCCAGGTGCTGTGCCGGCGGCGCAAGAACAACCCGCTGCTGGTGGGCGAGGCCGGTGTCGGAAAGACCGCCATTGCCGAAGGCCTGGCCTGGCGCATCACGCAGAACGACGTGCCCGAAGTGCTCGGCGACGCCACGGTGTATTCGCTCGACATGGGTGCGTTGCTGGCCGGCACCAAGTACCGCGGTGATTTCGAGCAGCGCCTGAAGGGCGTGCTCAAGCAGCTCAAGGACCACCCGAACGCGATTCTCTTCATCGACGAGATCCACACCCTCATCGGTGCCGGCGCGGCCAGCGGCGGCACGCTGGACGCCAGCAACCTGCTCAAGCCGGCGCTGAGCAACGGCGCCATGAAGTGCATCGGCGCCACCACCTTCACTGAGTACCGGGGCATCTTCGAGAAGGACGCGGCGCTGTCGCGGCGCTTCCAGAAGGTCGACGTCGTTGAGCCCACGGTCGAGCAGACGATTGAGATTCTCAAAGGTCTGAAGACGCGTTTCGAAGAGCACCACAGCGTCAAGTACGCCGTGGGCGCGCTGCAGGCCGCGGCCGAGTTGTCGGCCAAGTTCATCAATGACCGTCACCTGCCCGACAAGGCCATCGAC
This sequence comes from Rubrivivax sp., assembly GCA_031392695.1. Classification (GTDB taxonomy): domain Bacteria; phylum Pseudomonadota; class Gammaproteobacteria; order Burkholderiales; family Burkholderiaceae_C; genus Rubrivivax. Next base: position 19,620 of record JANMVM010000045.1, read on the forward strand.
GTCATCGACGAGGCCGGTGCCGCACAGCGCACCCTGCCGGCCAACAAGCGCAAGAAGACCATCACCCGCGCTGAGGTCGAAGAGATCGTGGCCAAGATCGCGCGCATCCCTCCGGCCAGCGTATCCAGCGACGACCGCGGCAAGCTCAAGACGCTGGACCGCGACCTCAAGAGCGTGGTCTTCGGGCAGGAGCCCGCCATCGACGCCCTGGCCGCTGCCATCAAGATGGCGCGCTCGGGCCTGGGCAAGGACGACAAGCCGATCGGCAGCTTTCTGTTCAGCGGCCCCACCGGCGTGGGCAAGACCGAAGTCGCCAAGCAGCTGGCCTACGTGTTGGGCATCGACCTCATCCGCTTCGACATGTCCGAGTACATGGAGCGCCACGCCGTGAGCCGCCTCATCGGCGCGCCCCCGGGCTATGTCGGCTTCGACCAGGGCGGTCTGCTGACCGAGGCGATCACCAAGAAGCCGCACTCGGTGCTGCTGCTCGACGAGATCGAGAAGGCGCACCCCGACGTCTTCAACGTGCTGCTGCAGGTCATGGACCACGGCACGCTGACCGACAACAACGGGCGCAAGGCCGACTTCCGCAACGTGATCATCATCATGACCACCAACGCGGGCGCCGAGACCATGAACAAGGCAACCATCGGCTTCACCAACAAGCGCGAGCAGGGTGACGAGATGGGCGACATCAAGCGCCTGTTCACGCCCGAGTTCCGCAACCGATTGGATTCCATCGTCAACTTCCGCTCGCTCGACGAGACCATCATCCTGCGCGTGGTGGACAAGTTCCTGCTCACGCTCGAAGGCCAGTTGGCCGAGAAGAAGGTCGAAGTCACCTTCAGCGATGCGCTGCGCAAGTACCTGGCCAAGAAGGGCTTCGATCCGCTGATGGGCGCGCGCCCGATGCAGCGCTTGATCCAGGACACGATCCGTCGCGCACTGGCCGACGAATTGCTGTTCGGCCGTCTCGTCGATGGCGGGCGCCTGTCAGTCGACATCGACGCCGCCGATCAGGTGGTGCTCGACATCCAGCCGCCGAAAAAGAGCGACAAGCCGCGCACCGAGGCCACGGCGGCCTGATCAGGGCCTGATCGCGGATTTGCTGCGGGCTGGCAGCTCGGCTGCCGGATCCTGGCCGTAGTAGCGGCCGAACATCGCGTACAGCGCCGGGTGTTCGTCCTGCAGTGCCAGCGGGTTGACGAAGAAGCACTCGCTGGCGACGGCGAAGAACTCTTCCTCGGCCGTGGCGCCGTAGGGATCGAGCGCGGTGTCTTGTTGCTGCTCCACGCGCAGCGCGAAGGCTTCGTACTCGCTCTTCATGGTCTCGCGCCACCGTGCTGATTCCAGGCCCGGCGGCAAGCGTGGCATGCCGTCGGCCACGCCGTCGGCCATGTCCAGCACATGGGCGAACTCATGGATGACGACGTTGTAGCCCTGCGCCGCGCTGTGCCCGGAACGTCGCACATCGGGCCACGACAACATCACCGGGCCGCCTTCCATGGCCTCGCCGGAGAGTGTCTCGTCGTACTCGTGCACGACGCCGTCGTCGTCCTGCACCGAGCGCCGCGCCAGCACGGCATCGGGGTGGATGACGATGCCGACGAAGCGGTCGTAGTGCTGCAGGCCCAGCTGCAGCACCGGCAGCGCCGCCTGCGCGGCGATGGCCACCGCCATGGCATCGGTCAGACGCAGCCCACCGGTGCAGGTGAACTCCTTGCGGTCGAGAAACAGGCTCGTGAGGCGGCGCAATTCGGCCGCATCCGCCGCGCTGCGCCGCTGCAGGAAGGGGTAGCGCACGAGGGTGCGCTTCCAGAGGTCGTCGGGGATCGTGCGCCTGGAGACGGCGAAGCGCTCGCGCCGCTGCTGCAACGCGCGCCACCACGCGGCGATCATCGCGTCAGGCGCCGGTCGGCGCCAGGCGCTCGAAACCGTCGCGCGTCAGGCGCAGCACTTCGGCGCGCTGTGCGGTGTCGAGGTCCCAGTCGCTCAGCACATGTCGCTTGTAGCCTGGAGCCAGCGCCTGGCTGCCCGGACGGTGCGTGTGGCCGTGCACCAGCTCGTGCGCACCCAGGCCATGCATCCAGTGCACGGCTTCGGCAGCGTCAATGTCGGCATCGGCAGCGCCGTCGAAGCACTGCCGCGTCTGGCTGGCGCGGCGGATGTCGGCGGCAATCTGCAGCCGCTGGGCCAGCGGCCGCGCCAGGAAGGCCGCTTGCCAGGCCGGCGAGCGGACTTCGCGCCTGAAGGCCTGGTAGGGCGCGTCGCCCAAGCACAGCTCGTCGCCATGGCTGAGCAACACGCGCTGGCCCCAGGCGACGAGCACCGTCGGGTCAGGCAGGCCCATGGCGCCGCTGCGGCGCAACAGGTCGGTGCCGCACAGGAAATCGCGGTTGCCCACCATGAAGGCCAAAGCCCGGTGGCTGGCCGCCTCGGCCATGAGTTCGACGCACTGGCGCTCGAACCCGCGCTGGGCCATGTCGTCGCCGACCCAGACCTCGAACAGATCACCCAGGATGAAGACTGCATCGGCGCGCGTGTGCAGCAAGTGGGCGGCGAAGGCATCGAAGGTGCGCGGCAGCGCCTCGCACAGATGCAGGTCGGAGATGAAGTCGATGGCGCGCCAGGACGCCTGGGTCGCCAGTTCAAAGAACGGCGGCAGGGCTCCTGGGGCGCCGGTTTCGGGCATGCCCTGGCAGGTCAGGCGACTTCTGTTGCGCGCACGATGACCACGTCTTCCAGCGGCACGTCGTCGTGGAAGCCCTTGCGCCCGGTGCGCACCTTCTCGATCGCGTCGACGATCTCCGTGCCCTGGACGACGCGACCGAATACCGCGTAGCCCCAGCCCTGGGCGTTTTCGGCCTTGAAGTCGAGGAAGGCGTTGTCGGTGGTGTTGATGAAGAACTGCGCGGTGGCCGAGTGCGGGTCGCTGGTGCGCGCCATGGCCAGTGTGTAGTGCTTGTTCTTGAGGCCGTTGTTGGCCTCGTTCCTGAGGGCTTCGAGCGTGGGCTTCTGCTTCATCGAGACGTCGAAGCCGCCCCCTTGCAACATGAAGCCCTTGATGACGCGGTGGAACACGGTGCCGTCGTAGTGGCCGCTCTTCACATAGGCCAGGAAGTTGGCCGTCGACAGCGGCGCCTGGGCCTCGTCCAATTCGATGCGCAGGGTGCCGGCGCTGGTGTCCATCTGAACGGTCTTGGTCATGTCATTTCTCCACGGTGGCTTTGCGAATGGTCACGGCGGTGACCGGCAGGTTCTGATGCTGGCCCGAATTCTTGGTCGGCACCCGCTTGATGGTGTCGACCACGTCCATGCCCTCGACGACCTTGCCGAATACGGCATAGCCGTTGCCGTCGCGCGAGTTGGGCTGGTCGAGGGAGGCGTTGTCGACGACGTTGATGAAGAACTGCGCCGTCGCCGAGTCGGGCACGCCGGTGCGGGCCATGGCCAGCGTGCCGCGCACATTGGACAGGCCGCTGCGGCTTTCGAGCGGGATCGGCGGGCGTACGGGTTTTTCGCTCAAATCGGCCTTGTAGCCGCCGCCCTGGATCATGAAGTTCTCGATGACGCGATGGAACACCGTGCCGTCGTAGTGGCCAGCGCGAACGTATTGCACGAAGTTGGCCACCGTCCTGGGTGCTTTGTCGGCTTCGAGTTCGACCACGATGTCGCCGGCACTGGTGGCCAGGCGCACCTTCTGCGCCAGGCAGGGCAGGGACAGCAGGGTCAGCAGCGCGGCCAGCGCGGGGGCCATGCACAGTCGGGCTATCGGATTCAAGCGGCGTTCTCCAGACAGGGTGAAGCAGGGGTGGGGCGGGGGGCCGGTGCAGCGGGTGGCGAGTCTAGCGGGCTGCCGCGGAAGGCGCTGCACCGGCGGCCACCAGGGCGCGCGCGGCATCGAGTTTGCGCATCAGGTGCGGATCGATCGGCCCGCCGGCGGCAGCCTGCTCCCAGGCCTGCACGGCCAGCATCAGGTGCACCTCGCCCAGGTTGGCTCGTGCGGCGCGGTGGCCGGGGTCGTTGCGCAGCGCGGCTTCCAGGGCCTGCCGCGCCAGTTCGAGGCGGCCGCCGCGTACGTGCAGCAGCGCCAGGTTGTTGAAGGGTTCGGGCAGTTCAGGGTATTCCTGGCTCAGGCGCGTGAAGGCGGCCATCGCTTCTTCGTTGCGCTTGAGATCCATCAGCACCACGGCTTGCAGAAAGCGCGCCTGGGCATCGCCGGGGCGGGCCGCCACGGCGCTGTCGGCGCTGCGCAGCGCGCCCGCGAGGTCGCCCTTGGCCAGCAGCGCCTGGACATCGCTCAAGACGTCGGCCCATGCCGGACGGCCCAGCAGCAGCAGGGCCGCCAGGGCACAGCGCAAGAGCGTCGCGGGCAGAATCATCGGCAGTGGTGGAGCGTGCGGCGCGGCAGGGATGCCAGCGGGGCCGCCGCTATACTAAAAGCCGATTCTATCGACGCCATTCCCTCCTGCCGCTCCGACGCCGGGGCCCGCTCGGCAGGTGGCCTGCACCGGCACGGCGCCGCCTCCTCCGACATGACGCTCCGAATTCACAACACCCTGACGCGCCGCCTGGAGGCGTTCGCACCCATCGAGCCCGGCCACGTGCGCATGTACGTGTGCGGCATCACCGTGTACGACCAATGCCACCTGGGCCATGCCCGCATGATCCTGGCCTTCGACACGGTCTACCGCTGGCTGCTGGCCAGCGGCTGGCGCGTCACCTACGTGCGCAACATCACCGACATCGAAGACAAGATCATCCGCCGCGCCGTGGAGCGCGGCATCGGCATCCGCGCGCTCACCGACGAGATGATCGCCGCCATGCATCGCGACTTCGCCGCGCTGGGTGCGGTCACGCCCACGCACGAGCCGCGCGCCACCGACTATGTGCCGCAGATGGTGTCGCTGATCGGCCAGTTGCAGGACAAGGGCCTGGCCTACCAGGCCGAGGGCGGTGACGTCAACTTCGCGGTGCGCCGCTTCGCCGGCTACGGCAAGCTCTCGGGCAAGTCGCTCGACGAGTTGCGCGCCGGCGAGCGGGTGGCGGTACTCGGCGACAAGGAAGATCCGCTCGACTTCGTGCTCTGGAAGGCCGCCAAGGCCAGCGAGCCAGCCGATGCCCAGTGGCCCAGCCCCTACGGCGCGGGCCGCCCGGGCTGGCACATCGAGTGCTCGGCGATGAGCGAAGCGCTGCTGGGTGCGCCCTTCGACATCCACGGCGGCGGCATGGACCTGCAGTTCCCGCACCACGAGAATGAAATCGCGCAGAGCGAAGGCGCCAGCGGGGGCGAGTTCGTGCGCACCTGGATGCACAACGGCTTCCTCAACATCGACGACGCGAAGATGTCCAAGTCGCTGGGCAACTTCTTCACCATCGCCGACGTGCTGGCCCGGTTCGACGGCGAATCGGTGCGCTTCTTCATGCTGCGCACGCAGTACCGCAGCCCCTTCAACTTCAGCGACACGCTGCTCGACGAGGCGCGCAGCGGGCTGCGCCGCCTGTACACGGCGCTGGACGCTGCAGGCGCGGTGCCGGACCTGGCCGCCATCGACTGGACCGAGCCGCGGGCCGCTGCCTTCAAGGCGGCGATGGACGAGGACTTCAACACCCCCGGCGCGCTGGCGGTGCTGTTCGAACTGGCCAGCGAGGTCAACCGCGGTCGCACGACCGACGCGGCCCTGCTCAAGGCCCTGGGCGCCGTGCTCGGCATCCTGCAGGCCGATGCTCGCCACTACCTGCAGGGCCAGGGCCGGGCCGAGGTGGACGAGGCCTTCGTGCAGGGCCGCATCGCGGCGCGGGCGGCGGCCAAGCTGGCCCGCGACTTCGCGCTCGCCGACGGCATCCGTGCCGAGCTGGCGGCGCTGGGCATCGAGCTCAAGGATTCCGCGCAGGGCACGACCTGGGTGCGCGCCTGAACGCCGTGGCCAAGCCAGCCCATCTGCGCGGCGCCGCGCCCGCGCCGCTGCTGGCTCCGTCTAGCCCCGAGTCGACGCCGACCTACTGGGACGAAGCCTGCCGTCACCTGGCGCGCCGCGACCGCATGATGAAGAAGCTCGTGCAGCGCTATGGCGAAGCGCGCCTGCGCAGCCGCGGCGATGCCTTCACCACGCTGGCGCGCTCCGTCGTCGGCCAGCAGATCTCGGTCAAGGCAGCCCAGGCGGTGTGGGACCGTTTTGCGGGTGCCGTCGGCGGTGTACCCACGCGCCTCGTGCCGGCTGCGGTGCAGGCGCTGCCGGTGCCCACGCTGCGCGAGGCGGGGCTGTCGGCGCGCAAGGCCGAGTACCTGCTCGACCTGGCGCGCCACTTCAACGACGGCTCGGCACAGGCCGCGCAGTGGCCGACGATGGACGACGAGGCCATCATCGCCGAGTTGGTGTCGATCCGCGGCATCGGCCGCTGGACGGCGGAGATGTTCCTCATCTTCCACATGATGCGTCCCAACGTGATGCCGCTGGACGACCTGGGCCTGCTCAAGGGCATCAGCCTGAACTACTTCAGCGGCGAGCCCGTGTCACGCGCCGAAGCGCGCGAAGTAGGCGAAGCGTGGGCCCCCTATCGCTCGGTGGCCACTTGGTATATTTGGCGCAGCCTCGACCCGCTGCCGGTGGAGTATTGATTTGAACAAGCGCCATTTCCTGGAGTTCGAAAACCCGATCTCGGAACTTGAATCCAAGATCGATGAGTTGCGCTACGTGCAGAACGAGTCGGCCGTCGACATCAGCGACGAGATCGAGCGCCTGAGCCAGAAGAGCCAGCAGCTGACGCGCGACATCTACGCCAACCTCACGCCCTGGCAGGTGACGCAGATCGCGCGCCACCCGCAGCGGCCCTACACGCTGGACTACGTGGGCGAGATTTTCACCGAGTTCCAGGAGCTGCATGGCGACCGCCACTACGCCGACGACCTGTCGATCATCGGCGGCCTGGCGCGCTTCAACGGCCAGGCCTGCGTGGTGCTGGGTCACCAGAAGGGGCGCGACACCAAGGAGCGCACGCTGCGCAACTTCGGCATGAGCCGGCCCGAGGGCTACCGCAAGGCCTTGCGCCTGATGAAGCTGGCCGAGAAGTTCGGCCTGCCGGTCTTCACCTTCGTCGACACGCCCGGCGCCTACCCGGGCATCGGGGCCGAAGAGCGCGGCCAGTCCGAGGCCATTCGTCGCAACATCTTCGAGATGGCGCAGCTCGAGGTGCCGATCATCAGCACCATCATCGGCGAAGGCGGCTCAGGCGGCGCGCTGGCCATCAGCGTGGCCGACCAGGTGCTGATGCTGCAGTACAGCGTGTACTCGGTGATCTCGCCCGAGGGCTGCGCCTCGATCCTTTGGAAGACCGCCGAGCGCGCCTCCGAAGCGGCCGAAGCGCTGGGCATCACCGCCCACCGCCTCAAGGCGCTGGGGGTGATCGACAAGATCGTCAACGAGCCGGTGGGCGGCGCCCACCGCGACGTGCCGTGGATGGCCGCGCAGCTCAAGCGCGGCCTGGCCGACGCGCTGCGCCAGGGCGCCGATCTCAAGCCCAAGGAGCTGCTGCAGCGCCGCTACGACCGGCTGCGCGCCTACGGCCGCTTCACCGACACCAAGGACCGTTAGCCATGGCGCGGCCGCGGGTGGCCGTGGCCACGAGCGGCGGCCGTGACTCCACCGCGCTGCTGCACTGCACGCTGCGCCAGGCTGCCGCGCTGGGCGTCGATGTCGTCGCTTTGCATGTGCACCACGGCCTGATGCCGCAAGCCGATGACTGGTTGCTGCAGGTCCAGCGCCAAAGCCGCCGCTGGGGCGCCACCTTCGCCTGCCGCCGGCTGGACGGCCGGCCGGCACGAGGCCAGAGCATCGAGGCCTGGGCACGCATCGAGCGTTATCGCGCGCTGGCCGGGATGGCCACCGAAGCGGGCTGCGCGCTGGTGCTGCTGGCCCATCACCGGCGCGACCAGGCCGAGACCTGGCTGCTGCAGGCCCTGCGCGGCGCTGGTGCGGCTGGCCTGGCGTCGATGCCCGCGGTGGCCCGGCGCGGCGGCATCACCTGGGCTCGCCCGTGGCTGGACGAGCCGGCGGAGGCGATCGCCGCCTACGTGCGCCGCCACCGATTGCGCCATGCCGAGGACCCGAGCAATGCCGACCCGCGCTTCGCGCGCAGCCGGCTGCGCCATGCCGTGTGGCCGGCGCTGACGGCAGCCTTTGGCGACGCCGAGACCGCCTTCGCTGCGGCCGCGGCGCGCGCCCGGGAAGCGCTGGCGCTGGCCCGCGAAGTGGCCGACGCCGACCTGTTGCCGCTGGTCGGCGAGCGGGGGCTGCATGTGGCTCCTTGGCGGCTGCTGCCACCCGCCCGGCGCCACAACGCACTGCGCCAATGGCTCGCCGCGGCGACTGGCGCGCCGCCGCCGCAGAGCCTGCTCGACCGCCTGGGGCTTGAGCTGCCGCCGGCGTCGCAGGGCAGCTGGCCCGCGGCCGGCGCCACCCTGCGCCTGTACCGCGGCTGGTTGAGTCCGCAGGCGGTCGATGCGGCCGCGCCGACTCTCGCTGCACCCGCTGCGGTGCTGGACCTGAGCGTGCCCGGACACGTCGATGTGCCGGGCTGGCCCGGGCACTGGCAGGTGCAGTCGACCCGCGAAGGCGGGCTGGCGCGCGCCTCACTGCGCCAGGTGGTGGCCCATGCGCGCGCCGGCGGCGAGCGCTTTCGGCTCGCACCCGGGGCTGCTGCACGCAGCCTCAAGCTGCAGTACCAGGCCCGTGGCGTGCCCGCCTGGCAGCGCCAGGGGCCGCTCTTGTCGACAGCGGCAGGGCAGCTGCTGTTCGTGCCCGGCCTCGGGCCCGAGGCGGCTTTCCTGGCGGCTGCCGGCGTGGCGCAGCTGCAATTGCGCTGGGTGCCCGACACTGCGCCGGCGACAGGACTGCGTCAGCGCGGCGACTAGAATTTGCAGCTGGTGCACGGCAGCAGTCCGTGCCGTGCCCTCATCACCCCGCATCACGTCCCACCCAGGCCATGGCATTGATCGTTCACAAGTACGGCGGCACCTCGATGGGGTCGACCGAGCGCATCCGAAGCGTCGCACAGCGGGTCGCCAAATGGGTGCGCGCCGGCCACCAGCTGGTGGTGGTGCCTTCAGCAATGAGCGGCGAGACCAACCGCCTGCTCGGCCTGGCCAAGGAACTGCTGCCCAACGCCAGCACCCCGGAGTCGCTGCGCGAGCTCGACGCGCTGGCGGCCACGGGCGAGCAGGTG
>JANMVM010000046.1:0-2222 GCA_031392695.1 Rubrivivax sp.
ACAAGTTGAAAACGATGGATTCGTTCGCCAGGCTAGGCGCAAACCACAGCGATACCTTCTGGTATCGCGAGGATTTGCAACGACGCATGGTGGACGAAGACGCGTTTTCATGTCTCGAAATCTGTGGGTTGGAGTACTAGCAGCGTGGGCGGCAGAAGATCGTCGGCTGCAACGCGCGAGAAGCCGGCACCGCCGGGCATCACCTCCTGCGCCCAGGGGGCAAGCCCTGGGCTTGTGGGGCTCACTAGCGGTACTCGGTTTTCGCATCTTTGGCTTCACCGCTCTTCGAGAACGCTTCGACGCCTTCTGCCGCCCACGCTCCTGGCTGCGCTGCGAGACGTCGACCAGCACGCGCGGGCAGAACAGCACACGTTCCAGCGCGGCCCGCAGGGTGCGCAGTGCAAGCTCGTTTTGGCTGCCGCGGTCGACAAACTCAAACAGGCTTTTGGGCAGCGAGCGGCGGGCCAGTTCGCGCAGATCGGCGACGTTGCAGGCACGTGCCGTTGAATCGCGCGCAGTGGCGGTGCTGGCGACTTCGGTTGCGGCCGCTGCAGCGGTTGTGGCCGTTGCCGCCGCCGCCTCCCATCCTGGGCCAGCACGCGCCGGCACGGCTGAAGGCATTCGGCGTCAGCGCATTCGGCGTCTCAACCGGAGCGCGCGCCGGAGAGCACCCCCGAGCGCACCAGCCGCCCGGGCAGCGCCCCGGTCGCCTCACCATCGCGGTACACCACCACCCCCGCGACGATGGTCGCGGTGTAGCCGCGCGAGCGCTGCAGCAACCGCGCTCCACCGGCCGGCAGATCGAAGCTCATGTACGGCCGTTGCCAGCTCAGCGCATCGAAGTCGATGACGTTGATGTCGGCCTTCTTGCCCGGCGCCAGCACGCCGCGGTCACTCAGGCCCATGGCGTCGGCGCAATCGGCGGTCAGCCGCTTCACCGCCCAAGGCAGCGCAAAGGCATCGGGCCCGCGGTCGCGCGCCCAGTAGGCCAGGAAGTAGGTCGAGAAGCTGGCGTCGACGATCATCGTGACGTGGGCGCCCGAGTCCCCCAGCCCCGGTACCGTGGCCGGGCTGGCCAGCATGGCGCGGCAGGCGTCGAAGTTGCCGTCGGCGTAATTGGCGGCCGCGTGGTAGATGAAGTTGCGGCCTTCGTCTTGCAGCAACAGGTCGTAGGCCACCTCGGCCGCACTGCGGCCTTCGCGCGCAGCAATCGCCGGCAGCGCGGCTTCGGGCGGCAGGCCGTAGTCGAAGGCGTCACCCATCCGGTACATGTTTTCAAGCCGGCGTTGCAGCGGCCGCTCTTCGCTCAGCAACCGGGCGCGGAACGACGCGTCGTGCAGCGTGGCCAGGCGCTCGGCCAGCGGCCTCTTGGCGATCGGCTTGTAAGACTCGTTTTCCGAAAACGGGTTCTGCGAGCTCTGCAGCCCCAGCAGCACGCCCAACTGGCGCGGCGCCACCTGGGCGCGCAAGGGCAGCCCTTGGGCATACGCGCCTTCCACCAGGTCGAGCAGGTGGCGCCAGCCAAGAGGGGCCTTGTTCTCCTGGAACAGCGACACCGACAGCGGCCTGCCCGAGGTGCTGACCAGGCGCCGCATGATGTCGAATTCTTCCAGCCGCAAGGCTTCGGTGTCGAAGTCGGTGCGGTAGCCAATCACTCCCGAGCCGGCGTCCTGCATGCCCAGCGCAATGCCCATCAGCTCGCGCTCTGTCGCGCGCAACGTCGGCATCGGCGCGCCGGTGGATGTCTTGTGCAGGATGCTGCGCGAGGTCGAGAAGCCCACCGCCCCGGCGCGCATGGCGTCGCAGGTCAGGCGGCGCATGGCGGCGACGTCGGCCTCGGTGGCCGGCTCCAGGCGGATGGCCCGTTCGCCCATCACGAAAGTGCGCAGCGGCGCATGCGGCAATTGCGAGCAGAAGTCGATGTCGTGCGGCTTGCGTTCCAGCGCGTCCAGGTAATCGGCGTAGCTGCCCCAGGCCCATTCCAGGCCTTCGCGCATGACGACGCCTGGAACGTCTTCCACGCCCTCCATCAGCTCGATCAAGCATTCGTGGTCGGTGTCGCGCACCGGTGCAAAGCCAACGCCACAGTTGCCCATCACCGCCGTCGTGACGCCATGCCAAGAGGACGGCGCGAGGCGCTGCGACCAGATCGCCTGGCCGTCGAAATGAGTGTGCACGTCGACGAAACCTGGCGTCACGAGCTTGCCGCGGGCGTCGATCTC
>JANMVM010000065.1:0-8114 GCA_031392695.1 Rubrivivax sp.
TAAGCGCCATAAGCGCCGTAACCGTAGGGCTGCGGGTAGGCCACGACCGCCGGCGGGGGCGCCTCGACCATCGGCGGCGGTGCAGGGGCGGCCTCGACCGCAGGCGCCTCGGGGCTGACGGCCCCCACGACCGTCATCGTCAGCGCCACGCGCTCGGTCGGTGGCTGAGCCATGCGGGCGCTGTAGCGTTGGCCGTTGTATTCGTAGACCACGTCGTAGCCGAGCACGCGGTTTTCCAGACGCATGCTGTTCTGGCAGTTGCGCAGCGGCACCACGGTCGGCGGCGTGTTGGCCGCTTCGGCCTGGTTGCCGATGATGCTGCCGGCCACCACGCCCAGGCCCGTGGCTGCGGCGCGTCCGGCGCCGCCGCCCAGGCTGTTGCCGATGACGCCGCCGATGATGGCACCCAGCACCTGACCGCCGCCGCTGGTGCGCGACTGCACCAGCGCCTGCTGCTCGGTGCATTGCTGCTGCTGCGCCCAGGCTTGCACCACCACCGGCGTGGTGGAAATCACGGTGCCGTATTCGGTGGCCAGCGCCGCGGCGGCGCTGCTGGCCAGGCCGAGGGCGACGAGGGGAATCTGGATTTTCATGGTGTGTTCCTTTCAGGGATCACGATAGCGCCCCCGGCACATCGGTATCTTGAGGCCATTGTGTAAAGCCCGTGTTGCGGTCGCGCCCGGGGGCGGTGGCGGCGGCACACTGTGGAACCGTCAGGCGGCTTCGGCCCGGCAAGAGCCCCGGCGGGCGAGGACAAGGAGAAGATGGCTCTAGCTGCGATAAGTTCAGTCGACGCCTTGCAAACGCTCGGCGCGCTGCAGGCGCTCGGGCTGACCTTGCCCAGCCCGACCTACCTCGTCGGCGCCTTGGGCTTCGGCATTGTCGGTTGGCTGGCCTGGCGGCGCGGGCGCAAGAACAGCAATTGGCGCACCGCGGGTCTGGGCGTGGCGCTGATGCTCTACCCCTATGTCATCGCCGGCACCGCGATGCTGTTCGGCGTCGGCGCAGCGCTGTGCGCCGCGCTCTACTTCACCGCCGGCACCGACGCGGCCTGAATCGCATCGGCCTGGGGCTGCAGCGGGCGGTGGAAGATCGTCGTGGCGCAGGGTTGGCCATTGGGCATGAGCGCGTAGTTGGGCACCGTGCCCACGCGCAGCCAGCCGGCGCGCGCGTACAGGCGCTCGGCAGCGCCGCCGCTGCCGGTGTCCAGCACCAGCACGCTGCGGCGGTGCTCGCGCGCCACGGCCTCGGCTTGGGCCAGCAACTGGCGCGCCACGCCGCGGCGGCGCGCTTGGCGGTGCACCAGCATCTTGGCAAGGTCGGCGCGGTGCGGCTGGTTCTGCGGCAGCGCCAGGATCAGTTGCACGGTGCCGACGATCGTGCCAGGCCCGTCGGCCACGGCCTCGCGCGCCAGCAGCAGCACGCGCTCGCCGCGCGCCACGCCGCCCGCCTCGCCATCGGCCACGCCGCGCCAGAAGGCCGTGGCGGTGGCGCGCTGCAGCGGCCACAGGAAGCCCACCGAAGCGCCGCCCTCGACGCAGTCGACAAGCACATCGGCCAGCGCTTCGATGCTCTCGGCGGCCTGCCGCGCCGCGGCGACGGTGATGACCACCGGCGCAGTCACGGCGGCCTTTCGGCGGCGTCGATACCGGCGATGCGGGCGGTAATGTCCATGCGTGCATTCTGCTGGACTGCTCGGTGCCTGCGGCCGCAAGGCCTACGGGTATGTCCGGTACGCAGGCCGACGATGCAGCAGTTCAATCGTTATCCCCGCTGCACGCCGAAGGAGAAGCTTCATGCAAACCCGATCCTGGATGTCGTGGCCGCTGTGTAGCGCGCTGCTCGCTGCGCTGGCCTTTTCCGTCCTGGCCCCCGTCACGGCGCACGCCGACGGCGCCCAGCGCGGGCAGGCCAACGACCGCGACAACCGCGACAACCGCGACAACGACGACGATCACGACGATGCGCCCTCAGCCAACGACTTCTCGATCCGCACGCTGTCCAACCGCGCCGACCTGATCAGCGGCGGCGACGCGCTGGTGGAAGTGCGCGTGCCGCGCTCGGTGCCGATGAACAAGGTCCGGCTCACGCTCAACGGCGCCGATGTCGGCGCCGGCTTCGTCGCCAACGCCAGCGCGCGCACGCTGCGCGGCGTGCTGCGCGGCCTGCGCGTGGGCGACAACCGGGTGGTGGCGCAGTCCACCGCGCACCGCCACGGCCGGCCCTCGGCCAGCTTGACGATCACCAACCACCCGCGCGGCGGGCCAGTGCTGCTGAGCACGCAGACGCAGCCCTGGATCTGCGCCACGCCCACGCCCGTGGCGGCCGTGGGCAACACGCCAGCTTCCAACGCCAGCGGCCTCATGACGACGGCGGTCGACGCGCAGTGCAACATCGCCACCGAGTACAAGTTCTTCTACCGCACCACCACGGCCGGCTGCTCCAGCGCCCTGCCCGACCCGAGCCCGCCGGCGGCGCCGCCGACCAACAACTGCTTCAGGCCCTACACGCCGGGCATCACGCCGCCCGACCTGGCGATGACGACGACCAGCGACGGCCTGATCGTGCCCTACATCGTGCGCGTCGAGCGCGGCACGCTCAACCGCGGCATCTACGACATCGTCGTGCTCTTCGACCCCAGCAAGCCGTGGACGGCGCTGGCGCCGCAGGTGCAGTGGAACGGCAAGGTGCTGTACAGCTTCGGCGCTTCCACCGGCCAGCCGCGGCTGCAGTTCCGCACCGAGCAGAACTGGGCCGACAACACAGCGTTGTCGCGCGGCTTCATGGTCGTCGACCACAGCCTGACCGATTCGCTCTACAACTCCAACCGCTATCTCGTGGCCGAGACGACGATGATGATGAAGGAGCTCATCGTCGACAACTACGGCGAGGTCAAGTACGTGATGGGCAACGGCTGCTCGGGCGGCTCGATCCAGCAGAACACCATCGCGTCGATCTTCCCCGGGTTGCTCGACGGCATCCAGCCCAGCTGCGACTACCCCGATTCGATCACCACCGGGCTGGAGGTCATCGACTGCGTGCTGCTGGTCAACGTCTACGCCGGCCCGCAGTGGACGGCGCTGATGAGCGGGCTGACGCAGGCCCAGATCAACGCCAAGAAGACGGCCATCAACGGCCACCTCGACCAGCGTGGCTGCCAGTCCTGGAACAACGCCTTCGGCTTCAACAACAAGCCCGGCAACTACGCGCGCACGGTGGTCAGCAACAACGACACCGGGGCGCTGACGACGCTGGTGGAGTCGCGCAACAACTGCCTGCTGCCGGCGGCGCTGGTGTACGACCCCGTCACCAACCCGGGCGGCACGCGCTGCGGCGACGCCGACTTGTCCACCGCCGTGTGGGGCAGCACCGACAACGACAAGGCCCCCGGCTTCACGCGGGCCCGCCAGACCGGCGACAACGTCGGCATCCAGTACGGGCTGAAGGCGCTGCTGGCGGGCGCGATCACGGCCGAGGAGTTCGTGACCCTGAACGAGAAGATCGGCGGCACCGACACCGACTCCAACCGCACCGCCGCGCGCTCCAAGGCCGACCTGGCGGCGCTGCGCACCGCCTACCGCGCCGGCATCGTGTCCAGCGGCAAGAAACTGGGCCAGTTGCCGATCATCGATTCGCGCGGCTACGACGAGCAGGGCATCCACTTCATCTGGCGCAGCTTCTCCGAGCGCGCGCGCATCGAGGCCGCCAACCAGGGCAGCCACGCCAACCAGGTGATGTGGCGCTACGGCACCGGCCTGCTGCCCGGCACCGCGGCGCAGGTGGCGGCCGTGACCACGGCCTCCTTCCTGACCATGGACACCTGGCTCAGCAGCCTGCTGCTCAGCGCGCCCAAGGACAGCCTCAATGCGGTGCGCAGCCACGCCCAGGTGGTGGCCGCCAAGCCGGCCGCAGCGATCGACCTGTGCTACCTGACGGGCGACGTCAACTTCGCCACCAAGGTCACCAACATGACGCTGTGCGACGCCGATGCGCGGCTGCAGAAGCACGCGTCGCCGCGCCAGGTGGCCGGCGGCTCGATCACCGAGAACATCCTCAAGTGCGAACTCAAGCCGCTGAACACGGCCGAGTACCTGCCGGCCACCTTCACCGCGCAGCAGCTCACGCGGCTGTACGACACCTTCCCCGACGGCGTGTGCGACTGGAGCCAGCCGGGCGTGGCGCAACAGCCGGCGAAGTCACCCCTGAGCTTTGCCGCCGGCCCTGGCGGGCGGCCCCTGGGCAGGGCACCGAGCTCGCGGGGTGAGGGCCGCGACGAGGATTGAAGGCTTCGGCACGGCGGCCACGGAGGCCCGCCTGCCGATCCTGGCGCTGCGTTGACGCGCGTCAACGCAGCCGATCGTTCGATCGGTAAGATCCAGCCGCTGAAGAGCGACTGCACCCGACGCCATGTTTCGCCATCGTCTACACCTACGCCGCTGGGCTGCCCGGGTGCTGCTGCTTTGGTTGTTCGGCGTCGCCTGCACGCTGGCCAACGCGTGCCTGGCCTCGGGGTCGGCGCCGGCGAGCGATCCGGTTGCCGCTGTGCAGCAGCCCGGCGCGGTTCCAGCGCAAGCCGACGCAGGCTGTCACGGCCAGCAGGGCGCCGCGACGCGGACGGCCTGCAGTGACTTCTGCGACAAGGTCCGCATCTCGATCCCGCTGAAGTCCGCTCTGGATCAGGCTTCGGGCCATGCCCTGCCTGCGGCGGCGCTCGCGCTCGCCGTTCCTGCTCCGGCCCCGATCCCGGTGCCGCGCTGGTTGCCGCGCCAGCAAGACGACTGGGCACCCCCGATACCGATCGTCTTCCTGCGCCTCGCGCTCTAGCGCCTGCCACGCGCCGGCTGCGTTCGGGCTGCCCTGCGCCGTGCACCCCTGCTCCCCTGCGCCCGGCGTGCCGCCTGCACGCCGATCGATCGCATCCCCTCTGTCGTCCCGGAGTCATCGTCATGACCCAGATCCGCCTTCCCGCGGCCGCCGCGCCGTCGGCAGCAGCATCCGATCCACCCCGGCAGCGCCGAGTCAGCGCCCGCCGCGCGCTCGCCCTGCTGTGGGCCGCGCTGGCCGGCATCAGCGCCCCGGGCCTGCTTCGGGCCCAGAGCGAAGCGCTGGGCAGCACTGTCCAGGGCCTGCTCGCCCACGCGCGGGCGCAGAGCGCCGAACTCGGCGCCATGCGCCAGGAAGCCGATGCGGCGGCCCAGCGCGTCGGCTCTGCCGGCGCCCTGCCCGACCCGGTGCTGCGTGTCGAGCTCATGAACATCAACAACTACGGCAGTGACGCCTCGGCCAGCCTGCTGCCCTGGCGCGTCGGCGAGACGAAGTACACCTTGATGCAGGCGCTGCCGCTGTGGGGCAAGCGCGAACTGAAGCGCGACGCAGCGCTGGCCGACGCGCAACAGGCCGACGCGCGCACCGACGCCGCCTGGGCCGAGTTGGCGGCGCGCATCAAGGCTGCCTATGCCGAGCATTACCGCGCCGCCGGCAACGAACGCCTGGCCGGCGAGGTGCTTGAGCTGATGTCGCGGCTGGAGCAGGTGGCCCAGGCGCGCTACGCCGGCGGCCTGGCCGGCCAGCCGGACGCCATCCGCGCCCAGATCGAACAAACCGCGATGCGCGCCGAGCTGATCGCCATCGACAGCGAGAAGCGCCAGATCCGGGCGCGCCTGAACGCGCTGCTGGCCCGCGACGGCACCGCGCCGCTGGCCGATCCGCTGCTGCTGCGGCCCGTGCCCGCGCTGGGCAGCGCCGACGCCGCCACGCTGGCCGCACGGGCGCAGGCACGCAACCCGCAGATCCTGGCCGAGCAGGCGCGCCTGAGCGCGGCGCAAAGCAACCGCGAACTGACGCAGCGCAATCGCTATCCCGATCTGACGCTGGGACTGTCGCCATCGCAGGTGCGCTCGCGCATCACGAGCTGGGGCGTGATGGTCGAGATGAACATCCCGCTGCAGCAGGACTGGCGGCGCAGCCAGGAGCGCGAGGCCGGGGCGATGGAGTCGGCGGCGCGCTCGCGTGTGCTGGCGCTGTCGCAACAACTGCTGGGCGAGCTGGCGGTGCAGCTGGCGGGCCTGGACGCGGCACGGCGCACCGAGGCCCTGCTCAAGACGCAGTGGCTGCCGCAGTCGGAACTCGGCCTGCAGTCGGCCCTGGCCGCCTACGAGAACGGCAAGGGCGAGTTCGCGCTGCTGCTCGAGGCGCAGCGCCAGATTCGCAAGGGTCGCCAGGACCTGCTCAAGTCCCAGGTCGAGGCGCAGTTGCGCCTGGCCGACATCGAACGCATCGTGGGAGAAGAACTGTGAAGCCACCCCAAACCGTGCTCGCGCTCGTGATCGCCGTGACACTGCTCGGCGCCGTCGCCGCCGGCAGCTACTGGCTGGGTACGCAGCGCGCGGCGCCGGCGCCCGACGGCGCCGCCGCCACGGCCAGCGCAGCGTCCGCCCCGGCGCAGCGCAAGCCGCTGTACTACCGCAACCCGATGGGCCTGGCCGACACCTCGCCAACGCCGAAGAAGGACTCGATGGGCATGGACTACGTGGCCGTCTTTGCCGACGAGGACGAGTCCGCGGGCGGGGCGGGCGCGGCCGGGGCAGCGGCGCCCAACCAGGTCCGCATCAGCACCGAGAAGATCCAGAAGCTGGGCGTGCGCACCGAAGCGGCGGCCCTGCGCCTGCTCGGCAAGACCGTGCGCGCCGCCGGCCGCGTCGAAGCCGACGAGCGGCGCGTCTATGTGGTGACAGCCAAGTTCGAAGGTTATGTCGAGCGGCTTCACGTCAACGCCACCGGCCAGCCGGTGACCCAGGGGCAGGCGCTGTTCGAGGCCTACAGCCCCGAACTGGTGTCGGCACAGCGGGAATACGCCATCGCGGCGCAGGGCCAGCAGGCGATGAAGGATGCTGGCGCCGAGGCGCAGGCCGGCATCCGGCAGCTGTCGGAGTCGAGCCTGACGCGACTGCGCAACTGGGGCCTGTCGGCCGATCAGTTGTCGGCGCTGACGCGCTCCGGGCAGGTCCAGCGCAGCATCACCTTCGCCTCGCCGGTGTCGGGCGTGGTGACCGAAAAGAAGGCGCTGCAGGGCATGCGCTTCATGCCCGGCGAGATGCTCTACCAGGTCACCGACCTGTCGTCGGTGTGGGTCATCGCCGAGCTGTCCGAGCAGGACATCGGCCTCGTCAGGACCGGCGCGCGGGCGCGCGTCACCACCACCGCCTATCCGAACGAGGTCTTCGCAGGACCGGTCACCACCATCTACCCCACGATGAAGGCCGAGACGCGGACGATCCCGGTGCGGGTGGAACTGGCCAACCCGGGCCAGCGCCTGAAGCCGGCGATGTTTGCCCAGGTTGAACTGGCCGTGGGCGCCAAGACGCCGGTGCTCACGGTGCCCGACTCGGCCGTCATCGACACCGGCACGCGGCGCCTGGTGCTGGTGCAGGCCGGGCCCGGGCGCTTCGAGGCGCGCGAGGTGCAGCTCGGCGCGCGCAGCGAGAACCTGATCGAGATCGTCAGGGGCCTCAAGGAAGGTGAGCCGGTGGTCGTGGCGGCCAACTTCCTGATCGATGCCGAGAGCAACCTCAAGGCTGCCATCGGCGGCCTGGGCGCGGCTCCAACGGGCGCGCCTGCGGCAGCGGCTTCGGCCGCGGCGGCTGTCGGCCACCAGGCCGACGGCACGGTCGGCAGCATCGATCTCAAGGCCGGCACCGTGAGCCTCAACCACGGCCCCGTCGCGACGCTGAAGTGGCCGGCCATGACGATGGAGTTCAAGGCCGCCAACGCGGCGCTGTTGGCGGGCCTGAAGCCAGGCCAGCCGGTGCGCTTTGAGTTCGTCGAGCGCCAGCCCGGCGAGTACGTGGTGACGGCGCTGGCGGTGACGGCGCTGGCAGCGAAGTCGCGCCGTGCGGCAGCGTCACCGGCCTCGGGCGCAGGCTCGAGCCCGTCCTCCCACAGCGGCCACTGAGCGGCGCCCACCATGTTGGCCCAACTCATCCGCTGGTCAGGCAGGAACCCCTTCCTGATCCTGCTTGCCACCCTGTTCATCGTCATCGGCGGCGTCGTCGCGGTCATGAAGACGCCGCTCGATGCGCTGCCCGACCTGTCGGACGTGCAGGTCATCGTCTACA
>JANMVM010000071.1:0-10622 GCA_031392695.1 Rubrivivax sp.
GTAGACAGGGGTGTAGCCGCCCTCACGCGCCAGCAGCGCGCCGTGGTCGTGGCCTTCGCGCTGCCACTGCAGATCGTTCATGCACAGGCCGTGGATGAGCACCAGCAGCCGGCCCGTGGCCTGCGGCAGCGCGGCCTGCAATGCCGCGGCATCCAGGGTCAGCGCGCGGCCCTCGTGGCGCGGGCGCATCGGGATCGCGAGCGGGTTGGCGCTGGCCTCGAGGTGGTCGCCGAGCACGCCGTTGAGTGCGGCCACCAGCGCTTCGCGCTCGCGCGCCGCCGGCGCTTCGGCGCTGCCGGGCGTGGGCTGCAGCATCGGCGCCAGCAGGCCGAGCAGGGCGTCCAGGCTGCCGCCGACCAGGCGCGTGACGCCGCGGATGCTCTTGTAGACCAGCCCGGCGATGCCCAGCACGCCGCTCATGCGCCCGTCCTGCGCCGCCCCCGGCAGCGTGGCGATGCGCTCGTGCATCGCCTCCACCAGGTCGGCCAGCCCCAGCGTGCCCTCGGCGGCCAGCCGCGTGGCGCCGCGCAGATCGGACAGGTGGCGGTGCATCGGGCGCGTGGCGGGCTTGGGCATGCGGCGCAGTGTAGGCGGGCGTGACGTTCGCTCGGCCGGGCATCTGCGGCGCCCGCTGCCCACCGCCGCGCAGCCCGTGCAGGCCCGCTGGTCAGGATCTGCTGGCACGGAGTCGGCGCCGATGCGCAGGCAAGCCGATCCAGGCGGTCAAAGCATCAGTCGCGGCCGCCCAGGCTCCTAGACCGGCAGCGTCGCCTCGATCGTCGTCCCCTGCCCCGGCGCAGAGCGCAGCACGAGGTCGCCGCCGCAGGAGCGCAGGCGAAAGCGCATGCCCGCCAGGCCGTGGCTGCCCTTGCGCACCTGCTGCGGGTCGAAGCCGCGGCCGTCGTCCTCGACCCGCAATTGGGCCTGCTCGCCGGCCAGCTGCAGCAGCACCCGCACCTGGCTGGCCTGCGCGTACCTGGCGATGTTGGTCAGCGCCTCCTGGAGCACGCGGTAGACCGCCAGTGCGCGCTCGGGGTCGAGCTTGAGGTCGGCGATCTCGGCCTGCACGGGGACCTCCGAGCGCCGCGCGAACTCGCTGCACTGGATTTCCAGCGTGCGCTGCAGGCCCAGCGCCTCCAGCGAGGACGGACGCAGATCTTCGATGATGCGGCGCTTCAGGGCGATGCCGGCGTCCAGCGTCCGGCCCAGGTGCTGGATGCACTCGGCCACCTCGGGCCCGGCGCCGTCGACCCGCTTGCGCACACGCGCGACGTCGAGCTTGGCCGCTGTCAGCAGGCCGCCGAGTTCGTCGTGCAACTCACGCGCCAGGTGGCCGCGTTCGTCTTCGCGCACGCGCTGCAGATGCAGCGCGATATCCGTCAACTCCTGCGTGCGGTGATCGACCTGCCTCTCGAGCTTGTCGCGCTCGGCGTTGAGTTGCCACAGGTGGCGCACGCGCTCGTGTTCGCGTTCGCGACTCAGCCGCAGCGCCGCGAACACCGTCGCCACGAACAGCAGCACCAGGCCCGTGATGCCGATGCGGCTCCACAAGCGCACGTCCGCTCGCAACTTTCCGACACGGCTGTAGG
Source organism: Rubrivivax sp. (assembly GCA_031392695.1). Taxonomy (GTDB): domain Bacteria; phylum Pseudomonadota; class Gammaproteobacteria; order Burkholderiales; family Burkholderiaceae_C; genus Rubrivivax. The sequence goes on from JANMVM010000071.1 coordinate 1,590, forward strand.
CCTCGCCCTGCTGAACCTTGATCTCGTCGGCGATCTGGTTGACGCGCACCATGTTCTCGCGACCGATCTCGGTCAGCGTCAAATCCAGCGCACCCGCGCGGTTGCCCGACTGGAAGCGGCGCAGCACCTCGGCCATCTCGGACTTCTTGCGCCGCGCGGCTTCGGCCAGGGCCTCCAGCTGTTCACGCTGCTCCGGGTGGCGATCGGCCATCGCCTTGACCTGCGCCAGCAGCGGCTCGAAGCGCAGGCTCATCTCGGTGTACGGCTGCAGGAAGTCGTCGCGCTCGGTGAGCATGTAGCCGCGATTGGCCGACTCCATCACCAGCGCCGTGATCCGCACCTGGTCCGAGAGCGCGCGTGCTTGCAGGTTGACGGTGTTCTGCTGGACAAGACTTTCGACGGAGTAGTAGCCGAACTCGTTGATCACCAGCACCAGCACCGCCAGTGCCATCGTGACGGGGCCGGGATAGCGGCTGGATGCCCAGCGTGCCAGCGTGTCAGGCGACAGGTTCATTGGCGCTCCAGCAGGCAGGTCGCTCAGCCTCAGCATCATGAACGCCGGCACCTGAGGTTCGCGCGTGCTCGACCTGCACCCGACGCTGGCAGCTGAACGGGCTCGCTTCGGCGATGAAGATCCTGAGTTCGGACATGCAACCCCCTGCTGCGCGTTGCGTGGCGGCCAGCGCGGCGCCGCGACCGCAACGCCTGCCGCGGCCTTGCCTGTTCGGACCGAGTGTATCGGCGCGCCGCGGCACGCCATGCAGGACTCTTCCGATCCGGGGTCATGCCGTGAGTGCACTCGGTGAAGTCCGTCCAGGGCACGTGCCCGTCGGCGCGCAAGGCGGCCTGCCGCCCCGCCGCCCAAGCCCTCGTGTAGGCCGTGTCCGACGGCCTGGCGACAAGACTTCCGACATCGGTATGCCGGCGCGGCCTATGTCAGCGGCCAGGGATGACGGGCACAGTGCGTTCAGCGCGTGCACTTCGTCACGCGGTCCAGGAGGCCCGACATGCTCAGCCCACTTTGCCGTTTGGCAGCCACCGACACGGGCAACCAATTGCTCGCCACCTTGCCCAGCGACACTTGGCGTCATATCGAACCGGATCTTGAGCACGTCGAGCTGGCGCAGGGCCGGACGCTGCAAGAAGCCGGCGCAGCGTCGCAGCACGTCTACTTTCCGACCACGGCGGTGGTGTCGCTGGTGCTGGGCATGCGGGACGGCGGCTCGGCCGAGGTGGCCGTGGTTGGCAATGAGGGCATGGTCGGCGTCTGTGCCCTGATGGGCGGCGGTGACGCGCTCAGCGGTGGCGTCGTGCAGACCGCCGGGCACGGCTGGCGCATGCGTGCGTCTGCCCTGGTCCGCCACGCGGCGCTTCACGAAGCGGCGATGCTGCCCTTTCTACGCTACACGCAGGCCTTGTTCGTTCAACTGGCCCAGACCTCGGCGTGCCACCGCCACCATTCCTTTCACCAGCAGTTGTGCCGCTGGTTGCTGCTGCACCAGGACCGCCACTTGGGCAATGACATGCTGGTGACGCACGAGCGCATCGCGGTCCTGCTGGGGGTGCGGCGCGAGACCGTGACTGCCAGCGCATTGAAGCTGCAGAGGTCGGGACTGATCCGCTACGCCCGCGGCCACATCGCCATCCTGGACCGCGGCGGGCTGGAAGCCCACAGTTGCGAGTGCTACGCCGTGGTCAAGTCGGCCTACGACAAGCTCCGGGGCGGTGTGCCGCCGGCAGTGCCGGCCACCGTGTACCGGCGTGTCGACAACGTCCGCGTGTTGCCCCAGGCCGCGCATGCCCAGCGCCAATCGGCCGCCGCGTTGTCGTGTTGAATGTGATGCCGTCGCGGCTTGCCGGCAGCGCCTGCGGCGGTGCTGCGCCTGGGCGCCGAGACCACCGACGATCCTAGGCGAGCCGGATTACCAGGCTGAGCAGCTGGCCGTCGCGCAGGGCCAGGGCCTGTGCGGCGGGCAGGCTCGCGCCGCGATGCGTTTCCATGCGCCCGTCGGCAAAGCGCAACTCGAACGACGCAGCAGCCACCGCAGCGGGGCCGAAGGTGGCGCGGCGCAGCGGGTTGTCGTAGACCACCCAGGTCTGGCCGAAGAGCTTGAAGCCGAAGCTGTCGGGGCCGAAACCCGACATCGGCGCGGTCGTGAACAGCCACCCAGCCAGTGTCGGGCGGGGCTCGAAGCGCAGCGCGCCTTCGACGACGCGAAACGGGGCTGCGCCCAGCCCCATGTGCAGCACCATGCTGATCCACTCGGCGGTGGCGCCGCTGAGTCGCGCCACGAAGCCCACGCCGTGCGCTTGCGCATCGGGGAAGCGGCTGCTGGCGATGAAGGACGAATTCTCCAGCGGCGACCGGCCGTAGACCTCGGGCTGGTGGAAGGCGACCAGGCCGCGCTGCAAGTCCTCGAAGAACTCGTTGGCGAGGCCGCTGCGCAGGGTTTCGAGCATGAACTTGTAGTGCATGTGCAGGAAGATCGATTCGTTCTCGAGCCAGCCTGGGGAAAAGATCCGGCTGCGCCCGATCTCGAAGCTCTCGTCGTCCAGCGGCACGTTGACGCGGTACATGCCCAGCTTGTCGTCGTAGAGCGACGACTGGCGCACTGCGCGGTACAGCGCCTGCGCTGTTGCGGCTTCGGCGCTCGAGCGCAGCGCGTGCACCGCGCCCTCGAGGAAGGCGCCGATCGGCTTCTGTACGAAGCGCCTGGCCTGCACATGCACCGCGGCGGGCTCGTCCTGGGCGCAGCGCGCTGCGGCGGGCAGCACGTCGTACTCAGCGACGTCGTGGGTGTAGTAGCTGATGGGCAAGCCCTGGCTGTCGACTGCCCGCGCCAGGCCCTGCACCAGCACGCGGTCGACGGCGACCAGAAAGCGCAGCAGCTCGGCGGCCGCCACCGCCACCTCGTCGCCGGCCACGCCCAGGCGGGTCTGGGCGCGGAAGGCTTCGCGGCGCGTCGCCAGCCGCTGCCAGGTGGCGAAGAAATCCTGCGCCGGGGCCGACTCCAGGATCTCGGTCAGCGAGCGCACGAAAGTGGCCACTTCCACGGCCAGCCAGAGCGCTGCTGCAGACCCCAGGTGGTCCTGCACCGCGTGTTGGGCAAAGGCCACCCAGCGCTGCAAGGCCCGGGCCTCGTGCGTCGATGATCCCAGCAGGCCCGGCAGGCCGTTGAGGGCATCGCACCAGCCCGGCTTTTCGGCCTCCATTTCCAGGCCCACGCCGAAGGGGTCGAACAGCGAGGCCTTGACCGCCAGCAGACCCAAGATCTTGGCCAGCAGCGTGGTGCGGTAGATCGCGCCCCGCCCGTGCCCGGCGCGCACGGCATGCGGCTGCTCGGTGCGCTGCGCGATCAGGCGTGTCTTCTCGGCGTCCCGCACCACGGCGTGCAACTGGCGCACGCTGCCGTCGGGGCGCAGCACGTACTTGCGTTGGCGCGGCTGCACGACGTGGTCGTTGTCGAAGGTGCTGAAGTCGGCACGTTCGACGAGCAAGGCGCGCATGCGGTCCGGGTACAGCGCGGCATAGCTGTCGATGAGATCGAGGTTGTAGATCCAGTGGTCGACCCAGAAGCCTTCGCCATGGGCCGCGCCCTGGATCTTGTCGGCCAGGCCCAGGACGCGGTCGAACCAGGGCCGCGCCAGTTGCGGCGTGCCATGGGCCTGGACCAGCGCTTCGAACAGTTGCCCCGGGCTGAAGGGCTGCACCAGGAAGGCCTGCCAGGCGGGCGTGTGGCCTGCCGGCCAGCCGGGCCACAACAGCGCCAGTTGCTCAGGCGGCAGGCAGAACTTCTCCGACTGGATGACCAGCGGGTTGTTGCCGTCGAGCTGGATGAGCTCGAAGAAGGTCTCGATGTTGGAAGCGTCGACGGCCGGGAAGATGAAGTTCTCGCAGCGACGGTTCTGGTTGACGTCGCGGAGGTTGCCGTTGCCTTGCGACCAGTAAGTGGGTGCGACTTCGAAGAAGTTGTAGTCGCGCTCCATGTCGCCGTGCTTGCGCGTGAAGGTGTGGAAGACGCGCGGCCCGCGCGGGCCGTCGATGACCACCGGCTGGCCGCCACGCAGCGTGTTGTCCAGGAAAGCTTGACGCGTGTAGGGGTCAAGCTGGGGCGGTCCGGCGATCAAGGCGAAGCGCGCGCTCAGGCTCGAAATGAGTTGAGTGTTTTCGTTGCGCTTGCGGCTGACGTACAGGGCGTCCTCGGCGACGCGGGTGCGCAGCGCCTGGGCGGTCTGCCAATCCGGCGACTGGCCGAAGACCGATGTCCAGCCCGTCGATGCCCCGGGCGCCAGCGACACCGACAAGCTGGCGAAGGCGCAGCCGGTCAGGGTTTCGCAGCGTGCGGCCAGCGGATCCAGGCGTTCGCCGCGGGCAAAGCGCAGCGGCGTGCGCAGGCTGGTGTCCGAGCCGAAGACGAGGTTCGGGTCGACCAGCACCGGCACTGTCTGCCCGTCACGCAAGGTGAAGGCGAAGAAGCCGCCTTCGATCCACTGCACCTCGGGCTTGTCCGAAGGCTCGACCTTGAGCTTGAAGAAGGGCAGCGCCTGGTCGAGATGGCGGATCTCGGCAAAGGCCTCCATCGTGCGCGACATCTGCTTGAGCAGCTTTTCTTCCAGCCCGTAGGGCACGATCTGCGGCAGGCCGTCGAGCACCTCGGCCTGCACGGCGCGACTGCCGATGTTGTGCAGCGTGACCTGGCGCACCAGCGCGGGCAAGTTCTCGCCCGGCAGCGTGAAGTAGACGACGCGCAGGCGCAGCCCCAAGGCGGCATGCGTCTCTTCGATTTCGATCTCTTCGGCGCGCACGCACAGGCGCTGCGTCACGCCGCTGGCGGGGTTGGTCAGGAAGGGCTCGTGCAGCGTCGAGCCGTGGGCGTCGGCGATCCGGATGAAGGTGCGAAAGCCGAGCAGCGGCGTCAGCGCGTAGGCCTTGTTGGCGGGGTGGAACTCGAGCATCGCGCTGTTGCGGTCGCGCACGCCGAAGCTTGAGATGCACTGCCCGCGGTTGGCGTAAAAGACCCACATCGGCTTGCCGTATTCGCCGGCAATGCCGGGCAGGAAGCTCGAGAACGGGCGCGCTTCGTTGAAGCTGTGCTGGGCAAAGCCGTCGGCTTCGAGTGCGGAGGTGGGGGTCATGCCGGCAGGCGCTCAGCGCGGAACTTGATAGATGCGCACGTGGTCGATTTCCATCGTGACGGGGAAGATGGCGTCGTCGATGCTGCCACCGAGGTCGCCGCCGATGGCGAGGTTGAGCAACAGGAATTGCGGCGCATCGAAGGGCCAGCTGGCAGTGCCGGCGCGCGGGTTGGGGTAGCGATAGATCTCGACGCCATCGATACCGATGGCGATCGCATCGGCCGTCCAGGTGAGTTGGTAGTTGTGGAACGCAGTGCAGGCATCGGCCACCTGCACCGCCGCGCCGGTGCCGGTGCCACCGCTGCGCAAGGTATGCACGGTGCCGAAGACGCGGCTCGGATTGCTGCCCACCTGCTCCATGATGTCGATCTCGCCGTCGTCGGGCCACACGCCGCGGCTGCCCAGGGTCCAGATCGCCGGCCAGGTGCCGCGGCCGCAGGGCAGCTTGGCGCGCACCTCGAAGAAGCCGTAGGTCCACTCGGCCTTGCCGCGCGTGAGCAGGCGCGCCGAGGTGTAGCGCTGGCCGCCCCAGTCGGTGGCGGAGCGCAGTTCTTCCAGTCGCGCCGTGATGCGCAGCCGGCCATTGCTGACCACGGCGTTGTCGGCGCGGGCGCGGGCGTAGTACTGCTTTTCATTGTTGTACCAACCCAGGCGATTGCGACCGGTGTCGTAGTCCCAGCGCGACGCGTCGGGCAGGCCGTCGACATCGAACTCATCGGACCACACCAGCACGTGGCCGGCCGGCACGCCGGAAAGCGCCGGCACCGTCATCGGCGCCGGCGTCACAGCGGTGGCGGGCGCGGCATCGCCGCCGCCGCTGCAAGCCACCAGGGGTGCGCACAGCAGCGCGAGCCGGGCCAACCGCAGCCGCCAGGGCCGCAAAGGGATCTCGCCTGACCGGCTGCTCTTCATCTCAGGCATCCGGTTGCACATCGCTCTGCCTCATCTCGTGTGCGGCTCGCATCGGGGTCGCCGGGGCGGATGGGTCGACCTGAACCATGAGCTCCGGATACACACCGTGCATCACCTGCTTGGGCCGGCGGTCGACCGTGAACAGGCCCCAGTGCTTCTCGGGCTCCAGCGGATCGGACGAGCCTTTCCAGGGCTCGTCGAAGGCCTCGAAGACGAAGGTCAGGATGCCGGCGCGCTGCGTCCACGCCATCAGGTCCCGGTAGTAGAGCTGCTGCAGTTCCTGCGACGCGTGTTCGGCGTTCATGCCGCGGCCGTTGGAGTTGGTGGCCCAGCCGGCTTCGGTGATGACCACCGGCACCCCAGGGTACAGGCGCGCGACGCCGTCATAGTTGTCCTGGGTGTAGCCGATGGCGTCGTGGATATGCTTGTACTCCCACACCGGGTAGGTGTGCAGCGAGATGAAGTCCAGCTCGGGCACCAGGTCGCGCAGCTTGTGCTGCCAGGGCACGTAGTTCTCGCAGAAGGTCACCGGCTGCGCCACGGCCTGTCGCACCCGGCGCACGTACTCGATCATCTGCGACACGGGCACGAAGTGGTCGGTCCAGTCGACGGTGGCCTCGTTGCCCACCGCCACCGAGAACACGATGTCGGGGTAGCGCCGCGCCAGTGCGATCAGGCGGTCGATTTCGGCGTCGTTCTCGCGCTGGCTGGCTTCGAGCTGCTCGGGCGTGAAGGTCGCACCCCAGGGGCAGCCGAAGTTGTTCATCTCGGCGCCCAGGTAGGCGCCGAGCATGACCTGCAAGGGCAGGCCGTCGCTGCGGATGACCTCGAGCACGCGCTCGCCGTGCAGGCTGCAGTCGTACAGGCGCAGCAGCCGCCAGTGCTTCTGCAGGATGCGCAGGTCCTCGCGGATCTGGTCCAGCGACGGGTAGGTCCGGTCGCCCGGGCTCTGGCCCTGGCGATAGCCCGAGTAGCAGATGGCGTTGCCCGCGGGCAGCTTCCCTGCGCGCGGCAGCTTCGGTGGCGTCGACATCAGATCGTCGTGAATTTGGATTGGCCGTCCTTGTCCCACAGACCCCAGTAAGCGCCGACATCGCCTTCGGCGCCGACCTTCCAGGCTTCGTCGAAGGCGGCGAAGTAGAAGGTTTCGATGCCGTCCTGCTGCGCCCAGGCCTGGGTGTCGACGAAGTAGCGCATGGCGCCTTCGCGCGAAGGCATCGAGCCATGAAACGCGCTGCCCTGGTCGGGCCAGCCGGTCTCGCTGATGACGATACGCTTGCCCGGCGCAGCGGCACGCGTGCGCGCCACCATGCTCTGCATGTAGGCCACCGCCTGCTCGCGCGGGCAGCCTTCCCAGAACGGGTAGCAGTTGGTGAGCACCACGTCGCAGGCGGCGCTGACGCGGGGGTGCTTCTCGAACAGGTAGTAGGCATCGACATAGCCCACCGGCACGCCGGGAAGCTCGCGCTTGACGCGCTCGATGCAGCCCAGCAACTCGTCCTCGCCCATGTCCTCGCGCAGCAGCACTTCGTTGCCCACGGCCACGATGTCGGCATGGCCGGCCTGCGCCAGCTCGATCACGCACTGCAGCTCGCGCGTGTTGATCTCGCGGTCGGTGCCCAGCCAGGCGCCGACCAGCGTCTTCAGGCCGAGTTCGTGCGCGATGCGCGGTGTCTGCTCATGCCCGTCGGTGCACGAGAAGGTGCGCACCCAGCCGGTGTGGGGCTTGATGATCTGCAGCCGCTGGCGGATCTGGTCCTCGCTCACGGTCGAGCCCGGCGCCTGGCCTTCAAGGTAGGGGCTGAAGCACAGGCCGTGCACGCCGCGCTTCAGCACGGCGTGGAAATCGGCTTCGAGCTGCGAGCGCTGGGCATCGCTCCAGGTGACGGTCGGGGCCGTTTGCCACTGGCCGCCGCGCGCGTCGACCGGGAGCGCTCCCGAGTAGCCGCGGCCGGCTGCAGGCCAGCGGCCCTGCTCGGCTTCGGATGAGGCATGCGGCGGCTTGGACATGGTCGCTTCCGGTCAGGGTTTCTTGTGCCAGGGGAACTTGCCCTTGGCGCGTGGCTTGGGTTCGCCGTAGCCGCCCACCTTGTCGTAGACGCGCACGTAGTCGACAACCAGTTCGGCAGGGAAGCGGGTGTCCGCGTTCGGCGCACCCGGGAAGTTGCCGCCCACGGCGACATTCATGAGCAGATAGAAAGGCTGGTCGAAAGGCGCCGGCCAGGGGTTGAGGTCGGCCGTGCGCGTGGCCTCCAGGCCCTTGCCGTCGTCGGTCTTGCTGCAGCTCCACCAGTGGTCGCGCGTCGAGGTGTGCACGCCGTCGACATAGAAGCGGATCTCGCCCGGCTCCCATTCCACGCTGTAGACGTGCCAGTCGGCCACCGTGCTGTCGCCCGGCAGGGCGTGCACGTGCGTGATCAATGAACGCTTGGGGTAGACCGAGCCGAAATGGATGCTGCTCAGCACCTCGTGCGGCTTCTCGCCGACGATTTCCATGACGTCGATCTCTCCCGACGCCGCCCAACCGCCATAGCGGTCTTGCTGCGGCAACAGCCACAGCGCCGGCCACAGGCCCTTGCCGGAAGGCACCTGGGCGCGGAACTCGAACTTGCCGTAGCGCTGCGTGAACAGCGGTGTTCCGTCGCGGCGCCGTGTTTTCCGGCGGGCCGAGGTGTAGCCGCAGCCGTGGATCGCTTCCTTCTGCGCACGGATCGTCAGCACGCTGTCTTTCACGAACACGTTCGCCGGGTCGCGTGTGTAGTACTGCAATTCCTCGTTGCCCCAGCCGGGTATCCAGGCGTGGTGGCGGTAGTCGAAGAAGCCATTGCCGAGGTCGAAGTCCCACTTCGCGGGGTCGATGGCATCGCCCTCGAACTCATCGCGCCAGACCAGCTTCCAGCTCATTTCAGAAGCCGCCCATCGGCCCCGAAGGCCAGCGCCCACGTCGCATCGGGAACGAGGCCGACGGTCTGCCCGGCGCTGCAC
>JANMVM010000080.1:0-37334 GCA_031392695.1 Rubrivivax sp.
CCCAGCGCAGCCGCCAGCGCCTGGCGATGATCGGCACCGCCATGCGCGGCCAGGAGCTGCTGCAGGAACCGCTGCGCCGCGACGCTGTCGACAACGTCGCGCTGTGCGACATCGAGCCGATCATGCTTGGCCGCGCGATGGCGCTGCTGGGCCAGCGCGGCCGGCCGCGGCCGGCAACCCATGGCGAGGGCGGCGACCCTTACGCCTACCGGCGGCTGCTCGAGCAGGGCGAGCTCGACGGCGTGATCATCGCCACGCCCTGGGAATGGCACGCCCCCATGGCCATCGACGCCATGCTGGCGAGCGTGCCGGTGGGCTGCGAGGTGGTGGCCGGCGTCACGCTGCAGGATCACTGGGACGTGCTGCAAACCCAGCTGCGCACCGGTACGCCCTACATGCTGCTGGAAAACGTCTGCTATCGCCGCGACGTGATGGCGGTGCTGCAGATGGTGCGCGCGGGCCTGTTCGGCGAGCTCGTCCATCTGCAGGGCGGCTACCAGCACGACCTGCGCGGCGTGAAGCTGAATTCCGGCGACCCAGGACAACCCTACGACAGCGGCGCCGAATTCGGCGCCAAAGGCTGGTCCGAGGCGCGCTGGCGCACCGAGCACTCGGTGCGCCGCAACGGCGACCTTTACCCGAGCCACGGCATCGGCCCGATCGCCATGGCCACCAACATCCACCGCGGCAACCGCTTCACCCACCTCAACGCCTTCGCCAGCAAGGCGCGAGGCCTGCACGAGCACGTGCTGGCCAAGGGCGGCGCCGAGCACCCCAACGCCGGCGTCGCGTTCAAGCTCGGCGACGTGGTGACGACCACGCTGGCCTGCGCCAACGGCGAGACCATCGTGCTGCAGCACGACACCTCGCTGCCGCGGCCTTATTCGCTGGGCTTTCGGGTCCAGGGCACCAAGGGCCTGTGGATGGATCTCAACCAGTCGCTGCACATCGAAGGCCTGAGCCCACCGCACCGCTGGGAGGCCGCCAAGCCCTACCTCGACCGCTTCGACCACCCGCTGTGGAAGCGCCACGCCGGGGCCGCGGCCACGGCCGGGCATGGCGGCATGGACTTCTTCGTCGTGCAGGCCTTCGTCGAAGCGCTGAAGGCCGGCGCGCCGATGCCGATCGACATTTTCGACGCCGTCGCCTGGAGCGCGATCACGCCGTTGTCGGAGCACAGCGTGGCCGAAGGCTTCAGGACGCTGCCGTTCCCCGATTTCACGGCCGGCCAGTGGCAGACGCGCCAGCCGATCTTCGCCTTCGACGACCGCTACTGAATGCGCGCCCTCAGAGCCCCAGGTGGGCGACGTCGCCGCGGCCCTGCCGCACCAGCACCGGCGCGTCGCCGCTGAGGTCGACGACGGTGGTCGGCTGCATCGGGCAGGCGCCGGCGTCCACCACTGCCTGCAGCAGCTTCTGGAAGCGCGCGCGGATCTCGGTGGCGTCGTTCATGGGCAAGGTCTCGCCGGGCGCGATGAGCGTTGTAGCCAGCAGCGGCTCGCCGAACAGCAGCAGCAACTCCTGCGTCACGCGGTGGTCGGGCACGCGCAGACCGATGGTGCGCCGGCTCGGGTGGCTCAGCCGCCGCGGCACTTCCTTGGTCGCTTCGAGGATGAAGGTGTAGGGCCCGGGCGTGCCCAGCTTGAGCAGCCGGTACTGGCGGTTGTCGACGCGCGCATAACTGGCCAGTTCACTCAAGTCCTTGCACAGCAGCGTGAGGTGGTGCTTGTCGTCGACCTGGCGGATGCGGCGCAGGTTTTCGGCCGCCGACTTGTCGTCGAGCCGGCACACCAGGGCGTAGCTGCTGTCAGTGGGCACGGCGGCAATGCCGCCGGCCTGCAGGATCTGCGCCGCCTGCTTGAGTAGCCGCGGCTGCGGGTTCTGCGGGTGGACTTGGAAGAGTTGCGACATGCGCCCATTGTCGCGGCACCGGCACGGTCCCCCCGCCCGCGGGGCTGTCCCGCCAAAGGGCACGCGGCCGCCCATGAAGAAGCCACGGTCCCCCCGCCCGCGGGGCTGTCCCCGCCCAGCCATGCCTGAGCCGAGTGTCGATGGCGCCAGCCGGCTCAAGCGCCGGCTGCACGGCTCAGGCGACGATGACCGGGATCTTTCCGATGCGAGCCTGCCACTCGCGCGGCCCGGTGTCGTGCACGCTGGTGCCGTGGGCGTCGACGGCCACCGTCACCGGCATGTCGACGACGTCGAACTCGTAGATCGCTTCCATACCCAGGTCGGCAAACCCCACCACCTTGGCGCCCTTGATCGCCTTGGCCACCAGGTAGGCGGCGCCGCCGACGGCCATCAGGTAGGCGCTGTGGTGCTTCTTGATGGCCGCGATGCCGGCCGGGCCGCGCTCGGCCTTGCCGATCATGCCGATGAGGCCGGTGCGCGCCAGCATCATCTCGGTGAACTTGTCCATGCGCGTGGCGGTGGTCGGGCCGGCGGGGCCGACGACCTCGTCGCGCACCGGGTCGACCGGGCCGACGTAGTAGATGACGCGGTTGGTGAAGTCCACCGGCAGCGGCTCGCCCTGGGCCAGCATGTCCTGGATGCGCTTGTGCGCGGCGTCGCGGCCGGTCAGCATGCGGCCGCTGAGCAGCAGCGTCTGGCCGGGCTTCCAGCTCGCCACCTCGTCGCGCGTCAGCGTGTTGAGGTCGACCTTCTTCGACTTGACGTAGTCAGGCGCCCATTTCACGTCGGGCCACAGGTCCAGGCTCGGCGGCTCCAGGTAGGCCGCACCGCTGCCGTCGAGCACGACGTGGGCGTGGCGCGTGGCGGCGCAGTTGGGGATCATCGCCACCGGCTTGCTCGCGGCGTGCGTGGGGTAGGTGGCGATCTTGACGTCGAGCACGGTCGTCAGGCCGCCCAGGCCCTGCGCGCCGATGCCCAGGGCGTTGACCTTCTCGTAGAGCTCGATGCGCAATTCCTCGAGCTTGTTTCGGGGGCCACGGGCGAGCAGGTCGAACATGTCGATCGGCTCCATCAGCACCTCCTTGGCCAGCAGCATGGCTTTCTCGGCGGTGCCGCCGACGCCGATGCCCAGCATGCCCGGCGGGCACCAGCCGGCGCCCATCGTGGGCACGGTCTTCATGACCCAGTCCACGAGGTTGTCGCTGGGGTTCATCATGATGAACTTGCTTTTGTTCTCGCTGCCGCCGCCCTTGGCAGCGACGGTGACGTCGAGCTTGTCGCCGGGCACCACGGTCATGTGGATGACGGCAGGCGTGTTGTCCACGGTGTTCTTGCGCTCGAAGATCGGGTCGGCCAGGATCGAGCCGCGCAGCTTGTTGTCGGCGTTGAGGTAGGCGCGGCGCACGCCTTCGTTGATGGCGTCCTCGATGCTGCCGGCAAAGCCCTCGAAACGCACGTCCATGCCGATCTTCAGGAAGACGTTGACGATGCCAGTGTCCTGGCAGATCGGGCGCCGGCCTTCGGCACACATCCGGCTGTTGGTGAGGATCTGCGCGATCGCGTCCTTGGCCGCCGGCGAGGCTTCTCTTTCGTAGGCCCTGGCGAGGTGGCTGATGTAGTCGGCCGGGTGGTAGTAGCTGATGTACTGCAATGCTGCAGCCACACTCTCGACAAGGTCGACCTGGCGGATGGTGGTGATGCGGTTGTTCATGGCAGAGTCTGCAGTTGTTAAAGGCACGCGCCTTCGCGCCCGATTTAATCAGTTTAACGAAGGGGCCCTTCAACCATGCTGACAGCTTGGCGCCGCCTGGCCACGGGCGAGACGGCGGGGGGCCTGGCGCTGGCGCTGGCGGCCTTGCTGGCCCTGATGCTCAGCAATTCGCCCTGGGGCGAGGCCTACCACCGCCTGCTGGCAAGCCCGGGCGAGGTGCGCATCGGCGGCGATCTGCTGCTGTTGTCCAAGCCGCTGGTGGTGTGGGTCAACGACCTCTGGATGGCGGTGTTCTTCTTCCTCGTCGGGCTGGAGATCAAGCGCGAGTTCATGGTCGGCGAACTGGCCGACCGCCGGCAAGCCGCGTTGCCGGCGGTGGCCGCGCTGGGCGGCATGGTGCTGCCGGCGCTGATCTATGCCGCCGTCAACCGCGCCGACGCGGTGGCGCTGCGCGGCTGGGCCATCCCGTCGGCCACCGACATCGCCTTCGCGGTGGGCGTGGTGATGCTGCTGGGCTCGCGCGTGCCGGCATCGCTCAAGGTGTTCCTGACGGCGGTGGCGATCATCGACGACCTCGGCGCCGTGATCATCATCGCGCTGTTCTACACCGACAGCCTGTCGGCGCCGATGCTGGCCGGCGCCACGCTGTGCGCCGCGCTGCTGCTGCTGCTCAACCTGCGTGGCGTCGAACGCGTCGACGTCTACGCCGTGGTCGGCGTGCTGATGTGGCTGTGCGTGCTGAAGTCGGGTGTGCACGCCACGCTGGCCGGCGTCGTCACGGCGCTGGCGGTGCCGATGACGCGGCGCGACGGCGGCTCGCCGCTGGCCGACACCGAACATGCGCTGCGGCCCTGGGTGGCCTTCCTGATCCTGCCGATGTTCGCCTTCGCCAACGCCGGCGTCTCGTTGGCGGGCCTGACGCCGGCCACGCTGCTGCAGCCGGTGACGCTGGGCATTTCGATGGGGCTGGTGGTGGGCAAGACGCTCGGCGTCTTCGGCGCCACCTGGCTGATGGTGCGCGCCGGCTGGGCCGACCGCCCGGCCGGCGCTGACTGGGGCCAGGTGCTGGCCATCAGCCTGCTGTGCGGCATTGGCTTCACGATGAGCCTGTTCATCGGCGGCCTGGCCTTCGAAGGCCAGGACGCAGCCTTTGAGCAGCACGTCAAGCTCGGCGTGCTGGCCGGCTCGCTGGTGTCGGCGGTGCTGGGTGCTTGGGTGTTCGCGCGCCGGGCTCAGTGAGGCGGCTTGGCCACGGGGCTCATCAGCCGGTCCGCCAAGGCAATCGCCAGCGCCGAGAACAGGAAGGCGACATGGATCAGCGTTTGCCACATCAACACCTTGTCACTGTAGTTCTCGGCGTTGATGAAGGTCTTGAGCAGGTGGATGCTGCTGATGCCGATGATGGCCGTGGCCAGCTTGACCTTGAGCACGCTGGCGTTGACGTGGCTCAGCCATTCGGGCTGGTCGGGATGGCCTTCGAGGTTCATGCGCGAGACGAAGGTCTCGTAGCCGCCGACAATGACCATGATCAGCAGGTTGCTGATCATCACGACGTCGATCAGGCCCAGCACGACGAGCATGATCACGGTCTCGTTGAGCTTGGGCACCCAGCCCGTGTCGGCCTTGTAGCCGATGCTCTTGACGAGCGCATCGAGGGATTCCTTGTTGCCGAATACGGCCTCGATGAGGTGGGTGAGTTCGACCCAGAAGTGGAAGACGTAGACGCACTGGGCGACGATCAACCCCAGGTACAGCGGCAGCTGCAGCCAGCGGCTGGCGAAGATCAGGTTGGGCAGCGCGGGCAGGCGGCGCGGGTTGACCGGGGCGGGCGTTGACATGGATGATGGGCCTTGGGTTGGCATGGGCATTCGCCCTGGCCCAAATTGTAGGTTCAGCGATAGCGGCAATTTCACGACCCGTCAGGTGCTCGTCAGAGCGTGCCCTTAGCTTCCGCCCCCAGACAGAGCCTTTAAACGCTGCAGGAGACAAGCATGTCCGACACCCAACCGACCGAGCTCAAGACCCACCAGCCCCCCGCCGCCCTGGTGGCCGCCGCCCGTGTTTCGGGCATGGCCGCCTACCAGGCACTGGTGGACGAGTCCGAGCGCGACTTCGAGGGCTACTGGGCGCGCCTGGCGCGTGAGTTCGTGAGCTGGAAGACGCCGTTCACGAAAGTGCTGGACAGCTCCAACGCGCCGTTTTTCAAGTGGTTCGAGGACGGCACGCTCAACGTCAGCTACAACTGCCTGGACCGCAACGTCGAGCGTGGCCTGGGCGACAAGACGGCCATCATCTTCGAGGCCGACGACGGCGCCGTCACCAAGGTCACCTACAGCCAGTTGCTGGCCAAGGTGGGCCAATTCGCGAATGCGCTCAAAGCTCGTGGCGTGAAGAAGGGCGACCGCGTCGTCATCTACATGAGCATGAGCGTCGAAGGCGTGGCCGCGATGCAGGCCTGCGCCCGCATCGGCGCCATTCACTCGGTGGTCTTCGGCGGTTTCTCGGCGCAGAGCGTGCGCGACCGCGTGCAGGACGCCGGCGCGGTGTTGATCATCACCGCCGACGAGCAGGCGCGCGGCGGCAAGAGCCTGCCGCTGAAGGCCATCGTCGACGAAGCCATCGCGCTGGGCGGCTGCGAGACGATCAAGAACGTCATCGTCTACAAGCGCACCGGCGGCAAGATCGCCTGGGACGCCAGCCGCGACCGCTGGCTGCACGACGAACTGGCCAGCCAGAGCGCGACCTGCGAGCCAGAGTGGGTGAGCGCCGAGCACCCGCTGTTCCTGCTCTACACCAGCGGCAGCACCGGCAAGCCCAAGGGCGTGCAGCACAGCACCGGCGGCTACCTGCTGCACGCCGCGCTGACGACGGCTTGGACCTTCGACCTCAAGGACGACGACGTCTTCTGGTGCACCGCCGACATCGGCTGGGTCACCGGCCACAGCTACATCACCTACGGCCCGCTGGCGCTGGGCGGCACCGAGATCGTCTTCGAAGGCGTGCCCACCTACCCCGACGCGGCGCGTTTCTGGAAAACGATCGAAAAGCACAAGGTCACGATCTTCTACACCGCGCCGACGGCCATCCGCTCGCTGATCAAGGCCGCCGAAGGCAACCCGGCGGTGCACCCGAACAAGAGCGACCTGAGCAGCCTGCGCATCCTGGGCAGCGTCGGCGAGCCGATCAACCCGGCGGCCTGGGAGTGGTACTACCTGCACGTCGGCGGCGGCCGCTGCCCGATCGTCGACACCTTCTGGCAGACCGAGACCGGCGGCCACGTCATCACGCCGCTACCGGGCGCAACGCCGATGGTGCCGGGCTCGTGCACCTTGCCCTTCCCGGGCATCACCGCGGCCATCGTCGACGAGACCGGCGCCGACGTGCCCGACGGCAGCGGCGGCATCCTCGTCATCAAGAAGCCCTGGCCGAGCATGATCCGCACCATCTACGGCGACCCGGACCGCTTCGTCAAGAGCTACTACCCACCGGAGCTCAAGGGCTACTACCTGGCCGGCGACGGCGCCATCCGCAACAAGGATACCGGCTACTTCACGATCACCGGCCGCATCGACGACGTGCTCAACGTCAGCGGCCACCGCATGGGCACGATGGAGATCGAGTCAGCGCTCGTCAGCCACACCGAGCTGGTGGCCGAAGCGGCAGTCGTCGGCCGCCCCGACGACACCACGGGCGAGGCGATCTGCGCCTTCGTCGTGCTCAAGCGCGCGCGCCCGACCGGCGACGAGGCCAAGAAGATCGCCAACGAACTGCGCGCTTGGGTGGCCAAGGAAATCGGCCCCATCGCCAAGCCCAAGGACATCCGTTTCGGCGACAACCTGCCCAAGACGCGCAGCGGCAAGATCATGCGCCGCCTGCTGCGCAGCATCGCCAAGGGCGAAGCCATCACCCAGGACACCAGCACGCTGGAGAACCCGGCCATCCTGGAGCAGTTGGGCCAGGCCAACTGATCCCAGGTCGCGCGTTGGCGCGCCGGCGGCGCGCTCAGGCGCAGGCGGCGCGCTCAGGCGCAGGCGGCGCTCAGATCGTGCTGGTGCGCCAGGCTGACCGTGGTGGCCACCGTCACCGACTGGCCGGCCTTGAGCTGCGCCAGTTGCGCGGCACTGAAGGTGACCAGGTGCGAATGAGCGGCGCTGCCCTGAATGTTGTAGCTCATCGACACCGTCGAGTTCAGGTCGGCGGTGGGCATCGTCAGCGTGTGGCCGTGGTTGTTGGTGATCTGGGTGGCGCTGCACGCCGCTGCCTGCGCCGGCGGCGCTGGACCGGCGTCGTAGCCGCCCCCACCGCCGCACCCCGCCAGGAACAGCACCCAGCCGCTGCTGGTCAGCTGGACCAGGAATTCAGCTCTCGTGACCATCTTCTAGCCCCCCATGGGTGATCGGTGGCGCCGCAGGCCCGCGGGCACGATCGACCTTGTAGTTATACGCCTGGCGCAGTCCCGGGCTTCCACGCCGGCTTGGCCATTTACGCATGCTTTCACAGCCCAGCGGGCTTCTTGGAGGGACACCGGTTTGCCAAGCGTATACGCTGGGTGGTCGCGCTTGCCGCGGCGTGGAAGGGAAAAACCATGACTCGATCGACGGCTGCTCAGGCGGGCCGCGCGCTCCCAGTGGCGGTAGCGGTGGCGGTGGCGGTGTTGCTGCTGCTGTGGCTGGCACCGCCTGCTGCCGTGGCCGCTGGCGGGGGCGGGGGCAGCACGCGATCCGAAGCTTCAACGCCCGACTATGAGCAGGCGCTGGTGCTCATCCAGGCCGAGCGCTGGCCCGACGCGATAGCGCTGCTCAAACAGCATATGCAGGGCGCCCGCAATGACGCCGATGGTCACAACTGGCTGGCCTATGCCTACCGCAAGTCGGGTCAGCTGGAGCCGGCTTTCGTGCACTACCGGCGCGCGCTGGCGCTGGTGCCCACGCACCGCGGCGCCCACGAATACATCGGCGAGGCCTATCTGGCAGCCGGCCAGCCCGAGAGGGCCGAGCATCACTTGCGCGAACTGGCGCGCATCTGCGACTCGGCCTGCGAGGAGTACCAGGACCTGCAAGCCGCGATCACGAAGTTTCGCGGTTTGCCTGCCACCGGGCAGCGCCCACCCTGAAGGCAACGCGGCGCCGGGCCCCACCGCCCGGCGGCATGCGCTACAGTGCCCGCAGGAGAGTCGCGCCATGCCCATGGTCATTTTAGGAGTGCTGTTGCTGGTGGCCAAGTGGGCTGAATTCGGGCCGTTTGCCACCTGGTCGTGGTGGATCGTGCTGGCGCCCTTTGGCCTGGCCGTGCTGTGGTGGGAATTCGCCGATTCCTCGGGCTGGACCAAGCGCCGTGAAATGGACAAGATGGAGCAGCGCAAGGTCGACCGCCGCGATCGGGCGATGGAATCGCTGGGCCTTGGCAAGCGGCGCGACCGCATGGCCACCAAGGCCAGCGAGGCCAAGGCGCGCCAAGTCTCGGCCGACCCCACCCATGCCGGGCGCGACGCACCCAGCAAGCCCACCGCGCCACCCGAGCCAACGCGGCGCGACCCGCGGCTGTAGCGCGGCTATTCGGGCGACCCGCGGCAGCCGATCAGTCGCCGTCGAGCACCGCGCCGCTGCTGGCGCTGGTGGTGTTCTTCGCAAACTTGGCCAGCACGCCGCGCTTGTAGCGCGGCGCAGGCTGCTTCCAGGCGGCGCGGCGGCGCTCGATTTCGAGCTCGGGCACGTTCAGCTGCAGCAGCAGTTGGTGGGCGTCGATGGTGATGGTGTCGCCTTCGTGCACCAGCGCGATCAGGCCGCCGGCGTAGGCCTCCGGCGCCACGTGGCCGACCACCATGCCCCAGGTGCCGCCGCTGAAGCGGCCGTCGGTGACTAGGCCCACGCTCTCGCCCAGGCCCTGGCCGATGAGCGCGCCGGTGGGCGCCAGCATCTCGGGCATGCCCGGGCCGCCCTGGGGCCCGAGGTAGCGCAGCACCATCACGTCGCCGGCGACGATCTTCTTGGCCATGATCGCCGCCAGCGCGGTCTGCTCGTCGTCGAAGACGCGCGCCGGGCCGGTGATGACGGGGTTCTTCAGCCCCGTGATCTTGGCCACGCAGCCCTCGGGGCTCAGGTTGCCCTTGAGGATCGCCAGGTGGCCCTCGGCGTACATCGGCTGGGCGAGTGGCCGGATGACGTCCTGATCGGCGCGCAGCGCGGGCAGGGCGGCCAGGTTCTCGGCCACGGTCTTGCCGGTGATGGTGATGCAGTCGCCGTGCAGCAGACCGGCGTCGAGCAGCAGCTTCATGACCGCCGGAATGCCGCCGGCGCGGTGCAGGTCGATGGCCAGGTACTTGCCGCTGGGTTTCAGGTCGCACAGCACCGGCACCTTGCGGCGCACACGTTCGAAGTCGTCAATCGTCCACTCGACTTCGGCCGCGTGCGCGATGGCCAGGAAGTGCAGTACCGCGTTGGTGCTGCCGCCAGTGGCCATGATCACGGCGACGGCGTTCTCGATACTCTTTCGGGTGACGATGTCGCGCGGCTTGAGGTCGGCCTGGACCGCTGCCACCAGGGCCCTGGCCGCGTCTTGCGTGTGGGCCACGATCGGGTCCTCGACGTTGGCCATGGTGCTGGAAAACGGCAGGCTCATGCCCAGCGCCTCGAAGGCCGAGCTCATCGTGTTGGCGGTATACATGCCGCCGCAGCTGCCGCTGCCCGGGATGGCGCGGCGTTCAATCTGGCAGAAGTCTTCCTCGCTCATCTTGCCGGCGCTGAACTGGCCCACGGCCTCGAAGACGCTGACGATGTTGAGGTCCTGGCCCTTGTAGCGCCCGGGCAGGATGGTGCCGCCGTAGACGTAGATGGCCGGCACATTGGCGCGCAGCATGCCCATCATGCCGCCGGGCATGTTTTTGTCGCAGCCGCCGATGACCAGCACGCCGTCCATCCACTGGCCGCCGACACAGGTCTCGACGCAGTCGGCGATGACCTCGCGCGATACCAGGCTGTACTTCATGCCCTCGGTGCCCATCGCCATGCCGTCGCTGATGGTGGGCGTGCCGAAGGTCTGCGGGTTGGCGCCGGCGGCCTTGAGCGCATCGACGGCCGCATCGGCCAGCTTCTGCAGACCCGAGTTGCACGGCGTGATCGTGCTGTGGCCGTTGGCCACGCCGATCATGGGCTTGCCGAAGTCGGCTTCGGTGTAACCCATGGCGTAGTACATGGAGCGGTTGGGCGCGCGGGCGACGCCTTCGGTGATGTTCTTGGAGCGGCGGTTTGAGCTCATGGCGGTGGGTTCCTGTTGAATCCCAGGAGTTTATCGGCGAGTGCGACCGCACCGTGGACAATGGTGCCCGACCACAACGGAGCGCCATCGATGCTCGTGCATCCCCAGTTCGACCCCGTCGCCTTGAGCCTGGGGCCGCTCCAGATCCACTGGTACGGCCTGACCTACCTTGTGGGCTTCGGCCTCTTCCTGTGGCTGGCGCGCCTGCGCGTGGCGCGGCCTGCCTTCGCCGCGGCGGGCTGGACGCGGCGCGATGTCGAGGACATCCTCTTCTACGGCGTGCTCGGCGTGGTCATCGGCGGGCGCGTCGGCTACGCCCTGTTCTACAAGCCGGGCTACTACGCGGCCCACCCGCTCGAGATCCTGATGGTCTGGAAAGGCGGCATGTCCTTTCATGGCGGGCTGCTGGGCGTGATGGCGGCGATGGCGGCGTTCGCGCGCACGCGCGGCCGCTCCTTCCTGGAGGTCATGGACGTGGTGGCGCCCTGCGTGCCCACCGGCCTGGCTTCGGTGCGGGTGGGCAACTTCATCAACGGTGAACTCTGGGGCCGCGCCGCTGACCCCGCGCTGCCCTGGGCGATGGCCTTCCCGCAAAGCGGCAGCCTGGTGGCGCGCCACCCCTCGCAGCTCTACCAGGCCCTGCTCGAGGGCCTGCTGCTCTTCGTGCTGCTATGGCTGTACGCCCGGCGCGATCGCCCGCGCGGCCAGGTCGCGGCGGCCTTCGTCTTCGGCTACGGCGTGCTGCGCTTCGTGGCCGAGTATTTCCGCGAGCCCGACAGCTTCCTGGGCCTGCTGGCGCTGGGCATGAGCATGGGGCAGTGGCTGTGCGTGCCCATGATTGCCGCCGGCGCCGGCCTGTGGTGGTGGTTCGGTCGCACAGGGCGGACTTAGGAAGACGCCATGAGACAGATCTTTCTCGACACCGAAACCACCGGCCTGAGCGCCGACCAGGGCGACCGCATCATCGAAGTCGCCTGCATCGAGTACGACAACCGGCGCGACACCGGGCGCCGGCTGCAGTGCTACATCAACCCCGAGCGCAAGAGCCACCCCGATGCGGTGCGCGTGCACGGCATTACCGACGAGTTTCTTGCCGACAAGCCGCTCTTTGCCGCTGTGGCCGCCGAGTTGATCGAGTTCGTGGCCGGGGCCGAGGTGGTGATCCACAACGCGGCCTTCGACGTCGGCTTTCTCGACGCCGAACTGGCGCGCCTGAAACTGCCGCGCTTTGCCCAGCACGCAGCGCGCATCACCGACAGCCTGCTCATGGCTCGTGAGCAATTCCCGGGCAAGGCCAACTCCCTCGACGCCCTGTGCCGGCGCCTGGAGGTCGACAACTCCAAGCGCGACCTGCACGGCGCGCTCATCGACGCCGACTTGCTGGCGCAGGTCTATCTCAACATGACCCGCGGCCAGGATTCGCTGGTCATCGAAGCGGCGCAGTCGGCGCGCGGCCCGGTGGCCGCCGCGATGACCGACCTGCGGCAGTTCGAGCTGCCGGTGCTCGAGGCCAGCGCCGACGAATGCGCTGCCCACGAAGCGGTGCTGGCGCAGATCGACAAGGCCACCGGGGGCAAGACCGTCTGGCGCACGGCGCAGCCGGCCTGACCGGGCAGGTTGCAAGCCGTGGCATACTTGACGGCTCACCGGAACCCGCCAGCCCCGCTGGCACCGCAACAGATTCCGGGCGGTTAGCTCAGCGGTAGAGCACTGCCTTCACACGGCAGGGGTCGCAGGTTCGAACCCTGCACCGCCCACCACAACGGACTCCGCAAGTGGCCGCATAAGACGAAAATCCCTAGAGAATCAATGCTCTAGGGCTTTTTTCATGTCGGCATGGGAACGGACAAGGTCACTTGAATCTGCCCCCACTTGGGGCAGGATTGGGGGCAACAGGGTTTCCCGCCCAAATTGTTGCCCCCAACCGAAGCGCCCCATGCCCACCGACAAGCTGACCGACACCGCGATTCGCAAAGCCAAGGCTGGCGACAAGCCTAGAAAGCTTGGCGATGGAGGGGCTGTACCTGGAAGTGCAGCCCAGCGGGTCGCGCTGGTGGCGCTTGAAGTACCGCCTTGGCGGCAAGGAGAAGCGCCTGTCCCTCGGCGTCTATCCTGACGTGGGCTTGGCCGATGCTCGTGTCCGGCGCGAGGCTGCCCGCAGGCTGGTGGCCGCCGGCACCGACCCCAGCGACGAACGCAAGGCGGGCAAGGCCATGACCGACCGCGAGCGCGAGAACCAGCGCCGCGCTGACGCTGGCCAGGCCGCCATCGGCAGCTTCGAGCAGGTGGCGCGCGAGTGGCTGGCTCAGGTTCACGGGCCCAAGGTCAGCGTGGGATACGCCAGGCGCAGCCGCATCCAGTTGGAAACCGATGTCTTCCCGTGGATCGGCAGCAAGCCGATCGCCAGCGTCTCGGCGCCAATGGTGTTGGAGTTGCTGCGCAAGATCGAGGCGCGCGGCTCGCAGGACACAGCGCACCGGGTCAAGCAGACCTGCGGGCTGGTGTTCCGCTACGCCATCGCCACGGGCCACGCAGAGCGCGACCCGGTGCCCGACCTGCGCGAAGCGCTGGCACACCCGATCAAGCGGCACTACGCCGCGATTGCCGACCCGCTCTAGCTGGGCGAGTTGTTGCGCGCGATCGAGAGCTACGGCGGTCATCCCGCAACACGGGCTGCGTTGAAGCTGGCCGCGCTGGTGTTCCAGAGGCCCGGCAACGTGCTGGCGATGCGCTGGCCCGACCTGGACCTCGACGCCGGTACCTGGACGATCCCGAGCGAGGACATGAAGCGCACCAGGCAGGCCAAGGCCACGGGCGCGGCGCATGTGGTGCCACTGGCAACCCAGGCCGTTGAGACGCTGCGCGAATTGCAGCCGTTGACCGGGGCCGGCCTGTACTGCTTTCCGAACCAGCGCAGCAGAGGGCGCCCCATGAGCAACGTGACGATGAATGCGGCCATGCGACGCATGGGCTTCGGCCCCGACGAGATGACGGCCCATGGATTTCGCTCGACGGCGCGCACGATCATTGCCGAGCGGCTGCCCGAGATCGATCCCGAGTGGATCAAGACCCAGTTGGCGCACGGCAAGGCCGGCCCGCTGGGCGCTGCCTACGACCGGGCGCAATACCTGGCGCAGCGGCGCAGCATGATGCAGACATGGGCCGACTACCTCGGCACCCTGCGCGATGGCGCAAAGGTGCTGCCCTTCAAGGTGGCGTGACCGACCGCGAAACGGGCAGCCCATATGGCCGGGCGTGGCCACATGCGGAGTCCGACAATCACACTTTTGTGTGACAATGGCGGCGTTCGATCTACCACTCCCGAGGACATCGCAATGCACACCGCAACCCTTCGCGCCGTGGGCGGGTCGGTTTCCGTCACCTTGCCGCGCCAGATGCTGCGCACGCTGGGGCTGGCTGCCGGTGCATCGGTGGCAGTGACCCTTGAGGATGGGCGGCTGGTGCTTTCACCCGCGCGCCCGCGCTACGCGCTGGCCGAGTTGCTGGCCGGCATGAAGCCGGGCGACATGCCCACGGCCAAGGGCTGGGGCGATGCGCGGCCCGCCGGGCGCGAAGCCTGGTAAGGCGCCGTGGCAACTCGGCGCGCGAGCTACGTGCCACGGCGCGGAGACATCATCCGCCTGGACTTCGACCCGAGCGCCGGGCATGAGCAGCAAGGCACCCGGCCGGCGCTGGTGCTGTCGCCCGAAGCCTTCAATCATTTCGGCATGGCGCTGGCCTGCCCGATCACCCGCGGCGGCGCCTTTGCACGCGGGCAAGCCTGGACGGCTTCGCTGTCCGGCGCCGGACTGGAAACCGATGGCGTTGTGTTGTGCAACCAAGTGAGCACGGTGGACTGGAAAGCGCGACGCGCGCAGTTCATCGAAGCCGTGCCGCCCGAACTGATCGCCGACGTGCTGGCGCGAGTGGCAACGCTGATCGAGTAAGTCATGGGCAAGGTATTCGAGAGCATCACGCAAGGTCTGAACGAGGCCATCGGCCGCGCCAAAGGCAAGCAGGCCGGCGTGAAGGTTTGGCGGCCGGCTGCTGTCGATGTGGCCGAAGTGCGAGGCCGGCTGGGATTCACGCTGGCGCAGTTCGCGGCACGGTTCGGCGTGTCGATGGCGACGCTGCGGCATTGGGAGCGCGGCGACCGCAGTCCGCAAGGTCCGGCGCTGCTGTTGCTCAACCTTTTTGATCGAGACCCGAAGGGTGTGTTGCGGGCATTGTCGTGATCGCGCGGGTTGCCTCAACCGGCAAGCGGTGCACCATGCTGCATTGGCGGTGGCAAGCTGGTACTGCGCCGAGATATCGCAGCACGCGGAAGGTGGGCGCGGCGGTAGTTGGGGCCACGTAGCAGTGTTTCGCGGCAGAGCCAACGACGAGATGCGATGGTACGTGCCATGACACAGAAGCCAGGCGAACATGCCGACCAGCAACCGGGCGACGACAAGGGTGACGTGCCCGAGCACATACGACGCCTCTACGACACGCCACAGAAGCAATGGAGCGTAGAGCAGTGGCGCGACCTCTCGCTCTACCTGCTTGACGAATTGCAGCGCGCACTGGCGTCCGTTCACCGGGCCAACGCCAGCCACGAATCGACATTGGGAGTTGCGACGCAACTGCTTGCAGACAACAGGAAGGGCGCTCTCCACGCAAAGCTGTTGCGGGTGCTCAAGAACGGTGTTGCCGACGGCACGATCAAAGTAGCCGTCAAGCCGCCGCGCAAGCCACCTGGCCGCCCGAAGTCGATGACACTCGAAAAAGCAGTCTTGTATCTCGTTGCTGCATCGAGGTTCGGTGGCAAGGCTTCGGCGGCGACTCGCATTGCTGGCCTGAAGTTGAAGGCAAAAGGACTTTCGCGTGCGCGCGACAGGACGGAGTTCGAGAAAATGAAAGTGACCGCGGCAAACAACATGTCGATCGCTGTGAAGTTGGTGAAGGCGCATCTGACCCGAACGCACGGCGTTGGGCTATGGCTATTCGATGAAGCCGAGAAGCTAGGAATCGATCCGAAATTGCTGTGGGCGTCGAAGCGAAAAAAGTACTCACGAAATTCCTGACCCCACTTTTTTCGTGAGTCGTGCCTCGGCACGATGGCCACCATCCAAACTCATCGGCATGGGGTCACAAATGTCTAGGAAAGCTCATCTCCCACCCGTCCCACTGGCACTTGCCGACGTGGCGTTGATCGACGGGCCCGCGGCTGCCGCTGCTGGCAGTATTTCGTTGAGCCAGTGGCACGACCGGGTGCGCCGCAAGGAAGCGCCGCAAGCCGTTGTACGGGAATCGCGATACACCCGGTGGCTCCTGCGGGACGTCCGAGCGTGGCTTGTCTCGCGTGCTGCGCAAGCTGCCAGCAACACGAGCGCTGGCGAGTCGTTGAAAGCACGCGCAACGAAGGCAAGTGCCGCCGCCAAGGCCAAGCGCGCCGCTGGCCGATGAGCCGGACGCTCCCGAGCCTGGCGGCCGTGCGGGCCTTCGCAGCGCGCACGGGGGTGCAACATGGGTAATTTCATCCGCGATCACCTGCCCGACCCGATCAGCTACTTCGAGGCCGAGGGCCTGGCCCTGCGTGGCCCGGGCAAATGGAGGACAACCCGCTGCGAGTTCCACGATGGCAGCGACTCCATGCGCGTCAACACCGAGACCGGCGGCTGGGTCTGCATGGCCTGCGGCGAGAAGGGCGGCGATGTGATGGCCTATGCGATGCGTCGCCACGGGCTTGAGTTCGTCGAAGCCGCGCGCCGAGAGAGTGCCGGCAACACGCCCCACGGTCTGGATCCGCCCATGTGCGGCACCGCCGATCCCAGCGCCGCCGCCGAGGCGGTCGCGCATTGCGGGACGCCGTCTGCGCGCACCGGCGATTCGCCCCCCCGACGCGGTCATTCGCCAGCGTGCAGAGAGCCCACCGTTCAGGCTGGTTGTTCGAGCTGCGCTGAACGGCCGCTTCAAGATTGAGAGTTGACAGTCGGCGGCGGCGAACGACAGGTCATTCCCGGCCACGAATCGACGATCGGACCTGCGCCGCAGACCTGACCTTCAACGTGATCGTCCGAGCATCGACACCCATTGATGGAGGAGGCGCTGTCCTACAGACACGGCATGCCGCCTGGATGATGCTCTGTAGTACCCGGCCACGATGCCAATCGTCACCACCACGCCGTCGAGAGATCTGACCTCGGCCGGCTGAGCAAGCGCTGGCGGAACTCTAGACGCCTTCCGACTTCATCGCGCTGACCACTTCATACCATCATGAAACAGTCCAAGAACTTCACCAAGACTCTGAACGCGCAGCAGTTCCCGATGCAGGCGCAGACCGATGCGACCGCAGGGCGAGACAAAGTCCGCGAGAACGTGCCTGTGCATGCGCCGCGTCAATCAAAACGTCCCGTGGAAAGAACGAGCAAGGGCCGGACTGGCACCTGATCCCGGGGCGCGACATTCAACGGTGCAAAGTCGTGGAAAGCAGCAGCGCAGGCGGACGCCTGTCGTCGGCATCGGTCACCAGCAACAGGTCGATCGTTTCGCAGTTGGCCGATGCCCTGATGCCTTCCACCTCACAGGTCAGTGACAGGCGCTCCAGCAATCGGATCGTGCCGCTTGCATCGACGAGTCCGATCGCCGAACCGGCGCAGCTTCCATCGTTGTAGATGTCCGAGGTGTCCTCGGCGGCGGCGCTGAACAGCCAGTCGCCTCCAGGCAACACCGCGCCATCGGTGAAGGACAGGGCTACGCCGTCGATTGCTCCGAGCGCGAAGCGTGTGATCGCAGCAGGTTTCGGCGCCGGGCCGGCCTCGGCGAGCCAACGTTGCAGACCGCGCCAGCTCAAGTCGATGCGTGCGTTGACTGCCGAGCCACTGTTGCCGCGCTGGAGTAAGGACAACGTGTCGCCTTGGACAAACGCACCCTCGATGTTGAGATCAGGAACGAGGTCGTGCAGCGGGGCCAGCAGTGGGGCAGGGTCAACGGTGCGTGCAGACCCCTGGATCTCAGCCGCAGCGTCAAGTGCCATCAGGGCCCCCAGCAGACAACTGAACGACAGGCACCTCGGTGCTTGTCTTGATTTGTGCTTGACTGCGATGGCCCGAGCGGCGCGCGCGAGGTGACGAGGAGCAGCATGGAACGAGTCGACGCCTTGGTCGTGGGCGCAGGCGTGGTGGGCCTGGCGGTGGGCCGTGCGCTGGCGGCTGCTGGGCACGAGGTGATCGTGGTCGAGTCGGCCGCGGCCATCGGCCAAGGCGTGAGTTCGCGCAACAGCGAGGTCATCCACGCCGGGCTCTATTACAGCGCCGGCTCTGACAAGGCCCGGCTCTGCGTGCGGGGCAAGGAGCTGCTTTACGCGCTGTGTGCCAGCCACGGTGTGCCGCACCGCGCCTGCGGCAAGCTGGTGGTGGCCACCGCAGCTGACCAGCACGCGGCGCTGGAAGCTCTGCACAGCCGCGCGTGCGCCAACGGCGTGGCGGTGGCGCGCTGGAGCGCGCGCCAGGTGCGCGAGCGCGAGCCCGCGCTGCAGTGCACGCAGGCGCTGTGGTCGCCCAGCACCGGCATCGTCGACAGCCACGCGTTCATGCTGGCCCTGCAGGCTGACATGGAGCGCGGCGGCGGCGTGCTGGCCCTGCAGTCGCAGGTGCTCGGCGCGACCTTCATCGCCGGCCGGCCGGCGGTGGTGCGGGTGGCCTCGGTCGATGGCGGCTACGAGCTTGAAGCCGAGCGCTTGGTCAATGCTGCGGGCTTGCATGCCTGCGCACTCGCGCGCCGCTTCCGGGGTCTTGACCCGGAGCAGGTGCCGCAAGAGCATCTGGCCAAAGGCAGCTACTTCACGCTGACCGGGCCTTCGCCATTCTCATGTCTTGTGTATCCGGCACCCGTGGACGCCTGGCTGGGCGTCCACCTGACGCTGGATCTGGGCGGCCAGGCGCGTTTCGGGCCTGACCTGGAGTGGCTGGCGGCACAGACGCCCGAGCAGATCGACTACGCGGTGGATCCTCGCCGCGCCCTGGCCTTCGAGGCCGCCATCCGCCGCTACTGGCCCGGCTTGCCTTCGGGCGCACTGCAACCCGCCTACAGCGGTGTGCGGCCCAAGATCCACGGTCCCGCCGAGGCGGCGCCGGACTTCCGGGTCGACGGCCCGGCGCGCCATGGCGTGGCCGGACTCGTCAACCTGTTCGGTATCGAATCGCCGGGGCTGACCTCGTCGATGGCGATCGCCGAGCAGGTGGTGGGCCTGTTGGCGGCGCGCTGAAATGAAAAACGACCCCTGCGGGGCCGTTGCGTGCTCGGGGTCGAATTCGCCGTCGGGTGCGACGGCTTGGTTTCAACCCTTCTTGGCCCAGGCGCTGCACCAGCCGCCAGCAGCCACTTGCTTGGTGCCGAACAAAGGGCAGCCGCCCGCGGCGTCGGCCGCCTTGCCTTGATAGAGCGCGCAGTTGTTGCACTTTTGGTCACCGGCGTGCTTGGGAAACTTCTTCTGGTCGGCCTTTGCGGTGTCGGCCACGTAGCCCAGCGCCACGGCTTGCGGGTCTTTCTCGTCGACCTTGGCGGCCTGGGCCTGCGCAGCGGCAGCGGCAAAGACCGAGCCGCAGGCGGCCACATGCATCAGGAAGACACGGCGATTGGTTGAGGACATGGGAAGTCGAACTCCAGGTTCTGGGGTTGAGAGGATCAGCAGGAATTGGTCAAGGCGTGGTGACGGTCACGCCCAGGCAGTTGTTGCAGCGGCCCAGGCCGCGCAAGCGCGGGTCGGGCTTGCCATCGCCAGTCTTGAAGTTGGCGTGGCACTTGATGCACACGTACATCTTTGAACTGGACATCATGGGCTTGACCCCGGGCTCGGCGTGCGGCCGAGCGGCCGTGTACTCGGCCTGGGTCTGGCGGAGTTTGGGTCCGCTGGAGGTTTCGGGAGAGGAGGGCGGGCGGCGAGTGGTCATGGCAGATGGAGGCCGGGAAGGGCGCCCCGGTCGACGCGAAGCCTCTATTGTCCTCGGATTTCACACTTGTAGCACTCGGGGGTGTCATGGGGGTCTCGATCAGCGGTGCCCGGATGCGCCGCCACGACGCTCCTGGGTTCACAACGGCCCCTGCCGACGCCGGTTGACACGGGCAGACATCACGCCGGCTTGCTGAACCCCTCGACCTGCACGTCGCACAGGATGCCGCAGGGCTTGTTTTCGAGCCAGCGCACCGTGCCGCCCAGCAGCTTGACGCGCTTGCGCACGCCTCCCAGGCCAAGCCCGTGGGACCAGGACTGGGGGTCGCGGCCGCCGCCGTCGTCGGCCACCGTCAGGCTCAGATGAGGGCCCTGGAACCGCAGCGCGACCTCGATGCGCGTGGCAAGTCCGTGATAGAGCGCGTTGCTGACCAGTTCGCGCAACACCCGTGTCAGCGCGGACCACTGCACCACCGACAGGCGAAGGTCCTCGTCGAAGGTGAAAGTCCAGTCCAGCGTGGCCCGGGCGGCGGAAAGCCGTTGCGTGAGGTCGGTCTTCCACTCGGCAGCGGCGTGCGACAGGCGGTGCTCCGACGCCGCCAGGCCCCGGGTCAAGGTCTTCAGGTCCTGCAGCGTGTGTCGGATGTAGTCCTCCATCTCGGGCGATGGCGCCTGGTACATCAGCGTGAGCAGGCGCGCGCCGATGTCGTCGTGCAGGTCCTGCGCGATGCGCAGGCGCTCTTCGTGCCGGCCCCGCTCCACGGCCTGGTCATAGGCCACGGCACGGCCCAGTTGCTCCACCACGCGGTCGGCCAGACGCGCGTCGTCGGGGCTGAACAGCCGTCGCCCACGCTGGGCAGAGCGCAGCAGCAGGGCGATGGCCGGCAGCGACCCGTCGTCGGCGCTGCCCACCGGCACCAGCAGAGCCGAGCCCCCGGCCACCAACCGGGTGCGGGCCGGCACCCGGTTCACCGCCACCAGCTCCAGCGGCTCGAACAGCTCGCGCAGCAACTGGCCCAGCAACTGCGGGTAGCGCGAGGGGTGGGCCTGGACTTCGCGCGCGACGCGGTACAGGCTGTCGAAAATGCGCTCGGTGGTGAGCATGTTCTGGCCCAGCAGATGGTTGAGCAGGAACTGGCGCGCCCCGGCATACACCGCCAGGGCGACGAAGACCGCCACCGTCAGCGACGTGAAAGGCCCGACCGAGAACGCGGCCACGAACAGCAGGTCCACTGAAGCGGCCACCGTGCTGATCCCCGCCAGCAGCGCGAACTCGCGTAGCACCAGGCGGCTGCGCGCCAGAAAGGGCGTGAGCAGGAGCAGCGAGGCCAGGAAGAGGTACCACGCCACCGATGCGCCCACGGCCACGCCATGGGCCACCCCTGGCAGCTGGGCCGAAGCGGCAACCGCCGCCGACACCAGCACCAGCGTGGCCATGGCGACGATGCCGAAGCGACGGATCGCAACGGCGTACGGGTTGGGCTCGGCCCGACGCGATTGGCTCAACACGGCGAGACCCAGCGCCCCCAGGGCCAGGCACAGGCCCTGGGCCCACCACCAGGCCGGGGTCAACCACCCCACGTGCACCATCAGCAGCGTCAGCCCGGTGGCGGCCCAGCTGGCCGTGGCGACGGTGCGGGCCCGTGGCAAACGGTGCGGGTACAGGACCAGGGCGTGGACGAAGGCCGCGCCGGTGCAGGCATCGAGCGCCAGACGCAGGTCGAAGTCAAGCGCAGAAACGCCCACCGGCAGACCCAGGCCCCGAGTGGTTTCCAGGGCGATGAACAACAGGTTGCCCGCCTGGCACAGTGACATCGCCATGAAGAGCAGGCTGCGCGGGTGCGGCCGGGCCAGCACGACGACCGCGGCAACGAGGTACAACAGCAGCGCCAGGCTCGCCAGTGGCCCTGCGAGCAGGCCCAGGCCTGCGAAGCCACGCGGTTGGGCCGCCACGCTGACGCGGGCCCCGCCCTCGAACCACAGCTCCACGGTGCCTGTTGCCAGCTGCTCGGACAGACGCTCTTGCTGGGCGACCTGCTGCTCACGAGCTGCGTCGTGCACCTGCCAGCGCGGCGACCGGTGCAGCAGCAGCGCGTTCACGGACTGCGCCGGTGCACTCGCGCCACCGATGGCCTGGAGCGTGCGCCCTTGCAGGCCACTCAGCGCCGGCAGCGGGCTGCTCTGTAGCACCAGGTCACCGTGGGCGTTGCTGCTCCACTGGGCGTCCAGGTAGGGCGTGGCGGCCAGCCAGCGGGCCATTGCAAAGAGGCCGAGACAGCCCAGCAGCGCGGCGATGATGAGCGTGCGCCTGCGCCAACCGATCCAGCGCGTCGACGTCAGATCCTGCGCGGCGGGTTCGAGCGCGCTGGGTTCGAAGGCAGAATCTTCGCCCCGGGGTGTGGCCGTGGCGGGCATGGACTCGGCGTCGGCTCAGCGGCCGGCGACAGCTCTGGCCGTCACACCAGGCCCTGTTTGCTGGCCAGCACAGCGGCTTCGGCGCGGCTGGAGACGTTGAGCTTCTTGTAGATGGACTTGATGTGGTCGTTGACCGTGAACCACTTGATGCCCATCAGGCTGGCGATCTCCTTGATCGTGAAGCCCTTGCTCAGGTAGGTCAGGACCTCGCTCTCGCGTGGCGTCAAGCGCTCGTGGTCGATCGGCTTTTCGATCGGGACCGGTTTGCTGGTGGTGAAGGCGGGCGCTGAGAAACCCGAATCCAAGGCCTGCGCCTCGCCACCGTTACCCTGTCGGAAATGGGTCAGCAGCCGCCGGGCGATCGCCGGGCTCAGCGGCGGCTGGCCGCGCACGATCTTCTGCAGCTCTTCGACCAGCACCTCGAAGCGGTCTTCCTTGAGCAGGTAGCCGTCGGCGCCGCACTGCAGCGCGGGGAACAGATGGTCGTCGTCGGAGTAGAGCGTGGTGACGATCTTGGTGGCCGGATAGTGGGTCAGCTCGGCCAGCAGTTCCATGCCGTTGCCGTCGGGCAGCTCAAGGTCGACGAGGATCAGCTTGAAGGGGTCGACCCCGTGCAGGCCTTGCGAGCCACCGGTGAGCGAGATGTGGCGGCGCGCCGATTCCAAGTCACCGGCCTCAGTGAGCACGATGGCGTCGCTGAAGCTCTCGCGCACCACGCGGCACAGAAAGGTGCGCGCAACCGGGTTGTCTTCGAGTATCAGTACCTTGACGGCCACAGGTTGGCTTTCCGGGGACAGCAGGACCTGATGCTAGCGCGGAACCGGCCCGCGCCACGTCTCCCAAAGAGAACGCCGTTACGCGTTGACAAGCAACAGTTTGCCCAGCACCTGGCGCGAACCCATGCGCTCGTAGGCGGCCCGGATCTCGCTCATCGGCAGCTGGCGGTCGAGCACGGGCTTGATCAGGCCCTGGCCGTACCACTGCGCCAGCTGCATCAGCGCCGCGGCGTTGGCCGCGGGCTCGCGCTTGACGAAGTCGCCCCAGAACACGCCCACCACCGAAGCCCCCTTGAGCAGCGCCAGGTTCCAAGGCAGCGCCGGGATGCCACCGCCGGCAAAGCCGACCACCAGGTAGCGGCCGCGCCAGGCGATGGAGCGGAACACCGGCTCGGCCAGGGCGCCGCCGACGGGGTCGTAGACGATGTCCGGGCCCCTGCCGCTGGTCAGCGTCTTGAGCGTTTCGCGCACGTCCTGGGTGCTGTAGTTGAGCGTGGCGTCGGCACCCAGCTTCTGGCACAGGGCGCACTTCTCGTCGCTCGAGGCCGCGGCGATCACCTTGGCACCGGCAGCTTTGGCGATCTGCAGCGCCGCCGTGCCAACGCCGCCGGCGGCGCCGAGCACGAGCACGGTCTCGCCGGCCTTGAGCTGGGCGCGATCGATCAGCGCGTGATGCGAGGTGCCGTAGGTGAAGGCGAAGGCAGCGCCGTCGGCAATCGCGAAGCCCGGCGGCAGCGGCAGCACCTGTGCCGCGTTGACGCAGGCGTGGGTGCCGAAGCCGCCGGTGCCAGCGATGACTGCGACCTGCATGCCGATCTTGAGGTGCGTCAAGCCGGCGCCGACGGCTTCGACCACGCCGGCGAATTCGGAGCCGGGCACGAAGGGCAGTGGCGGCTTGAACTGGTACTTGCCCTGGACGATCAGCAGGTCCGGGAAGTTCAGGCTCGCAGCCTTGATCGCGATGCGCACCTCACCGGGCTTGGGCTCGGGGGTGGGCAGTTCGCGCCATTGCAGCGCATCGACGCCGTCCAGGGTTTCGCAAAGCCAGGCATGCATGGGGCGGTCCTCGGGTTTGAGCAGGTACGCATGATATGCATCCTGTCGCGCCTTGGCCGCCAGCTGCTGCCGAGGAGGAGGAGGACGAGGCCCTCGGCGGCGTGCCGCGCGCTTACAGCGCCTGGCGCTGGATCGTGGCCGCCAGGGCCTGGCGCAAGGTGTCGGCGCTGTCGGCCAGGTGGGCTCGGGTGCCGGCATCCAGACTCGCGCCGCCGCGCTTGGCCAGCACCCCGTCCAGCCGGGCCAACAGCGAACGGGCCTGCTCGCGCATGTGGCCTCGCACGTCGGCGCGCCCGGTACCAGTGGGCCGCACCACCGCCAGGGACAGGCGGTTGACGTGGTCACGCTGCAGGTCGCGTCGCGCCGAGCTGATGCTGCCGGTGGTGCCCAGTTCGCTCCACACGTCGGCCGTCAAGTGCTGGTACAGCTCGCCGAGCTGGAAAGCTTCAGCAGGTTTGTCGAACTTGGCCAGGCTGTCGAGGATGCGCGTGGCTATGACGTCACTGAGCAGGTAGTTGAGCACCGCGCGCTGCAGGTCGAGTAGCCGCTGCTGCACCGAAAAGTCGGTGGCCACGGCGCCCTCGGCACGATCCAGGAAGTCGGGCGCCATGCGGCGTTGCAGCGCCGGTGTCAGGCTCAGCCCATCGGCCGCCAGCACGGCGCGCGAGATGAGGTCCAGCGCCTCGCGTTGCACCTGCGCCGAGACCGGGACCAGGGGCTCCCGGCCGCTGCCGGGATAGTCGCGCAGCGTGCGCACGCCACCGATCTGCCGCGCCAGCACGCCGATGGCGCGCGTGGCGTCATTGATGGCGTAGCTGATCGAACGGCGCAGCACGGCGTAGTCGCGGTCAGGCGGCAGGACGCGGGTTTCCTGGCGGCGGAAGAGGTCGCGCGCGATGTCCAGCCGCTTGCTGGCAAAAGCCAGCGGGTCGTTGCCCAGATCGAGCTGGATGGTTTCGGGGTCGAGGCCGACGAAGTTGTCTTCGTCGGTGCCGAAGGCCAGCATCGGTTCGCTGCTTCGCGCCGCGATGCGTTGCAGCTCGACGCGCTCGGCCTCGGCCGTGCTGCCGGCAGGCATCGGCTTGTAGGCGTACTCGATGGCCCAGTAGTCGTAGGGGCCGAGTGCGGTGTGGAAAGGCATGCCGCCGGTCTGCCCGGGTCGCGGCAGGTTGACGGCGTTGTATTCCATCACCGAGCCCGCCGTGCCATGGGCGCGCGTGAACTCGGCGTCGGCGAGTTGGGCTTCGGAGTAGGCGCGAGAGGCGCGGAAGTTGTGCCGCAGGCCCAGGGCGTGGCCGACCTCGTGCATGATGGCTTCCTTGACGTAGTCCTGCACGAACTGTCGCGCAATCGGGCCGTCGGGATCGAGCTCTCCGCGCGCTTCCATAACGTCCAGCGCATAACCGAGTTGTTCTGCGGCCAGGGCGCCGTGCATGCAGCGCGCAAACTCCGCCGGCATCTCGGTGCCCGCGGGCGGCGTAAAGGGCTGCGCAAACGACAGCGGGGCCTCGGCAGCGCCCGCGGCCTGCGAGCGCAGCACCTGCGAGCGCAGGGTGCGCACGCTGCGCGCGGACATGCCTTCGAAGGCGATGTCGGCGTCCAGGATCTCGCCGCTGCGCGGGTCGACGTGGCTCGGGCCGATGGCACCGAACACCGGGTCGGCGTTCATCATCCAGCGCACTGACGGGTAGCCGAAGTCGAGCGTGTCGAACTTGGCGTCGTCGGCCTGCTGCTCGACCTTGAGGGCGCCACTGATGCCGACCTTTTCGAACGCCTTGTTCCACTCCAGCACCGCGGCGCGCACCGTCTCGCGGTAGATCAGCGGCACGTTGCGATCGATCCAGAAGGTGATGGGCTTGACCGGCTCGGACATCTCGGCGGCCGGATCCTTCTTCTCGATGCGCCAGCGGTTGACGTAGCGCTGCCGCGGCGACATCGGCAGGTCGTTGGAAAAATCGAGCACGGTGCTGGTGAAGAGGCCCAGGCGCGGGTCGGCGCGGCGTGGCGTCATCGGCACCTCAGGCAGCGGCGAGATCGAGAAATGCAGCCCCACCAGCAAGCTGCGAGCGTCGGGCAGGAAGCGCGGCATGAGCGGGATCGGAGCGCCGGGCGGCGCGCCCAGGCCCGGCACGCCCACACTGCCGGTGTAGAAGTGGTTCTGAGTCTCGATGATGGTGGCCGCATCCGAGCCCCGCACGGCGGTGATGACCGAGTTGGCGCGGTCCAGGCCGTAGCCCTGGCGCAGCCCGCGCTGCAGCATCATGCCCACGCCCATGAGGTCGGACAGGAAGATGCCGTTGGCCTCGATCAGCACGCTCTTGCGGTCGGGATGGGGCAGGCTGGCCACGGGCGTGGCGCCGAGCAGGCTGTGCGAATAGGAACTGGCCACCGCACGCGCTTCGGGCGTGCCCGGCTTGGCGGTGACGTCGGTGTTGCGGGCCTGCAGCCGCACTTGGCTGTGCACGCGCACGAACTCCACCACCTGCACGCCGCCGGCGCCGTTGACCGGGTAGGCCATCAGGCCGCCCAGCACGAAGGCCTCGCCGATGCCGTCCTTGATCTTGGGCGAGAGCAGGAAAGGCTTGCCGAACTGCTCGGGCAGCAGCTCGATCCAGACCTTGTCCTCCTTCTGCCACAGCGTCAGGGGCCCGTCGATGCGCCGGGCCTCGCGCACCACGGTGGCAAAGGGGGGCGGCGTGCCGGGTGTGGGCGGGGTGCCTGCGAAGCCGCTGGTCGGCCGCGCGCCGTTGGCAGAACCCGAGGCGGCCGCGCCCGGCCCCGTTGGCGCTGCCGCTGTCGCTGCCGGCGGCGTGGCCGCGGGCTTGGCAAGCACCTCGGGCGCCTTGGTCGATTTCTCGTCGTTGCGGGGCAGTTGCTCGCAGCCCGACAGGCTCACGAACAGCGCCAGGGCCACCAGCAGCCGGGTCGCAGGGAAGGGAGGTGGAGTCGTGAACATTCGGCCGCCGGGCGCCAGGCGCCAAATCATCGACAGCTCATTGTGCGCCGATCGTGCGCGCCGTGCCGGGCGCCAAGCGCGCAGCACACCACGCTGCGCGCCAGCCTAGTGGATCGGCTTGAAGCGCACGCGCTTGGGCCGCGCGCCTTCCTCGCCCAGACGTTTCTTCTTGTCGGCTTCGTACTCCTGGTAGTTGCCGTTGTAGAAGAACCATTGCGAGTCGCCCTCGCAGGCCAGGATGTGGGTGCAGATGCGGTCGAGGAACCAGCGGTCGTGGCTGATGACCATCGCGCTGCCGGCAAATTCGAGCAGCGCTTCCTCCAGCGCGCGCAAGGTTTCCACGTCGAGGTCGTTGGACGGCTCGTCGAGCATCAGCACGTTGCCGCCCTTGGCCAGCGTCTTGGCCAGGTGCAGGCGGCCGCGTTCACCGCCCGACAGGCTGCCGACCTGCTTTTGCTGGTCGTTGCCCTTGAAGTTGAAGCGACCGAGGTAGGCGCGGCTGGGCATCACGAACTTGCCGACGATGATGTTGTCCAGGCCGCCTGAGACGTCCTGCCAGACGGTCTTGTCGTTGTCCAGGCTTTCGCGGCTCTGGTCGACGAAGGCCAGCTGCGCCGTCTTGCCGATCTTGACGGCGCCGGAATCGGGCTTCTCGACGCCCTGCAGCATGCGAAACAGCGTCGACTTGCCGGCGCCGTTGGGGCCGATGATGCCCACGATGGCACCGGCGGGCACCTTGAAGCTCAGGTTGTCGATCAGCAGCCGGTCACCGAAGCTCTTGCTCACGCCCACGAATTCGATCACCTCGTTGCCCAGGCGCTCGGCCACGGGGATGAAGATCTCGTTGGTCTCGTTGCGCTTCTGGTATTCGACGTCGCTCAGCTCCTCGAAGCGCGCCAGGCGCGCCTTGCTCTTGGTCTGCCGCGCCTTGGCGTTGGAGCGCACCCACTTGAGCTCCTCCTTCATGGCCTTCATGCGCGCGTCTTCGCTCTTTTGCTCGACCTCGAGGCGCTTTTCCTTTTGCTCCAGCCAGTCGGAGTAGTTGCCTTTCCAGGGGATGCCGGCACCGCGGTCCAGCTCCAGGATCCACTCGGCTGCGTTGTCCAGGAAGTAGCGGTCGTGGGTGATCGCCACCACGGTGCCTGGGAAGCGCTGCAGGAAGTGCTCCAGCCATTCGACGCTCTCGGCGTCGAGGTGGTTGGTGGGCTCGTCGAGCAACAGCATGTCGGGCTTGGACAGCAGCAGGCGGCACAGCGCGACGCGGCGCTTCTCACCGCCCGACAGCAGGCCGATCTTGGCGTCCCAGGGCGGCAGGCGCAACGCGTCGGCGGCCAGTTCGAGCTGCAGGTCGGTGTTCTCGCTGCCGGCGGCGGCAATCACGGCTTCGAGCTCGGCCTGTTCGGCGGCCAGCTTGTCAAAGTCGGCGTTCTCCTCGGCGTACTCGGCGTAGACCTCGTCCAGACGCTTCTTGGCGGCCAGCACGCCGCCCACGCCTTCTTCCACCACCTCACGCACCGTCTTGTCTGCAGGCAGCAGCGGCTCTTGCGGCAGGTAGCCGATGTTCAGGCCCGGCATTGGCACGGCTTCGCCCTCGTACTCTTTGTCGACGCCGGCCATGATTTTGAGTAGTGTGCTCTTGCCCGAGCCGTTGACCCCGAGCACGCCGATCTTGGCGCCGGGGAAGAAGGACAGCGAGATGTTCTTCAGGATCTGCCGCTTTGGCGGCACGATCTTGCCGACGCGGTTCATGGTGAAGACGTATTGAGCCATGGCGGGATAGGGTCTGGTTACAAGAGGCGGAACCCACGATTATCCCGGACTGCCGCGGCCGCAGGGCCCGTGGCAGCAAAACCGGGGCTGCCAGTGACTGCACATCGAGCGCCGAGGATCGACCGGATGGCCCGGGCTTGGCGGCGCTCGAAGGTCCACCGGCTGATGCCAATGCCTTAGAATGCGGGCAGCGCCGTGGCATCCAGTCATCGCGGCGCGGTCGATTCCGACGCCTCGTTCCCCTCGCGCCTACCCGACTGGTGCACCCGCCCCGGGTGACAGCAGGCCGCGAACCAAGGCCCCACGGGCCCCTTCAAATGCAATTTACCGACCTCGGCCTCGCCGAGCCGTTGCTTCGTGCTGTGCGCGAACACGGTTACGAAACCCCCACGCCGATCCAGATCCAGGCTATTCCCGCCGTGCTCAAGGGCGGCGACCTGCTGGCCGGCGCGCAGACCGGCACCGGCAAGACGGCCGGCTTCGTGCTGCCCATGCTGCAGCGCCTGATGGCCAATGCGGGCAAACGCGATGCGCGTGGCCGGGTCGCCATCCGCTGCCTGATCCTGACCCCCACGCGTGAACTCGCGGCCCAGGTCGAAGAGAGCGTTCGCACCTACGGCAAGCACGTGCCGCTGACCAGCATGGTCATGTTCGGCGGCGTCGGCATGTCGCCCCAGGTCGACCGCCTGCGGAAGGGCGTCGACATCCTGGTGGCCACGCCGGGCCGCCTGCTCGACCACCACCAGCAGCGCACGCTGGACTTGAGCCATGTCGAGATCTTCGTGCTCGACGAGGCCGACCGCATGCTCGACATGGGCTTCGTGCACGACATCAAGAAGGTGCTGGCGGTGCTGCCGGCCAAGAAGCAGAGCCTGCTCTTCAGCGCCACCTTCAGCGACGAGATCAAGACCCTGGCCGACAAGCTGCTCAACGAGCCGGCGTTGATCGAGGTGGCGCGTCGCAACCAGACCGCCGACAACATCGCGCAGAAGATCCACCCGGTGGGTCGTGAGCGCAAGAAGGAGTTGCTGGCCCATCTCATCAAGAGCGGCGACTGGCACCAGGTGCTGGTCTTCACGCGCATGAAGCACGGCGCCAACCGCCTGACCGACTACCTCAACGACCAGCGCATCAGCGCGATGGCGATTCACGGCAACAAGAGCCAGACCGCACGCACCAAGGCGCTGGCCGACTTCAAGGCCGGCGAGCTGCAGGTGCTGGTGGCCACCGACATCGCCGCGCGCGGCATCGACATCGACCAGTTGCCGCACGTCGTCAACTTCGAGATGCCCAACGTGCCCGAGGACTACGTGCACCGCATCGGCCGCACCGGCCGCGCCGGTGCGCAGGGCGAAGCGATTTCGCTCGTCTGCCTGGACGAGGACATCTTCGTCAGGGACATCGAACGCCTCATCAAGCGCAGCATCCCGCGTGAGGCAGTGCCGGGCTTCGAGCCGCCGCTGGATGAGAAGGCCGAACCGATCGTGCTCGGCCGCATGACCATCGGCGTCGGCGGCACACAGCGTCATGGTGGCGGTGGCGGTGGCGGGCGTCCGGGTGGCGGTGGCGGCGGCGGCGGCCGCGGCGGCTCGGCACGACCGGGGGGCGGCGGTGGGGGTGGCTCCAGGCCGGCCGGCCCGGGCGCGCGAGCAGGTGGCGGTGGTGGTCGTCCAGGCGCTGGCCGGCCGGCAGCGTCGCGCAGCGGGCCGCCCAAGCGTTGAGTCCGCGCTGAGCCTGCGCTGAGCGGCCACCGCTGGCGCTGACTGGCTCTGGACCTTGAGTTCGTCCCTGGACTATGATCTTCGATATGTCCAGTCACGGATTCATGCCATGAGCGCCGTCCTGAAGCCCGAAAGCGCCGCTGCGGTGGCGCCCGAGAAGCTGGCGGCGGCCGGCTTGCGCGCCTTCGCGCGCATCGCCCAGGCCTGGGGCCTGAGCGTCGACGAACAACTGGCCCTGCTGGGCGAGCCGCCGCGCTCAACCTTCTTCGCCTGGCGCAAGCAGCCCGAGAAGGCCGCGTTGACGCGCGATACGCTGGAGCGCCTGTCCAACATCCTGGGCATCTACAAGGGCTTGCAGATCCTGCTGCCTGATGCTGCCGCGGCCGATGCCTGGGTGCGCCAGGCCAACAACGCGGCACCCTTCGGCGGCCGCAGCGCGCTGTCGCGCATGCTGGCTGGCAACGTCAGCGACCTGAACCTGGTGCGGCGCTACCTCGACGGCGTGCGGGGCGGGGGCTGGTCCTGAGCCTGGGCGGCGTCGGGCCCCGGCCCGCCGGCGCCGGCATCGACGGCCTGGCCCTTCGCCGCGTGCGCTGGCAGCAGGGTTGCCGCATCGTGCCCACGCGCTACCCGGCCATCAACCTGTTCGACCGCGTCGCCGACGCCGACGACTTCGACGCCCTCTACGCGCTCGAGGCACTCAGCAACGAGCGCGCCCGCGACGAACTCGGCCACGTTGAGCGAGTGCCGCGCCACGAGCGCGTCTACGGCCCGGGCAGCGGGCCGATCATGGCCGCCTTCACGCACCTCAATGTGCTGGGCAGCCGTTTCTCGGCCGGCCGGCATGGGGTGTTCTACGCCGCGCACGAGCGGGCCACAGCGGTGGCCGAGACGCGCCACCACCACGGCCGCTTCCTGGCCGCCACGGCGCAGCCGCCGATGCATCTGCCGATGCGCCTGTACAGCGTCGCCATCGACGCCCGCCTGCACGACCTGCGGCCCGCGGGCTGCGTCGACGCAGCCGTCTACGACCGCGACGCCTACGCCGTGGCCCAGTCGCTGGGCGCGCGGCTGCATGGCGCCGGCTCGGCCGGCGTGGTCTACCGTAGCGTGCGCCATGAGCGTGGCCAGTGCGTGGGCCTGTTCAAGCCGCGCGGGGCCAGCGGCTGCGTGCACGCGGCCTACCTGCTCTACGCCTGGGACGGCCAGCGCTTCACCGACGTCTACGAGAAGACGTCTTGAACGGGCCGCGCTTCGACCGCCTGGACGCGCTGCGCGCGCTGGCCATCGTCTGGATGGCGGCCTTTCATTTCGGTTTCGACCTCAACCACCTGGGCCTGCTCGATCCGCGGCAGAACTTCAACCGCGACGTGCTGTGGACGACGCAGCGCACCTGCATCGTGAGCCTGTTCCTGTTTTGCGCCGGCGTCGGCCAGGCACTGGCACTGCAGGCCGGCCAGGGCTGGCCGCGCTTCTGGCGCCGCTGGGCGCAGGTGGCGGGTTGTGCGCTGCTGGTCAGCGCTGCTTCGGCGCTCATGTTCCCGCGCAGCTGGATCAGCTTCGGCGTGCTGCACGGGATTGCCGTGATGCTGATCCTCGCCCGCCTGGCCGCGCCGCTCGGCGCGGGGCTGTGGCCGCTGGGAGCGCTGGCGTTGGTGCTGCCGCGCTGGCTGCAGCTGCCGCTCGTCGACCACCCGGCGCTGAACTGGATCGGCCTCGTCACGCACAAGCCGATCACCGAGGACTACGTGCCTGTGCTGCCCTGGCTCGGGGTCGTGCTGTGGGGCCTGGCCGCCGGGCAATGGCTGCTGCGCCGGCGGCCGGGCGTGCTGGCCGGGCCGCTGCCCGCAGCGCTGCGCCCCTGGGCCACGCTCGGACGCTGGTCGCTGACCTTCTACATGCTGCATCAGCCGCTGCTCATC
The DNA here is from genome assembly GCA_031392695.1 of Rubrivivax sp. Taxonomy (GTDB): domain Bacteria; phylum Pseudomonadota; class Gammaproteobacteria; order Burkholderiales; family Burkholderiaceae_C; genus Rubrivivax. The sequence continues at coordinate 32,425 of JANMVM010000080.1, forward strand.
GGCGTCTTGATGGGCGGGCGCAGCCTCGGCTGGTGGTGAAGCGGGGGCTGCAGCGTGTCTTCGCGGCTCGACTGGAGCGGCTACGATCGGCGCCCTTGAACCCGCACCGCCGCCCCCCCCGGGCCCATCCGCCGTGCACGATAAAGAGGTGGCGCCAGTGAGTACCAAAGTGCTGTTCGGTTTCCATGCCGTCACGGTGCGGCTGAAGACCGCGCCGGCCTCGATCATCGAGATCCATGTCGACACGACGCGGCGCGACGCCCGCATGCGCCAGTTCGTGCAGCGCGCCCAGGACGCTGGCGTCAAGGTGGTGGACAGCGACGGCGAGCGCCTGTCCAGCCTCGGTGGCACGCCGCGCCACCAGGGCGTGGTGGCGCGCGTCGCGCCGCTGGCCCTGCGGCACTCGCTGGACGAGGTGCTGGACGAGGTGCAGGGCGCGCCGCTGGTGCTGGTGCTCGACGGCGTCACCGACCCGCACAACCTGGGCGCCTGCCTGCGCGTGGCCGACGGCGCCGGTGCGCATGCCGTGGTCGCACCCAAGGACCACGCCGTGGGCCTCAACGCCACCGTCGCCAAGGTGGCCAGCGGTGCCGCCGAGACCGTGCCCTACCTGATGGTCACCAACCTGGCGCGCACGCTGGGCGAACTCAAGGACCGCGACATCCGCGTCATCGGCACCAGCGAAGACGCCGAGCGCACGCTCTACGACATCGACCTCACGGGCCCGCTGGCGCTGGTGCTGGGGGCCGAGGGCTCGGGCCTGCGCCAGCTCACGCAGCGCACCTGCGACGAGCTGGTGCGCATCCCGATGCAGGGCGCGGTGGAAAGCCTCAACGTCAGTGTCGCCGCGGGGGTGTGCCTGTTCGAGGCGCTGCGCCAGCGCCGCGCCGCAGCGCCCTGAATCCGCTTCAGGGCCGCAGCGCCCTGAGTCCGCTTCAAGGCCGCAGCGGCTGCAGCGCCCGCAGCGCCTGCGCCAGGGCGTCGCCGTAGGCGCCGAAGCGCTGCAGGTCGTTGTGGCCGGCGCCGGCCACGATGACGAGCCGGGCCTGTGGTGCGCGAAGCAGCAAGGCCTGGCTGCTGGCCGGCGCGATCAGCGTGTCGAGCTCGCCATGGATCAGCAGCACCGGGCCGCGCACGCCGGGCAGCGCCTGGTCGGTGCGCAGCGGGTAGCGCAGCACGGTGGCGGGCACCCAGGGGTAGTGCTGTTGCGCCAGCGCCAGCATGCTGCTGTAGGGCGAGACCAGCACCGTCAGTTCGGGTTGCACCTCGAGCGCCAGTTGCGCCGCCAGCCCCGTGCCCAGCGAACGGCCCAGGATGACGCGGCGCAGCCCCGCATAGCGCGGCGCCAGGCTCTGCCACGCCGCCCGCACGTCGGCTTGCAGCTGGGCCTGGCTTTCGATGTGGCCACCGCTCTTGCCGTAGCCGCGGTAGTCGAGCATGAAGAGGTCGAAGTTGGCGCTGCGGTAGAAGTCGAGGTTGACGAACCAGTTTTGCAGGCTGCCGCCATTGCCGTGCAGGAAGAAGACCACGCCCGCGGGCCGGGGCAGCCGCAGGTGCAGTGCGTTCAGGCGCGCGCCGGGCACCTCGACCCAGGTTTCGACGACATCGGGCGCGGCATCGAAGCGGTGCCCGGCCGGCAGCACCTGCGGCTGGAAGAGCAGCGCCTCTTGCTTCCACCACAGCAGGGCCAGCACGGCCAGGTAGGCGGCGGCTGCCGCCGCGACCAGGGCCACTGCCCAGCGCAAGCGCGACTTGTCGGCGACGATGCGTGCCAACGCCACGCTCAGACCCAACCCGCAACGCCGGCCGCAGCGCCGAAGGCCATCGCCCACAGCGGGCTGCGACGGGTGCGCAGCATGAGCCACAGCGTGCCAGCGACGAGCAGCAGCGCACCCCAGCGCCAGCCCACGGGCTGCAGCAGGATCCAGCCCGTGGCTGCCAGCAGACCGATGGTCAAGGGCGCCAGCCCCGCGGTGAATGCGCGCAGCCCGCGCGAGTGCCGGTTGCGCTCGCCCCAGCGCGACGCTGCCAGCGCCAGCGTCGCCGACGGCAGCAGGGTGCCGGCCATCGTCGCCACCACGCCGGCCAGGCCGCCGACGTTGAAGCCGATGATGGCCACGAACAGCACGTTGGGCCCCGGCGCCGCCTGGCCCAGGGCGACGCAGGCATTGAACTGCGCGTCGGACAGCCAGCCCTGCTGGCCGACCACGAAGCGCTGCATGTCGGGCACGGTGGTGATAGCGCCACCCACGGCCAGCAGCGACAGGGTCATGAAGTGCCAGAACAGCTGCAACCAGTCTGCTGCGCCCAGGCCGAGCGGCCCCCAGAACAGGGTGCCCAGGGCGCCCAGGGTGCTTGGGGCGGTCATCCCGGCACCTGTGGCCCGAGGCGCCACCAGGCCAGTGCCACCGCTGCCACGCCGAGCACCAGCACCACGATCGCCAGCGGCCAGCGCAGGGCGCCGATGGCCAGGCCCGTGAGCAGCACGAAGGCCGTCGCGGCCGGCAGGCCGAGCACGTTGCGGCACAGGCCCGGTGCGAGCTTGACCGCGGTGCTCAGCACGAGGCCGGCTGCCACCACGCCCATGCCGCGCAGCGCGCCGGCCACCTGCGGTACATCGCGCCAGTGCGCTACGGCCACGGCCAGCAGCAGGACGATGCCCAGCGGAGCGAGCAACAGGCCTGCCAGCGCCGCCAGCGCGCCGCGCCAGCCGAAACAGCGATCGCCCAGGATCAGACCCAGGTTGATGATGTTGGGCCCGGGCAGGACCTGCGACAGCGAGAGCAGCTCCAGGAACTCCTCCGGCGTGAGCCATTGCAGGCGGTCGACGAGCTCGCGCTGGGCCACCGGCAGCACGCCGCCGAAGCCCTGCAGCGCCAGCCGGCTGAAGGCCCGCAACAACGCCGCGGGTGAGGCCGGACGGGCCAGCGCACCGGCGGGGTGGGCCTTGGCCGCTTCAGGCATGCACCACCTGGTGGCGCATGCGCCGGCCCAGCCACACGCTCAGGATCAGCGCCAGCGCCATGAAGCCGAGTGCGGCCCCGTGCAGCGAGCCGAATCCCGAAGCGGTGAGGATGGCACCGCCGGTGGCCGCGCCCACCGCCTGGCCGACATAGATGGCCGAGGTGTTGAGCGCCAGCAGCGCCGGCGCAAAGCCCGGCGCGCTGGCCGACACGCGCGCCTGCTGCGCCGAGTTGGACGAGAACACCCCCAGGGCCCAGGGCATGATGATCATCGCCATCAGCCCGACGTTGCGGGCCCAGGGCCAGGCCAGCAGGGTCAGCGTGATGAGCAGCAGACCGATATTGACGCAGCGCGCCGCGCCCAGGCGGTTGATCCAGCGCGTGAGCAGCAGGTTGCCCACCAGGCTGAAGGCTCCGAACCACAGGAAGAGGAAGCTCACCGCCTCGGGTCCGGCCCCCAGCACACGACGGTAGTAGGGCGCGAAGTAGGTGAAGAGCGTGAACTGGCCCGCGCTGCTGAGCACGGTGATCGCCACCAGCCCCATCAGCAGCGGATGGCTGAGCACGCTGCCCCAGCCGCGCAGCGACAGCGGCGCCGGACGCACGCCGGCCGGCACCGTGCGCCAGACGGCGAGCGCGGCGCCGGCGCTGAGCAGCGCCACGAGGCCGAAGGCCCAGCGCCAGCCGAAGGTCTCGCCGATCCAGGCGTGCAGCGGCATGCCCAGCACCGAGCTGATGGACCAGCCCAGGAAGATGAAGGTCATGGCGCGCCCGCGGTCGGCCGGCGGCGCCATGACGTTGATGGCCGCGGCGGCCTGCGGCGTGAACACAGCCGCCCCCAGCACCGCCAGCGCCCGCACCGGCAGCAGCGCGCCGTAGCTGGGCATGAGCGCACTCAGCGCGTGGCCCGCGGCGTACCAGAGCAAGGCCAGCGTGAGCAGCCGGCGACGGTCGGCGCCGCCCCACAGCACGGCCAGCGCCGGTGCACCAACGGCCATGGCGGCGGCGGCGACGCTGATCAGCTGCCCGCCCGCGGCCACGCTGACCTGCAGCGAAGTCACCAGATCGTTGAGCGAGCCGGCCGTCACCATGACCCCGCAACCGATGGCAAAGTTGCCCGCCAGCAGCGCGCGGCTGGCGCCCTGCAGACTCATCGCCGGTCTTTCACCGCGCTGCGCTCAACGAAGCACCTTCAGCGCTTCGGGGTTGACGAGGTTGCTGGGCGTGTTGTGGATGAAGTTGATGACGTTGTCGAAGGCGGCGCCGAAGTACAGCTCGTAGCTGTCCTGCTCGACATACCCGATGTGCGGCGTGCAGACGGCATTTTCCAGCCGCAGCAGCGGGTGGCCCTGCAGGATGGGCTCGCTCTCGAAGACGTCGATCGCGGCCATGCCGGGGCGACCGCGGTTGAGCGCGGCCACGAGCGCGTTGTCTTCCAGTAGCTCGGCGCGCGAGGTGTTGACCAGAAGCGCCGTGGGCTTCATGCGCGACAGCGCGTCCAGGCGCACGATGCCGCGCGTCTGGTCGGTCAGGCGCAGGTGCAGCGAGAGCACGTCGCAGTGCTCGAAGAAGGCCTCGCAGGACTCGGCTGCAATGCAGCCGTCGGCGCGGGCGCGCTCGCGCGAGTTCTCGCCACCCCAGACCATCACCTGCATGCCGAAGGCGCGACCGTAGCCGGCCACGAGCTGCCCGATCTTGCCGTAGCCCCAGATGCCCAGCGTTTTGCCCTGCAGCACCATGCCGATGCTGAAGTTGGGCGGCATCGACGCCGCCTTGAGGCCGCTTTGCTGCCAGGCCCCGTGCTTGAGGTTGCCGATGTATTGCGGCAGTCGCCGCATCGCCGACATGATCAGCGCCCAAGTCAGTTCGGCCGGCGCGATCGGCGAGCCGACGCCCTCGGCAACCGCCACGCCGAGCCGGGTGCACGCTTCGACGTCGATGTGCGGG
>JANMVM010000094.1:0-18248 GCA_031392695.1 Rubrivivax sp.
CGGCCTGGCAGGGGCCTCATGAATAAAAACTCGGCAAACCGGCGGCTCGATAGACTGCGCTCTTTGGCCAGATCAACTCAACCACCGAACAGCCTCACATCACGCCCGCTTCAGGCTCATACCTGGATTGGAAAATACTGGCACTGACGCCTGACTCAGCGCGCGCCGATCCGAGTCATTTGCGAACTTGAGGGTAAACCCTAGATTTGTCGGCTAGGATGCCAACCGTTGTACCTTGGGGAGACCCGCCTTGACCTCGCAGACCGAACATCTGGAATCCGCCCTGCCCAGGGGCGCACCGCCCGCAGCCAAGCCTTGGCGCTGGACTCCCGTGCGCACGCTGGCCGAGCACCACCACGACCGCGTGACGGACCACCTGCTGGCGCTGGACGCCGCCGACCGCCACCTGCGCTTCGGCCACGTGGCCAGTGACGACCAGATCAGACACTACGCGCAGCATCTGGACTTTTCGCGCGACGAGGTGTTCGGGGTCTTCGACGATCGTCTGGTCCTCGGCGCCATGGCCCACTTGGCCTTCGATGGCGATGGCGGCCTGGCCGAGTTCGGCGTCTCGGTGCACCCGCAGCAGCGGGGTCGAGGCATCGGCAGCCGCCTCTTTCACCACGCGGTCACGCACGCCCGCAACCGCGGTGCGCACTCGATGGCCATCCACCTCGCACGTGAGAATTCGGCCATGCTGAGCATCGTGCGCAACGCCGGCGCGCAGATCAGCTTCGACGGCGCCGATGCCGTGGCCCAATTGGGGCTGCCCGCCGACACCCTGGGCTCGCAGATCGAAGCCATGGTCGAGAGCCAGGCCGCCGACATCGACTACCGCATCAAGATGCAGGTACTGCGACTGGATCGCTTGTGGCCCAACCTGTTGCGCCCGGGCCGCACCGACGCCTGAGCCTCGACGCCGAGGCAGACGGGCCGCTGGAACCCTTTGGCATCATCGCAAGCCATCAGGATCCGTTCATGAACCCCAGCAAGCCCGAGTCCGGCGGACTCGTCTACTCCACCGACGGCGGCCGCATGTGCCCGCAGTGCCGCCAGCCCGTGAGCCGTTGCGCCTGCGCTGCCCAGGCGCGTGTGCAGCCCCGCGGCGATGGCGTGGCGCGCGTGAGCTGCGAAACCAAGGGCCGCGGCGGCAAGGCGGTGACGCTGGTGCGCGGACTGGCGCTGGACGACGCGGCTCTGGCGAAGCTGGGCAAGCGCCTGCGCAGCGCCTGCGGAGCCGGTGGCACAGTGAGGGACGGCGTGCTCGAAGTGCAAGGCGACCACACCGAACGCATCACGGCCTGGCTGCAGGCCGAAGGCTACGCCGCCAAGCGAGCCTGACCCGCTGGCTTGAACACCAGCATCAGGTTGTTGGACGGCATCGCCTGGCGCTCCAGCCACCGCAGGCCGGCGTCATGCGCAGCGGCCAGCACCGCGTCCAGCCGGCGCAGGCCCCAGGCCGGGTTGCGGCTGCGCAGGTCGGCATCGAAGGCCTCGTTGCTGGGTGCGGTCGGCACGCCGGCCTCGAGGTAAGGCCCATACAACACGAGCAGGCCCGCTGGCGACAGATGCCTGGCGGCGCCCTGCATCAGCGCGGGGCACACCGGCCAGGGCGCAATGTGGATCAGGTTGGCGCAGAAGATCGCGTCCACGGCGGCCGGCACGCCGGGCCAGGCGCTGGCCATCACGTCCAGCGGCAGCGGCCGCAGCACCCCAGGCACACCGCGGCACCAGGCGCCGATGCTGGCCAGCGCGCCGGGGTCGGCGTCGCTCGGCTGCCAGCGCCAGCCCGCCAGAGCCGCGGCCGCATGGGCCGCGTGCTGACCGGTGCCACTGGCAATCTCGAGCAGCAGGCCGCGCGGCGGCAACAGGCGCTGCAATTGGGCAGTGATAGGCCCCTGGTTGCGTTCGGCGGCGGCGCTGTGCCAGCGCAGGTCGTCGTCCACGGCCGGATCAGGCGGCGGCCTGCATGCGCACACGGCGCGCGAATTCCTCGTCGCGGGCGTCGTCGATCTCGCGCATCAGCCCGCTCAGGTCGACGGCACCTTGACGGCGCTCGTAGTGTCCGCTCAGCGGCGTGTCCTGCTGCAGCGTGCCGCGTTCATAGAGTCCCCAGATTTCGGCGCCGTATTGGGTGGCCAGCAACTCTGGCGCAAAGCTGCCGAAGAAGTGGCGCAGGTTGCCCACGTCCCGCAGCAGCATGCGCGGGGCGTGGTTGTTGCCCGCGGCGTCCACCGCCTGCGGCAGGTCGATGATCACCGGCCCGTCGGCAGCCAGCAGGACGTTGAATTCGGACAAGTCGCCGTGCACCACGCCCGCGCACAGCATGCGCACCACTTCCTGGATGAGCGTGGCGTGGTGGGCGCGCGCCGCTTCGGCCGTGAATCGCACATCGTTGAGGCGCGGCGCGGCGTCGCCATGTTCGTCGACCACCAGTTCCATCAGCAACACGCCTTCGGCGAAGTTGTAGGGCCTGGGCACGCGCACGCCGGCAGCAGCCAGGCGGTGCAGGGCGTCGACTTCGGCGCTTTGCCACACCGCCTCCTGCTGCTGGCGTCCGTAGCGCGTGCCCTTCGCCATGGCCCGGGCCTGGCGTGTGTTCTTGACCTTGCGGTTCTCGGTGTAGTCCACGGCCTGGCGAAAGCTGCGGTGCGTGGCTTCCTTGTAGATCTTGGCCGCGCGCGTGTCTTCACCGCAGCGCACGACGTAGACGTTGGCTTCCTTGCCGCTCATCAACTGACGCACGACGCTGTCGATGAGGCCTTCGTCGACCAGGGCCTGCAGCCGCGCGGGGGTTTTCATCGCCGCATTGTCCCCTGCGCCCCGCAGGCCTGGCGCGCGGACGGCTTTACAGCCCTTCACAAGTGGCTTGTGAACCGCGCTGCCCGCCGGCGCGTTGACGGAAGGACGGGGCACCTGCCCGCCACAACCCACAGCCAGGAGCTGATTCCATGAACACACGCAAGATCGCTTTCGCCGCCCTCGCCGTGGCCGCCGCCTTGTCGGCCGGCCTGGCCCAGGCCCGCGGCCCGGTGGACGTGCAGTGGCAACTCAACATCGGCGTGCCGCTCGGCGTCTACCCGGTGCAGGGCGGCGTGGTGCTGTCTTCGCCTGCGTACGCACCCGCACCGGTGTACTCGCAAGCACCCGTGTACTCGCAAGCACCCATGTACTCGCAAGCACCTGTGTACTCGCAAGCACCCATGTACTCGCAGGCACCGGTGTATTTTCCCGCACCCGTGGTGATGGTGCCGCGCTACGCGCCGGTGTATCGCGAACCGGCGCGCTGGGACGTCGACGGCGACGGCATCCCCAATCGCTATGACCGCGTCTACAACCCGCGCTGGGACCGCAACGGCGATGGCGTCCCCGACCGCTACCGCCGCCATGACCACCACGGCCATCGCGAGTGGCGCGACGAGCGCCGCGGTCACGACGGCCAGGACTGGCGTGACGGCTACGACAACCGCAGCGGCCACCGCGACGGGCGCTGAAGCCCCACCGCGCGGCCGGGCGCGCCGCTAAGCGCGGCGCGCCCGCTGCTGGCGCACCTGCGCCAGCGGCCGCTTGCCCTTGAGCTGGCGCTCGATGCCGTCGTTGAGCGAACTGCGCAACGCGTGCACCTCCTCGACATGGCCGTAGACGCCGGGGAAGCGCAGATCCAGCCACAACCACAAGGTGCAGCCGCGCAGCGCCTGCTCCATGCGCTCGAGCTTGCTGTGGCCGTCCACGGCGTCCAGGAACCACGGCCTGCCGGCCCTGCCGCTGTGCGAATGACTATGGCTCCAGGCCAGGAATTCCTGCACCAGCGCATCGGTGCGCATGTCCACCGGCGCCTGGGCGTAGATGAAGCGCTCCTTCAGCGTCAGGCGCGACGCGCTCTTGTCGAGCTCTTCGGCCAGGTCCAGCATCTGCTCGAGTTCAGCCACCGCGAAGTGGGCGTCGTCCAGCCGCAGTTGCTGCATGAACACGCTCAGCACCTCGCTCAGCTGCGTCTTGTGCAGGCGCGATGAGATCGTGTCGACGTGCCAGCCGTTGGGCGCCACCGGGGCCTTGAAGTCGCGCGGCGCGCGCGGCGTCTTGGCCAGCAGGTCCTTGAGCACGCGCTGCGCCGCCGGCTCGGCGTCCTTGAGCACGCCGACGAAGCCCTCTTCGTGGATGCCATAGCGACCGGCGCGGCCGGCGATCTGGTGCACCTCGGATTCATCCAGCGTGCGGTCGGCCTGGCCGTCGAACTTGGTCAGGGTGCTGAAGATCACACGCCGGATGGGCAGGTTCAGGCCCATGCCGATGGCGTCGGTGGCCACCAGGATGTGGCTCTCGCCCTGCGCAAAGCGCTCGGCCTCGCGGCGCCGCACCTCGGGCGGCAGGGCGCCGTAGATCACGCTCACCGGGTGGCCGTTGGCGGCGATCGCGTCCCGCAGCGTGAGCACGTCGCGGCGGCTGAAGGCCACCACCGCGTCACCGAGCTTGAGCGCATTCATCGGCACCGCGTGCGCCAGCAGCTCGACGTGCTGCTTGCGTTCGAATTCGCGCACCGTGCAGCGCTCGCCGCACAGGCCGAGCAGGTTCTCGATCGCCGGCACCGCGAAGGCGCTGCAGATGATGATCAGCTCGCTCGCCGGCACGGCCACGATGGCCTGCGTCCAGGCCCAGCCGCGGCTGGCGTCGAAGATCATCTGCGCCTCGTCGATCACGGCCACGTCGACGAGCGTGTTGGTGCTGACCATCTCGATCGTGCTGCTGACGACGCGGGCGCCGTCGGCGGGCACGTTCTCTTCGCCCGTCAGCAGCGAGCACGGCACGCCACGCGCCACCAGGCGGTCACGCCCCTCGAGCGCCAGCAGCCGCAGCGGCGCGAGGTAGGCGCCATCGACCGCATGCGCCAGGCGCTCGAAGGCGGCGTGGGTCTTGCCGCTGTTGGGCGGGCCGACGTAGAGCGAGATCTGGCGCTGCGCCCGCCGCGCCTTGGGGAAGGTGTCGGGGTAGCCCTGGAAGGCCAGCTCGCGGTTCAGGCCCTGCAGCGTGTCGAGCTCCGCCACCTGGTGTTCCCAGCGGTCCTGCGCCCGCGAACACGCGGCCAGCAGATCGGGCAGCGGCTGCGGCGTGGCGCATTCGGACTGCAGGCGCGGCAGCAGCGAAGGCAGCTGCTGGGCCTGCAGCGCTTCGCTGCGCGCCACCAGCCGCGCCAGATGGGCCTGCAGTTCGGCGGCGTGGGGAAACGGCGGCACGCGGCCCAGCGTGGCCTGCAAGGCGGCGGCGTCGCCGCTGCGGTAGAAATCCCACACCGGCGCGGCGTCAACATCGACGCGGAACAGCACCGGCACCTGCCACGCCGGCTCCTGCAGGCTCAGCGTGTGACTGACCAGGCGCGTCCACACGCCGGCGCGGCGCGTGATGCCCAGCGCCTCGAGCTCGGCCGTGCGGTCGACCATCAGCAGCCGCGCTTCGGGTGTGGCGGCCAGGCTCCCCAGCGCGTCCAGATGCGCCAGCGCGCTGTCCATCAGCAGCGGGTCGATCCAGCGGCTCGGGCGCGATCCGGCGACCGGCTTTTGCAGCAGCACGAAGCCGAGCCTGTCCAGGTGCAGCTCGAAGCCCTTGCTGCCCTCGGTGACGTAGTCGGCCGGCTTGACCACCTGCGGCAGCGCATAGGCCGACTGCTTGATGCGCGCCAACTGCTCGGCGCCCAGGTGCTTGGGCAGGCGGCTGGCGTGCTTGGGGTTGGGCAGGTGCAGCGGGGCGGTGGCAGCGTCGGCGGTGTGCGGCATGGGTGGGCTTGGCGGGGCTGGATCGGGTGGCGGGAAGGCGCAGTGCAGGTCGCCCGACACAAGCCTCCGATAATCGCTCATGAACAGCCTCAATCCCCCGATGACCCCCACGGCGGCAGAAAAAGCCGCCTTCAGCAGCCTGCCCCTGCCGCCGCACGTACTGGCCAACCTGGAGCGGCTGGGCTACACCGCGATGACGCCGATCCAGGCCGCCAGCCTGCCGCTGGCGCTGGCCGGGCACGACCTCATCGCGCAGGCCAAGACCGGCAGCGGCAAGACCGCCGCCTTCAGCCTGGCGCTGCTGGCCAACCTCAACACGCGGCGGTTTGCCGTGCAGGCCCTGGTGCTGTGCCCGACGCGCGAGCTGGCCGAGCAGGTGACGCAGGAGCTGCGCCGCCTGGCGCGCGCCGAGGACAACCTGAAGGTGCTCACGCTGTGCGGCGGCGCCACGCTGCGGCCGCAGCTGGCCAGCCTGGAACACGGCGCGCATGTCGTGGTGGGCACGCCCGGCCGCATCATGGACCACCTCGAACGCGGCAGCCTGAAGCTCGATGCGCTGAACACGCTGGTGCTCGACGAGGCCGACCGCATGCTGGACATGGGCTTCCACGACGACATCGCCACCGTCGCGCGGCAGTGCCCCAAGCAGCGCCAGACGCTGCTCTTCTCGGCCACCTACCCCGAAGGCATCGCCAGGCTCAGCGCCGCCTTCATGCGCGAACCGCGCGAAGTCAAGCTCACCGCGGTGCCGGCCGCGACGCAGATCCGCCAGGTCTTCTTCGAAGTCACCGAAGACCAGCGCCTGCACGCCGTGGGCCAGCTGCTCAGCCACCACCGGCCGGTCAGCACGATCGCCTTCTGCAACACCAAACAGCAGTGCCGCGACCTCGTCGAGGTGCTGCGCGCGCAGGGCTTTGCGGCGCTGGAACTGCACGGCGACCTCGACCAGCGCGACCGCGACCAGGTGCTGGTGCGCTTTGCCAACCGCAGCTGCAGCGTGCTGGTGGCCACCGACATCGCGGCACGCGGCCTGGACATCGCGCAACTCGAAGCCGTGATCAACGTCGACATCTCGCCCGACCCGGCGACCCACACCCACCGCATCGGCCGCACCGGCCGCGTCGACCAGGAAGGCTGGGCCTTCAGCCTGGCCAGCGTCGACGAGATGGGTGCCGTCGGCCGCATCGAACAAGCCCAGGGCACGCCGTCGGTGTGGCAGCCGCTGGCCGCGCTGGTGGCCAGCGGCAGCGGGCCACTATTGCCGCCGATGGCGACGCTGCAGATCATGGGCGGGCGCAAGGAAAAGATCCGCGCCGGCGACGTGCTGGGCGCGCTGACCAAGGACCTGGGATTCGCCGGCGCGCAGATCGGCAAGATCAGCATCAACGAGTTCTCGACTTACGTGGCGGTCGAGCGTGAGATCGCCCCATCGGTGCTGCGCCAGCTCAGCGCCGGCAAGGTCAAGGGCAAGACGGTCAAGGTGCGGCTGCTCGACGCATGACGCATGACGCATGACGCTTGACGCATGACGCTGCGGCTGCGGCTGCGGCTGCGGCGCTGCAGGCCCGCCAGCATCAAGCCGGCCGGCCGTAACCCTGCTCGACCCATGCCTGCGCGCTGCGCGCACTGAGCCTGAAAGCCGCGGCCACGCGCAGGCTCGCCAGCTCGCGGCCCTCGGCGTCCTGCGCCGACAGCAGCGCGTGCGGGTCGTCCTCGTCGGCCACCACGTCGAGCTTGACGAGCACGCGGCCACCAGCGGTCTCGACCCACTCGGTCTTGTGGTGCAGGGCGTGCAGGTGCTGCTCGTGGCGACGAACGACTTCGGACGCGGTCTTGACCAGCGTGTTGAAGGCCGCGCTGTCCAGCGGTTTGGGGTTCTTCTTGTCGCGCCCCATGGTCCACGGGCCCACCAGGGCGGGCTCGGGCTGGTCGCCGCGGATCATCTCCACGGCCCAGCCTTCGTCGTCGTTGTTCTTGATGACGCGGGCGGTCCAGCCGTTGTCGCGCCACAGGCGCGGCTCTTTGATGACGGCGCCGCTGTCGTCGCTCGGGTCTTGCGGGGTTGGGCTCATGGGCCGATTCTCGCCGCGCCGGCGCTCGCCTGGAGGCAGCACGGCGGCATCGCGGCACGGCCGCACCACCGCCGCGCAAGGGGGGCGGCGTGGCCTGGGCGCTTTCTCGCAAGACAAGGGACCCGCCGGCGCCCAGATCGGCGGGTTCGATATCGACTCGTTCTCCGTCACCGCGACGCAGTCATCGGACAGCGCCACGCCGCAAGAGCGCTGGCAGTCGGCCAGCAAGGATCAGGGCCGCGGCGACCAACCGCGGAACCAGAGAGAGACTTGCGTTCCGTCAGCCCGGCAGGGCTACTTGGGCTTGGCGAACCAGCTGTCGCTGGCCTTGCGCTGCCACTCGGCGAGCTGCTTTTCAGCTTCTTCCTTGGCCAGGCCGTAGCGCTTTTCGATCATGCCGGCGAGTTGGTCGCGCCGGCCGGCCACGACATCGAGGTCGTCATCGGTCAGATGGCCCCAGCGTTCCTTGGCCTTGCCGACGACTTCCTTCCAGTTGCCTTGAATTTGTTCCCAGTTCATGTGTGCTCCTGGAGGTTCAAGGACGGACCGCGATTTCGTTCTTCACGGCCTTCACGCCGTCGACCTTCCAGGTCAGCGTCTCGGCGGTGCTGCGCTCGGTGCTGTTCTTGGCAAAGCCCGACAGCATCACGGTGCCGTTGAGGGTCTCGACCTTGATCGAGATCGCATCGACGAGCTTGTTTTCGATGAAGCGGGCCTTCACGGCGGTGGTGATGGCGGTGTCATCGACATAGGCACCGACGGTCTCCTGGCCGCGCGTCACGGCGCAGCCCGAAGCGGTGATGAGGACGAGCGAAGCCAGCGCGGCGGCAAAGGTGAGGCGAGTTTTCATGTTCAATCTCCAGGGTGAAAAAAGGGGTCGGGTCGTTGCCGGGGCTGGCCGCTATTCAGCCAGCCAGTCCTGCAATTCGTTGGCGTGCTTCTGCTCGTCGGCCAGGATGTCCTCGAGCAGGCGTCGCGTGGTGGGATCCTTCTCGCGCACCAGCGCGATGAGCTGCGTGTAGGCCTCGATGGCCACGCGCTCGGCCACCAGGTTGGCGCGGATCATGGCTTTGAGGTTGGTCGATTCGTCGTAGGCGGCGTGGCTGCGGCGGCTCAGGCTGTCGGGCGCGAAATCGGGCTCGCCACCGAGCTGCGTGATGCGGCGGGCCAGGCGGTCGGCGTGCACGGACTCCTCGTTGGCGTGGACCAGGAACTCTTCGCCGATGCGCGGCGATGCCAGGCCGTGGGCCGTGAAGTGATGGCGCTTGTAGCGCAGCACGCACACCAGTTCGGTGGCCAGCGCGTCGTTGAGCAACTGGATCAATCCCTGCCGCCACGGGCCGCCGGCGGCCAGCGGCGAACCGGGCTCGACGCTGCGCCGCGCTGCTTGCAGGGCCGCGTCGTCGAGAGTCGGCATATCGGCGCCGGCGCCGGGCCGGTTGCTTGAGTGGTCTTGCGGGCTGGCCATGAGAGTCCTGCTGTCGGTGATGCTGCGGCTTGCAGCGGGTGGCTGGGATGCCATGGGGTCAACTCTAGAAACCTCAGCCTCGGCCGCCCATCGGCCGCTGTCGCGGTGTGGTGTAGGACAGCAGGCCGTTGCCGCGGTGTGTGTGATGGCGCACCGACCGCAGCTGCGCTCGCGTTCACGCTCACGCATCGAATGGCGGCTGCATCTCAACCGCCGGCAACCCCGAGAGGCCCGACTTCATGAACATCCATCGCAACGCAGCCACGCGGGCTGCATCCGGCATCGGCCTGGCCCTGGCCCTGACCCTGGTCGGCTGTGCGACGCCGCCGCCGGCACCGACCGAGCAGCTCGCCGTGACCACCGCCGCCGTGGCCCATGCCGCGGCCGCCGGGGCCCAGGACCTGGCCCCGGCAGAACTGGAAATGGCGCGCGACAAGCTGCGCCGCGCCCACCTCGCCGTGGCTGCACGCGAACCCGGCCAGGCGCTGCGCCTGGCCCAGCAGGCGCAGTCCGATGCCCAGCTGGCCGAGGCCAAGGCCGAAGCGATCAAGGCACGCAAGGCAGCCGACGAAGTGCAGGCCGCCAGCCGTGCGCTGCGCGAAGAAATGGGCCGCAAGGTGCCCTGATCTACAACACCCATTCAGCCATCCATCCATCCATCCAGTCGACGAGGACGACCCCATGAACCCGCACACCCGACCCTTCCCCTTCTTCCCCATGGCACTGCTGTCGCTGGCCGTGCTCGCGGCCTGCAGCACCACGCCGCCGAGCAATGCGCGCCTGGACGATGCCCGCAACAGCGTGCGCCTGGCGCAGAGCGATCCGCAGACCCAGGGCCTGCCAGGCGGCGAACTGCAGCAGGCCACCGATGCCCTGGCCGCGGCCGAAGCCGCGCTGGCCCGGCGCGACGACACCGCCACCGTCGACCATCTGGCCTACCTGACCCAGCGCAAGGTGGCGCTGGCGCAAGAAGCCGGCAGCCGTCGCGCCGCCGAAGCCGCCGTGGCGCAGGCCAACACCGCGCGCGAGCAGTTGCGACTGAGCGCACGCACGCAAGAGGCCGACGCGGCGCAACGCAACGCCGCCGACGCACAGCGCTCGGCCGAGTCGGCCCAGCGCGACGCCAGGGCCTCGCAGCGCACGGCACAGAACGCCCAGCTCGACGCCCAGACAGCGCAACGTGACGCCCAGATGGCGCAGCGCGATGCCGCGCTGTCGCAACAACAGGCCGGTGAGTCCGAGCGCCGCGCAGCCGCGCTCGAGGCGCAGTTGCGCGAACTCAACGCCAAGAAGACCGATCGCGGCATGGTCATCACCATCGGCGATGTGCTCTTCGACAGCGGGCAGGCGCAGTTGCGCAGCGGCGGCCTGCAGAGCATGGACCGGCTGGCGGTGTTCCTCAAGACCTATCCGCAGCGCACCGCCACCATCGAAGGCTTCACCGACAGCGTCGGCGGCGACGCATCCAACCAGGCGCTGTCGCAGCGCCGCGCGCAAGCCGTGCGCGCCGCGCTCGTCAACCAGGGCGTGGCTGGCGAACGCCTGGTGGCCCAGGGCTACGGCGAAGCCCACCCGGTGGCGGGCAACGAGAGTGCGGGCGGCCGCCAGATGAACCGCCGTGTCGAGATCGTGTTGTCCGACGAGCGCGGCGTGATCCCGCCGCGCTGATCTTTGCGCTGATCTTAGCGCTGGCTTTCGCGCTGGCTTTGCCTCGATCGCGGCGCCTCAGGGCGCCGCTTCCGTCTGCGCCGGCTCCAGGCTGGGCGCCATCGGCTGGGCTGCGATGTGCAGCACGAAGCAGGTCGCCGGCGGCAGATCGGTCCAGGCCACCACCTGGCCGGCCAGCAGCGGCCGCGCCTCGGGCGGCAGCCCCTCGGCAGCACCCCCCGGTGCGCCCGCCTGCAGCAGCACGAAGCGCAGGCTGCGCTCACCGCGGCGCAGCGTGATCTCGGCGCGCGGCCAGTGCGCCGGCAGGCAGGGTTGCAGCGAGAAGGTCTTGGCCGTCAGGCGCAGGCCGAAGATCGACTCCACCGCCGCGCGGTGCAGCCAGGCCGCGGCGCCGGTGTACCAGCTCCAGCCGCCGCGGCCGACGTGTGGCGGCTGCGAATACACGTCGCCAGCCACCGCATAGGGCTCCAGGCCGTACGCTGCGCCCTGCCCGGGGTCGGCCGCGCGGTGTGCCGGGCTCAGCCAGGTGAACCAGCGGTAAGGCAGGTCACCGGCCGGCGCGTGGCCGGCGGCCTGCAGCGCCGCCTGCGCCATCAGCGCCCAGACACCGGCATGGGTGTACTGGCCGCCGTTTTCGCGCACCCCCGGTGGATAGGCCTGGATGTAGCCGGCACTGGGCTGGGCCAGCGCCAGCGGCGGGTCGAGCAGGCGCAGCAGCCCGGACCCGACGTCGACCAGATGCCCGCGTGCCGCGGCCATGGCCTGCTGCTGGCGCGCCACCGGCGCGGCGCCCGACAGCACCGCCCAGGCCTGGGCGATGAGGTCGATGCGGGCCTCGGGGTTGCGGTGCGAGCCCAGCGCCGAGCCGTCGTCGAAGAAAGCGCGCGCGTACCACTGGCCGTCCCAGGCCGGCCCTTCGAGGGCGGCCCGCCAGCCGGCGGCAGCGTCGAGCCAGCGCCGGGCCCGCGCCGCGTCGCCGCGCGCCTGCGCCAGCGGCGCCATGCCCTGCACCAGCGGGCACAGGAACCAGGCCAGCCAGACGCTTTCGCCGCGGCCGCCGATGCCGACGCGGTTCATGCCGTCGTTCCAGTCGCCGCTGCCCATCAGCGGCAGGCCGTGCTCGCCCACGGGCAGGCTGCGGTCGAGCGTGCGCGCGGCGTGTTCGTAGACGCTGCCCAGCTGCGCGCTGACGGCGGGCGTGTCGTAGAGGTCTTCTGCGCCGTCGGGGATCGGCGCGCCGTCCAGGAAGGGCACGATGTCGTCGAGCACGCCGGTGTCGCCGCTGGCCTGCAGGTAGTGCAGCAGCGCGTGCGGCAGCCACAGCAGATCGTCCGAGAAGTGCGTGCGCACGCCGGCACCGCCCGGTGCATGCCACCAATGTTGCACGTCACCCTCGACGAACTGGCGCGAGGCGCAGCGCACGATCTGCTCGCGCAGCAGCTGCGGTGCGGCCCAGGCCAGTGCCAGCGTGTCCTGCAACTGGTCGCGGAATCCGGTGGCGCCGCCGGCCTGGTAGAAACCGGCCTTGGCCCACAGCCGGCAGCTCACGGCCTGGTAGAGCAGCCAGCGGTTGACGAGGGCGTCGAACAGCGGGTCGGGCGTGGCCACGCGGGTGGCGCCCAGCAGCTCGTCCCAGTGCACGCGCACCTGCGCCTGGCGCTGCGCCGCAGGCACGGTGGCGGCCAGCGCCGCTTCGCCGACGGCCACGCCGGCGCTTGCCGAATGACCGAGCAGGAAGACCTGCTCCACGCCCTGGCCCGGCGCCAGCTCGAGGTCGAGCGACAGCGCGGCGCAGGGGTCGAGGCCGCTGCCCTGCTGCTGGCCCAGGTGGTCGGGCAGCACGACCTGGCCACGGGCGTCGAAGAATTCGCGCCGATCGCAGGTCCAGTCCTCGCTGGCCTGGGCAGCGGCGTTGACCGCCACGGCCGCCAGCCAGGCCGTGCCGCCGCCGAAGCCACCGGCGGCGTCGCACTGCGTGGCCATCAGCGCCGTGAGCTTGCCGTGGGGCAGTCGCTGGTGGTGCAGCGCGCAGTGCACGGTGTGGCGCTCGGCTCGGCCGGCGCCCATCATCCACTCGGCCAGCGCCACCACGCGCAGCGCCAGCGTGCGCGTGCCGCGGTTGTGCAGGCGCACGCGCAGTTGCTTGACGCTGCTGTGCAGGTCCACGCACCACTGCAGCTGCACGTGCAAGTCGCCGCGCTGGTGCTCGATGGCGCTCAGGCCCATGCCGTGGCGCACGCGGTAGTCGACGCCGGCAGCGCCGAAGGCCGACGGCGTCGCGCTCCAGGCCTGCAGGGTGCGCCGGTCCTGCAGCAGCAGCCATTCGCACGCCGGGTCGGCGACGGCGTCGTTGCTCCAGGCGGTGAGCTGGTGCAGTCGGCTGTTGCCGGCCCAGGTGCAGCCGCCGCCGGCCTCGCTGACCTGGCTGCCGAAGCCCGGGTTGGCAAGCACGTTGATCCACGGCCGCAGCGGGCGCCGGCTGGCGCCGGCGTCGAAGCTGAACTCGGCCCCGCCTTGCGAAAACACACCCGTCGGCGGCGGCAGCGCCGCTGACGCGCGCGGCGGCGAGGGCAGCAGCGCGGTGGTCGAGCCCTCGCGGCGCAGCTCCTGCGCCTGGTCGTGGTCCTGCACCCATTCCTGCACGTGGTGCACCAGCGCGCGTCCATCAGCCAGCAGGCGCACGCGCGCCAGCGTCTGCAGCGTGGCCAGGTCGGCTGCCGAGAGGTCGTCGGCGCGCAGCAGGTGAAAGCCGATGGCGCCGGCGGCGCTGTCGGCGATGTGGCGGTCGCGAAGCATGCCGATGTCGCGGTGCAGCTCGTTCAGGTACGACGCCGGCTCGGCGTTGACCACCACCAGGTCGCACGAGATGCCGCCCCAGGCCCACAGCCGCAGCGCCTGCGCCAGGGTGCGCAGCAGGCCCATGCCCTGCTGAGCGCCGGCCGCGACGAGGATCAGCGGCCGGTCGCCAGAAATGCCCAGCCGCCAGAGCAGCCGCCGGTCGCAGGCCGGCGGCTCGGCGCTGGCCGCGACATGCATCTGCGCCTGGGCGCGCGTCAAGCCCAGCACCAGCGCCGTGGTCAGCATCTGGATGGCGGCGAAGTTCTCGGCGCTGATGCGCAGCGTGCGCAGCCGGATGCCGGCCAGCGTGGCCGACATCAGCGAGGCGCGCTGGACGTGGCTGGGCTGGCGGTACTTGTCGACCAGCGCGCGCAGCGTCAGCGCATCGGTGCTGGCCGCGGTGGCGAAGGTCAGCTGCGCCTTGGCCTGCGGCGCGATGCGCACGCGCACCGCCAGCACGCAGGCCGGGTCGAGACCGGTGTCCAGTGGCTGCGGCTCGCCGTCCGCGGCCAGCGCTTGCAGCTCGGCCAGCGGCTGGCTCAGCGCACGGTTGCGGCCGAGCCAGCGCGCGCGGTCGGTCTGGCCGCGCAGGTCCAGCAGCGCAGCTTCGCTGCCGGCCAGGAAGTGCGCCAGGTGGGTGCCGGTCTCGGTAGCCAGGCGCGGCGTGCGTTCGAAGACCAGCGCCTGCTGCGCCGGTTGCCACTCGGCGCGCACGAAGAAGCCACCGAAGGCAGGGTGGGCCTCGTCGGCGCGCGGGTCGGCCAGCGCCACCTCGAAGGCCGAGATGAGCTCGATCTCGATCGGCCGGTCACCGGAATTGCGCAATTCGACCTGGCGGAATTCGATGTCGTCCTCCGGGCTCACCCAGGCCGTGATGTGGGCCTGCAGCTGCGGCCAGGCGGCGTCGAAGCAGACCCGGTCGGCGTGGAAGACGCTGCGGTAGTGCGCCGCGGCGTCGGGCGCCGGGTGCTGGGTGATCGACACCGGCGTCTCGCCGGGCCGGCGGCGCAGGTAGAAGAAGCTGCCGTAGGCGTCGCGCAGCGCGTCGTCGCGGCCGCGCGTGATGCCGGTGGCACCCAGGCGGCTGCTGCCGGCGCCGTTGGCGCGCAGCGTGACGCTGTAGCGGCCGTTGGACAGCAGCTGTGTCGGCTCCACCGCCTGCTGCCCCGGCAGCACGTCGCGCAGCAGTGCCGGCAGGCGGCGCTGCAGGGCCTGCGGGCGCGGGCCCGCGGGCGGCTCGTGCAGCCGCGAGACTTCACGCGGCGCGCGTTCGTGCAGCAGCGACGACACCGCTTCGATGTAGGGGTTGGCCATGCCCCAGCGCTGCACCGCGCCGCCCATCAGCACGTTGGTCAGCGCCGCCAGCGTCATGCCCTGGTGATGGGCCATGAAGGTGTTGACGAGCGTGTAGCGGCCGGCGGCCGCCTGCAGCGCCGGGGTGTAGTCCAGGGCCTCGATGAAGCCCAGGCTGCCGCGCGAGCCGAGCCCCTGCAGCGCGGCGAAGTTCAGGCTCGCGCGGTGCGGCTCGATGAGCGCGGCCAGCGCCGTGGCGTAGGGCGCGATGACCAGTTCGTCGGGCGGCGTGCGGCGCAGCGCCAGCCGCGGCACGCCCTGCGGCGCGTACTGGTAGGCCAGCGTGTGGTCACAGCCGGCATGGGCTGACTCCGAGATGCCCCAGGGCATGTCCTGCTGCGCCACGTAGGCCACCTGTTCGCGCAGCGCCGCGTGGCTGGCCTCGCGCAGCACGCTGCCCGGCGGCTCATCGAGCACCAGCGTGGGCATCAGGTACTCGAACATCGATCCCGACCAGCTGCGCAGCCCGGCCTGCGCGCCGACGGCGTAGAACGGCCGCCCGAGCGCGGCCCAGTGGCGCATCGGCAGATCGCCCTTGGCGATGGCCAGCAGGCTCGTCAGGCGCGACTCCGAGGCCAGCAGATCGTAGAAGCCGGCGTCGAGCTGCTGCTCGGCGACGCGGTAGCCGATGTGCAGCAGGTGGCGCTTGTGGCTGTACAGGAAGCCGAAGTCCGACTGCCAGGCCAGGCGCTCGGCGGTGGCGGCCACGGCCTGCAGCCGCGTGATCTGCTCGCTGGCCTCTTCCGCGGGCGGCAGCGCGGGCGGCAGCGCGCGCGCCAGTTCGCCGCAGGCCTGCGCCAGCGCCAGCAGGTGGCCGCTGAAGTTGCCGCTGTCGACGGTGGAGACATAGCGCGGCAGCAGCGGCTCCAGCGTCAGCGTGTCGTACCAGTTGAACAGGTGGCCGCGGTGGCGTTCGAGCCGGGTCACGGTGCCGAGCGTGGCTTCGAGCCGGGTCAGCATCTCGGCCACGCCGATGAAGCCCAGGCGCTGCGCGCAGGCCACGCTGAGCAGGTACAGGCCGATGTTGGTGGGCGAGGTGCGGTGCGCCAGCATGTCGTGCGGCGTGGTCTGCAGGTTGTCGGGCGGCAGGTGCTGGTCCAGCGCCGTCACGCAGCGCTCGAAGTAACGCCAGGTGTCGCGCGCCACGTCCTGCAGGTAGGCGCGGTCCAGCAGGGGCAGGGCCTGGCCCTCGCTGGCCGGCAGCGTGCGGCTGACCCACCAGGTCCACAGCGGCGCCGCGGCCCACAGCAGGCACAGCGCAGCGGCCAGCGCGGGCGCCGGCGTGTCGGCCAGCAGCGCGCCGCCAAGCAGGGCGGCCAGCAGCACGAGCGCCGCCAGCGAGGTGCCCTGGTGCTGGCGCAGCAGGGCCTGCCACTGCACCGTGGCCGCCGCCTGGGCCGCCGCGGCCGTGGTCCACTGCAGCAGCTGGCGCTGGCTGAGCAGCGTGCGGTGCAGCGCGCGCGCGATGGCGTCGAGCGACTGCATCGCGTGCTGCAGCAGCAGCGCCAGGTGCCACAGCCCACCCCAGCCGGCACGCACCACGTCGGCCAGCCCCTGGCGGTAGAAGTGGCGCATCGCGATGTCGTCACGGCTCGGCGCCAGGCCCGCCACCGCGCCCATCAGCGGCCCGGCCGCGAACGACGCCAGCACCAGCACCAGCACCGCCCAGGGCGTCGCGGGGCCGCCGGCCAGCGCCAGCACCAGCGAGGCCAGCGACAGCGGCGCCGCCAGCGAGCGGCGCAGGTTGTCGAGCATCTTCCAGCGGTGCACGCCGCGCAGGCCGAAGCGGCGCGGCTGCAGCAGCAGCGGCAGCAGCTGCCAGTCGCCGCGCGTCCAGCGGTGCAGCCGCGCCGCGGCCACGTCGGCGTGCGACGGTGCGTCCTCAACCAGCGTGATGTCGGTCACCGCGGCGCAACGCGCGAGCGAGCCTTCGAGCAGGTCGTGGCTGAGCACCAGGCCTTCGGGCAGCCGCGCCGCCAGCACGGCATGCAGCGCCGCCACGTGCAGCAGGCCCTTGCCGCTGAAGCTGCCTTCGCCGAAGACGTCCTGGTAGACCTCGGAACTCGCGGCGCTGTACGGGTCGATGCCGCACTGCCCGGCAAACAGCCAGTGAAAGAGCGTGCCCTGGCCGGCCGCCGGCAGCGGTGTCACGAGCCGCGGCTGCAGGATGCCGTGGCCGGCCACCACGCGGCGCAGCGCGGTGTCGATGCGCGGCACGTTGCTCGGGTGGGCGGCCACGCCCACCAGCTCGCGCAGGCGCCCCGGCGGCAGTTGCGTGTCGGCGTCCAGGGTCACGATGTAGGGCGTGTGCGCTGCGATCTGCGAGGCTCGGCCCAGGTCCATGAACGCCGCACGATCGACCGGCGCCCCGCTGGCCAGCGCGGCCACCAGTTGCTCGAGCTTGCCGCGCTTGCGCTCCCAGCCGATCCAGGCCTGCTCGCTGACACTGAAGCGGCGCGCGCGATGCAGCAGGATGAAGCGCGGCGCCGCGCCGTCCTGCGGGTGCAGCGCATTGAGTGCGGCCAGCTGTTCGAGCGTGGCGTCGAGCAGCGCGGCGTCGCCTGCGAGGTGCTCGGTCGGCGCGTCGACCCAGTCGGTGAGCAGCGCAAACTGCGCCTCGGCCTCGGGGTTGGCCAGATGGTGCAGGCGCAGCCGGTGCAGCAGCGTCGCGGCGCCCTCGGCGCTGCTCAGCAGCGCCGGCACCACCACCAGCACGCGGTGCTCGGGCGGGATGCCCGCAGCCAGGGCCAGCCGCGGCAGATGCTGCGGCCGCGCCGATTCGCTGATCAGCCGGTTGACCAGCGCCACCACCACTTCCGATGCCGGCCCGAGCAGCAGCAGCGCCGCCACGCCCACGAGCCAGGCTGGCGCATCGGCGCCGTACAACATGCGCGCCACCAGCGCCAGCGTCAGCAAGGCCAGCGCGCCCAGGTACAAGGGCAGCGTCGCCCGCGGTGCGACCCAGGCCCAGGCGCGCCAGGCGCGGTCCGGCAAGCCGAGCGCGCGCGCCAGCGCCGGACGGCCGCGGCCCTGCAACCAGTGCCCTGCCGTCGCCGCCAGCGGTTCATCGGCTGCAGCGGG
>JANMVM010000132.1:0-8653 GCA_031392695.1 Rubrivivax sp.
CTGGTCAGGCACCACCTCACGATGAGCCGCATCGCGCAGAAAGAGGACCTGTCCGACGGCGAGGTCATCCGCGTCTTCGCCGCGCTGGTGGGCGACCCGCGCCACCTGCAGGCGCTGTACCTGCTGACGGTGGCCGACATCCGCGGCACCAGCCCCAAGGTCTGGAACGCCTGGAAGGGCAAGCTGCTCGAGGACCTGTTCCGCCTCACGCTGCGCGCGCTCGGTGGCGCGCAACCCAACCTCGACGCCGAGATCGAGGCCCGCAAGCAGGAGGCGCGCCACAACCTGGCCCTGCATTCGGCCCTGCCGGGCACCGAGGAGCCCTTGTGGCGAACGCTGGAAGTGAGCTACTTTGCGCGCCACGAGGCGGCCGACATCGCCTGGCACGCGCGCAGCCTGTGGCGCTATGTTGCCACCGCCGCGCCGGTGGTGCGCGCGCGGCCGTCATCGGTGGGCGACGGCCTGCAGGTGCTCGTCTACTGCCCCGACCGGCCCGACCTCTTCGCGCGCATCTGCGGCTACTTCGACAGCGCCGGCTTCAGCATCCAGGACGCCAAGATCCACACCACGCGCGCCGGTTTTGCGCTCGACACCTTCCAGGTCGTGGCCACGCAAGGCATGCTGCCCGACAGCCCGGGCGGCTACCGCGACTTGATCTCGCTGGTCGAAACACAAGCCACGCTGGCGCTGGCCTCCACCGGGCCGTTGCCCGAGCCGCGCACGGGGCGCGTATCGCGCCGCGTGCGCAGCTTCCCGGTCACCCCGCGCGTGACGCTGGCACCTGATGAGCGCGCCCAGCGCTGGCTGCTGACGGTATCGGCCAGCGACCGCTCGGGCCTGCTCTACGCCATCGCCCGCGTCATGGCGCGCTACCAGGTCAACCTGCAGCTGGCCAAGATCACGACACTGGGTGAGCGCGTCGAAGACACCTTCCTGGTCGATGGGCCCGAGTTGCAGAAGCCCAAGGCGCAGCTGCTCATCGAGACCGATCTGCTGGACGCGGTGGCGGCCCAGCGCTGAACCGATGAGCCTGCGCCGCGTGCTCGCTGCCGACGCCATCGCCGGCCTCGCCGGCTTCGGCGCCATCATCGACGCGCGCAGCGAAAGCGAGTTCGCCGAAGACCACCTGCCCGGCGCCGTCAACTGGCCCGTACTGACCGACGCCGAGCGCGCCGCCATCGGCACCGAATACAAGCAGGTCTCGCCCTTCGACGCGCGCAAGCGCGGCGCGGCGCTGGCGGCGCTGAACATCGCGCGCCATGTGCAGACGGCCGTGATGCCGCTGCCGCGCACTTGGCGGCCGCTGGTGTACTGCTGGCGCGGCGGCCAGCGCTCGGGCTCGCTGGCCCTGGTGCTCGACCAGATCGGTTTTGCGGTGCAGGTGCTGGAAGGCGGCTACCGCGAATTTCGTCGCGCCGTGCTGGACGAACTGCTGACGCAGCCCTCGACGCTGCACTTGCGCGTGCTGTGCGGCCGCACCGGCTCGGCCAAGAGCCGGCTGCTGCAGGCCCTGGCCGCCGCAGGCGCGCAGGTGCTGGACCTCGAAGCACTGGCTTGCCATCGCGGCAGCGTGCTGGGACTCGTGCCGGGGCAGCCGCAACCGTCGCAGAAGGCCTTCGAGACGCAGCTGTGGCAGGCGCTGCGCCAGCTCGACCCTGCGCGCACGGTCTACGTCGAAGGCGAAAGCCGCACCATCGGCCGCCTGCGCCTGCCCGAGCCGCTGCTGCAGCGCATGCGCGCCGCACCCTGCGTGCAGGTGCAGATGTCGGTGGCCGCGCGCGTGGCCTTCCTGATGGACGACTACGCCCACTTCGTGGCCGACATCGAAAGCTTCTGCGAGCGCCTGCTGGCCCTGCGCGAACTGCGCGGCAACGAGACCGTGGCGCGCTGGCAGGCCGAGGCCCGCGCCGGCGCGGTGGCCGGTGTGGTGCAGGAACTGCTTACGCTGCACTACGACCCGGTGTACGTGAAGTCCATGCAGCGCAATTTCAGCGCCTTCGCCGAGGCGCCAGTGGTGGCCCTGAGCGACGCCTCGGCGGCCAGCCTGCAGGCAGCGGCGCGCGCGCTGCTGCACGATGCGGCGGCGCCGGCGGCGGGCGCGGGCCACGCGGCCTGATCCTCGTCAAGGTGGCGCCGGCGC
This sequence comes from Rubrivivax sp., assembly GCA_031392695.1. GTDB lineage: Bacteria > Pseudomonadota > Gammaproteobacteria > Burkholderiales > Burkholderiaceae_C > Rubrivivax. The sequence continues at coordinate 2,141 of JANMVM010000132.1, forward strand.
CGCCTCACTACAGTCGCCTGCCACCTGCCCCGCCCAGCCTCACGCATGACATCGCCTTCGACCCAGGACGCCCTGCGCCGCCACCGCGTGCGCCAGGTGGGCATCGCGCAGCCGCTGCAGTGGCTCGGCCGCGGCTGGGCCGACTTCATGCGCTGCCCCTTGCCGGGCCTGGCGCACGGCCTGGCGATGGCGCTGTGGGGCGGCGCTCTGCTGTGGCTGGCGCGCGACCGCTTCTGGCTGCTCGCCGGGGCCTTCAGCGGCTTCCTGCTCGTGGCGCCGGTGGCGGCCACCGGCCTGTATGCGGTGAGCCGCGCGCTGCACCGCGGGGAGCCGGCGGGGCTGGCCACGGCGCTGTCGAGCTGGCGTCCGCGCGACGGCCGCCTCGTGCTCTTCGGCCTGCTGCTGGCGCTGGCCGGCACGGGCTGGGTGCTGACCTCGGCTTCGCTGATCACGCGCTTCGCCCAGGCGCCGGTCAACAACCCGCAGGACTTCCTCACCGTGGTCGTTCTGTCGGGCCAGACCTACCTCTTCGAGCTGTGGCTGATCCTGGGCAGCGCGTTGGCGGCACCGATCTTCGCGTCGAGCGTGGTCGCCGTGCCGCTGCTGCTGGACCGCGCCATCGGCGTCAAGGCTGCCGTGCTGGTGAGCGTGCGCGCGGCGCTGCACAACCCGGCGCCGATGGCGTTGTGGGCCACGCTCATCCTGCTCATCACGCTGCTGGGCATGGCCACCTTCCTGGTCGGCCTGGTGGTGGCCGTGCCCTGGCTCGCGCACGCCAGCTGGCACGCCTATCTCGACCTGGTGGAAGACGAAGGCACCGCCTGATGTTCGGTTTCAGCGAAGAGCAGATCGCCGAATTTGGCCTGACCTTCGGCGTCGGCGCCTTCATGCTCTACATGATGTTCATCATCATCCAGCTTGCGCGCGAGTCCAAGGCCGGCCGCTTCGGCAGCTTCGTGCTCTTCCTGGGGCTGGGCGTGGGGCTGGTGGGTTTCGTGGCCAAGGGCTTCATCAAGTTCTTCATGGCCGGCGTGGGCTGAGGCCGGACATGAGGCTCCGGAAGGAGCCGAATGCCAGACCAAGGCCGGCCGGCGATTTCACGCCGGCCGGCCGGGCGTGCGCCTGACCCATCACCCCATGTGCAAACCGCCGTTGCAGGAGAAGTCGGCACCGGTCGTGAAGCCAGAATCGTCGCCCGCCAACCAAGCGCAGATCGAACCGATTTCATCCGGCGTGCCCAGACGCTTGACGGGGATCGTGGCGACGATCTTCTCCAGCACCTCGGGCTTGATGGCGCGAACCATCTCGGTGCCGATGTAGCCCGGGCTCACGGTGTTCACGGTCACGCCCTTGGCCGCCATCTCCTGCGCCAGCGCCATGGTGAAGCCGTGCATGCCGGCCTTGGCGGCCGAATAGTTGGTCTGGCCGGCCTGGCCCTTTTCACCATTGACCGAACTGATCTGGATGATGCGGCCCCAGCCCTTTTCGACCATGCCCGGCACCACCTGCTTGGTGACGTAGAACATGCTGTTCAGGTTGGTGTCGATGACGGTCTTCCAATCTTCGGGCGTCATCTTCAGGAACATGCGGTCCTTGGTGATGCCGGCGTTGTTGACCAGGACGTCGATCGTGCCGTGTTCGGCCACCGCCTTGGTGAAGGCGTCGACCGTGCTCTGCCAGTCGGCGACGTTGCCCACGCTGGCGTGGAACGTGTAGCCCAGGGCCTTTTGCTCGCCGATCCACTTCACGTGGTCCCGGCTGGGGCCGCAGCCGGCGATGACCTTGAAGCCGTCCTTGTGCAGACGTTGGCAGATGGCGGTACCGATGCCACCCATGCCGCCGGTCACGTACGCAGTTTTCTGTGCCATGTTCTTGCTCCTGTGTGTCTGTTGAGTTGATGTCGGCTGACTTTAGCGTTCCACGGTCAGGGCGACACCCATGCCACCCCCAATACAAAGGCTCGCGATGCCCTTTTTGGCGTCGCGTTTGATCATCTCGTGCAGCAGCGTCACCAGGATGCGGCAGCCGCTGGCCCCGATCGGGTGGCCGATGGCGATGGCGCCGCCGTTGACGTTGACCTTGCTCGTGTCCCAGCCCATCTCCTGGTGCACGGCGCAGGCTTGCGCGGCGAAGGCTTCGTTGATCTCGAGCAGGTCCAGGTCCTGCGCCTTCCAGCCGGCGCGTGCCAGCGCCTTGCGCGCGGCCGGCACCGGGCCCATGCCCATGAGCGCCGGGTCGAGGCCGGCGCTGGCATAGCTGGCGATACGTGCCAGCGGCTTGAGGCCCAGCGCCGCGGCCTTGGCCGCCGTCATCACCACCACGCCGGCGGCTCCGTCGTTGAGTCCGCTGGCGTTGCCGGCGGTCACGCTGCCGGCTTTGTCAAAGGCCGGTCGCAACCCGGCCAGCGCTTCGGCGCTGGTCTTCTTGTTGATGAACTCGTCGGCAGCGAAGGCGATCGGGTCGCCCTTTTTCTGCGCGATGCTGACCGGCACGATCTCATCCTTGAAGCGGCCGGCTTCCTGTGCGGCACTGGCCTTTTGCTGGCTGGCCAGGGCCAGCGCGTCCTGCGCTTCGCGGCTGATGCCGTACTTCTTGGCCACGTTCTCGGCCGTGATGCCCATGTGGTACTGGTTGTAGACGTCCCACAGGCCGTCGACGATCATGGTGTCGGCCATCTTCCAGTCGCCCATGCGCTGGCCGTCGCGGCTGCCCAGCAGCACGTGCGGGCTGGCCGACATGTTTTCTTGGCCGCCTGCGATGATGATGTCGCAGTCGCCATCACGGATGGCTTGTGCCGCCAGCATCACCGCCTTGAGGCCCGAGCCGCAGACCTTGTTGATGGTCATGGCCGGCACATCGTGGCTGAAGCCGGCCTTGATGAGGGCCTGGCGCGCCGCGTTCTGGCCCGAGCCGGCGGTCAGCACCTGGCCGAGGATGACCTCGCCGATCTGCTCACTCGACAGCCCGCTGCGCTGGAGCAGCGCCTTGAGCACCGTGGCGCCGAGTTCCGGGGCCGCGACCTTGGCGAGCGTACCGCCGAACTTGCCCACCCCCGTGCGGGCGGCGGCGACGATGACGATGTCCTGTTGTGCCATGCTGAAGTCTCCTGATGTAAGAGGTTAGGCCTTGGCCTTGACGTAGCGGCCAGGTGCGGGCTCGATGGCCTTGAACCCGGCGCCGCCCGGTGCCTTGGGCGCGTTGACGAGCTTGCCGCCGAGTGGCTTGAGCCAGTCGGACCAGGCCGTCCACCAACTGCCCGGGTGCTCGGTGGCACTGTCGAACCAGGCCTCGGCCTTGGCCGGCACCTTGGTGTTGGTCCAGTAGTTGCGCTTGCCCTTGGACGGTGGGTTGATGACGCCGGCGATGTGGCCGCTGGCGCCCAGCACGAAGGTCTTCTTGCCGCTGATGATCGGCATCGACGCATAGGCCGCTGTCCAGGGCACGATGTGGTCTTCACGCGAGCCATAGACGAAGAACGGCGCCTCGATCTGGCCCAGGTCGATCTTCTCGCCGCACACGGTGAGCGCACCCGGCTGCTTGAGTTCGTTCTGCAGGTAGGTGTGGCGCAGGTACCAGCAGTACATGGGGCCGGGCAGGTTGGTGCTGTCGCCGTTCCAGTACAGCAGGTCGAAGGGCGGTGGCGACTCGCCCTTGAGGTAGTTGCCGACAACGTAGTTCCACACCAGGTCGTTGGGGCGCAGGAAGCTGAACGTGGTGGCCAGTTCCTGGCCCTTGAGCAGGCCGGGGCCGCCCGGCGCCTGCTCGCCCAGGGTCATCTCGCGCATCTTCACCATCGTCTCGTCAATGAAGATGTCGAGGATGCCGGTGCTCTCGAAGTCGAGCAGCGTGGTCAGCAGGGTCACCGAATGCGCCGGCTGTTCGCCCCGTGCGGCCAGCACCGCCAGCGCGGTGCTGAGGATGGTGCCGCCGACGCAGAAGCCCAGCGTGTTGATGCTCTGCTCGCCAGTGATCGCCTGCACGGTGCGGATGGCGGCGATGGGGCCCTGGTCGATGTAGTCATCCCAGGTCTTGTTGACCATGCTTTCATCGGGATTGCGCCAGCTGACGACGAAAGTGCGGTGGCCCTGCTCGACGGTGTAGCGGATGACCGAGTTCTCGGGCTGCAGGTCGAGGATGTAGTACTTGTTGATGCACGGCGGCACGAAGAGCATCGGCCGCTCGTGCACCTTGGCGGTGAGTGGCTTGTATTCGATGAGCTGGAACAGCTCGTTCTCGAACACCACGCTGCCCGCCGTGGTGGCGACGTTGCGGCCGACTTCGAAGACGCTCTCGTCGGTCTGCGAGACATGACCTTTCTGCAGGTCTTGCACCAGATGCTGCATGCCGGCTGCGATGCTCTGACCCTGGGTGTCGAGCGCCTTCTTCAGGGCCTCGGGGTTGAGGGCCAGGAAGTTGCTGGGGCTCGAGGCATCGACCCATTGCTGCACGGCAAAGCGCACGCGGGCCTTGGTCTTGGCGTCGCCCTCCACGCTGTCGGCCATGGCCATGAGGGCGCGCGCATTGAGCAGGTACAACTGCGCCGTCATCGCCGCTGCCGGGTTGCTCAGCCACTCGCTGGCAGCGAAGCGCCGGTCGGCCAGCGGCGCGCTGGCAGCCGCATCGCCTTGCAGACGCTGGAACGACTGGTTCCACATCTCGGTGGCGCTGCGCAAGTAGTCGGTCTGAATGCGCGTCAATTGCTCCATCGGTACGCTCAGGCCTGACAGCGACTTCATCGAGTCGGCCAGGCCGCTGCCCAAGGCGTGCGGGGTTTCGGCACCGGGCGCTACGGCGGCGGGGCTCGGGGTCGACTTGGCTTTCACGTCGGGGTCTCCTGGTGGGGCGCTGCTCGTGGGCAACGCGGGTTTGTGGCGAGTCTCAGGTTGTACGCCGCACAGCTGACGGAGTCATGACGTCAATTTTCATATTACGGAAGTTCGCATCAGAATACGACATGTACCTGATAGCCATCGCGTGGGTCTACGTTGTACTGCTGATGTCGCTGGCCGAGGCCACGTCTGCACAAGGCACGGTGCTGGGCGCCTTGATCACCTTCGCCCTGTACGGCGCGCTGCCACTGACGATCGTGCTCTACATCCTGGGCACGCCGGCACGCCGGCGGGCGCGGCGGGCGGCCGAGTCAACCCCGCCAGACAGCAGCGGCCATGCGGCCGGTGACGCCGTCGCGGCGGAACGAAAAGAACCGTGATTCGTCTTCGACCGTGCAAGCCTCGGCCGCGCTGATGTGCAGCACGCCCGCGGCCGCCAGGCGCAGGCGCGCGAGTTGCTGCAGGTGCGCCAGCCAGCGCGCCGACCCGTCGGGCCGCCGCCTGGCCACGAAGATCGAAGGCGAGGCTTGCAGCGCGACCTGACCGAAGGCGTGCAGCACGTCGGCACCGACCTCGAACTGCCGCGCTCCGATGCAGGGCCCCAGCCAAGCCACCACGCCCGACGGCTGCGCACCGACGCCGCGCTGCAACGCCGCGAGCGTGGCTTCGAGGACACCGGCCGCGAGGCCCCGCCATCCGGCATGGGCAGCGGCCACCGCGCGGCCATCCAGCGTAGCCAGCAGCACCGGCAGGCAATCGGCGGCCTGCACGGTGCAGGCGATGCCGGGCTCGTCGGTCCAGGCCGCGTCGGCGGGCTCGCCGGGCTGCGCCGTGCAGCCGGCACTCAGCCGCAGCACGTTGACGCCGTGCACCTGACGCAGCCAGACCGGCCTGGCGCCCAGCGCCGACGCAAATCGCGCCCGGTTCTGCAGCACCGCGTTCGGGTCGTCGCCCACTGCGACGCCCAGGTTCAGGCTGCTCCAAGGCCCGGCGCTGACGCCGCCGCTGCGCAGGCTCATCGCCGCCCGCACGCCCGCGGGGGCGTGCCACTCGGGGCACAACAGCGGCACGGCCATCAGCGACGACGACTCACTCGAAGTCAGGGCAGTTTTCGGGCCGCGTCTGTTCGAAGGCCGGCAGCTTCATGCAGGCGTCGAAAACGCGCATGACCTGCGGCACCTGCTCGAGCTTGCACTCGAATCGCCGGGCGTTGAAGATCTGCGGCACCAGTACGCAGTCGGCCATGGTGGGCGAGTCGCCATGGCAATACAGGCTGGGTTGCGCGGCCAACTGGCGCTCCACCACCTCGAGACCGGTCTCCACCCAGTGGCGGTACCAGCGGTTCTTGTCGTCTTCGCTCAGCTTGAGATCGCGCACCAGGTAGCGCAGCACGCGCAGGTTGTTCAGCGGGTGGATCTCGCAGGCGATGTCCTGCGACAGCGCGCGCACGCGGGCGCGCTCGGCCAGGCCCAGCGGCAGCAGCGGCGGCTGCGGGTAGGCTTCTTCGAGGTACTCGATGATGGCCATCGACTGCGTCAGCGTTAGATCCCCATCGCGCAGCAGCGGCACCAGGCGCGAGGCCGAGACCGCGGCATAGGACTCGTTGAACTGCTCGTTCTTGGACAGGTGCACCGGCCGGTACGCATAGTCCAGGCCCTTGAGCGCGAGCGCGATGCGCACGCGG
>JANMVM010000134.1:0-10042 GCA_031392695.1 Rubrivivax sp.
ACTCAGGGGCATCGGCGCGGCCCTGCGCGGCGGCCGGCGGGACTGGCCGGCGCTCGAAGACGCCGCGATGCCTGCGCTCAGCGCGCGCGGCTGGCAGCCCGACTACCTGGCGAACCGGCGCCGCGCCGACGCCAGGTGCCGCACTGGTCGCAGTCGCCGCGGCCCGGTTCGGCGCCACCCGGCCGATCGACAACCTCGAACTCGACAGCGCGGCGTAGCGGCTTCGCGTGGTCGCTATCCGGCGTTCTTCTTCAGCACATCCGCGATCGTGCTGACCATCTGGTCGATGTGCGAACTCTCGACAATCAGCGGCGGCGACAGTGCGATCGTGTCGCCGGTGGTGCGGATCAGCACGCCGCGCTCCCAGCACGCGAGGAAGACATCGAATGCGCGCTTGCCTGGCTGGCCGGCGATCGGCGCCAGCTCGATGCCGCCGACCAGCCCGATGTTGCGCACGTCGATCACGTGCGGCACGCCGCGTAGAGAATGCAGCGCGTTTTCAAACACCGGTGCCATCGTCGCGGCCCGGGTCAAGAGGCCGTCTTCGGCGTAGGTGTCCAGCGTGCCCAGCGCCGCGGCGCAGGCGAGCGGGTGCGCCGAGTAGGTGTAGCCGTGCGGGAACTCGATCAAGTGATCGGGGCCGGTCATGAACGCGTCGTGGATGCCGTCCTTGACGATCACCGCACCCATCGGCACGCAGCCGTTGGTGATGCCCTTGGCCAGCGTCATCATGTCGGGCACGACCTGGAAGGTGTTGGCGGCAAAGGGCTGGCCGGTGCGGCCGAAGCCGGTGATGACCTCGTCGAAGATAAGCAGGATGCCGTGCTTCGTGCACAGCTCGCGCAGGCGCTCGAGGTAGCCCTGGGGCGGCACGAGCACGCCGGTGCTGCCGGCCACCGGCTCGACGATGACGGCGGCAATCGTGCTCGCGTCGTGCAGCGCCACCAGGCGTTCGATGTCGTCGGCAAGGTCGGCGCCGTGCGCCGGCTGGCCGACGCTGAAGGCGTTGCGCGCCAGGTCGTGGGTGTGGCGGATGTGGTCGACGCCGCTGACCATGGCGCCGAAGGACTTGCGGTTGCCCACCATGCCGCCGACCGAGATGCCGCCGAAGTTGACGCCGTGGTAGCCGCGCTCGCGCCCGATCAGCCGCGTGCGGGCGGCGTCGCCGCGCACCCGGTGGTAGGCCAGCGCCATCTTCAGCGCCGTGTCGGCGGCCTCGGACCCCGAGTTGGTGAAGAACACCTTGCCCATGCCCGCGGGCGCGATCTGCGCCAGCCGCTCGGCCAGCTCGAAGGCTTTCGGGTGCGCCATCTGGAAAGGCGGTGCGAAGTCGAGTTCAGCCGCCTGCTGCTGGATGGCCTGCACGATGCGGGGCCGCGCGTGGCCGGCGTTGACGCACCACAGGCCGGCCACGCCGTCGAGGATCTGGCGACCCTGGTCGTCCCAGTAGTGCATGCCCGAGGCGCGGGTCAGCAGGCGCGGCGCCTTCTTGAACTGCCGGTTGGCGGTGAAGGGCATCCAGTAGGCGCCCATCGCGGCGGGGCCGCTCGAGCCGACGCTCTCGGCAGCGTGCATCAGGGCGGGGTCGATGGCTTTGTTCATGGCGGCTCCTGTCAGAGGCCGTCAGGGTACAACACCCGGCGCTCGGCCCGCCAGCTCGGCCCGCCAGTCGGAGCCTGGCGGCGGGGTGTGGACAGTGGCAGGCCGTCGATGTCGGCGGCGAGGATGGTCAGCCTGGCCACCAGGTCGGCCGAGGTGCCCTGCGCGTCGGTGAGGTGGGTGTTGCCGATCTTCTCGTCCACCGTCACGACGATGCGCTTGCAGCCCACCAGGGTGCCCAGGCGCAGCGCGATGGCCAAGATCCGCGGTGCGAACACCATCGCACAGCCGGCGTCCGAGCGCCGCGGGCGACCCAGTACAGCGGCGCAGAGGTTTCGGAACATGGCGACGGCGCAGGATTCGGCCCGAAGGCAAGGCGCAAACCGCAGCCATGCTCTGTGACCTGGCGAGGACTTGCAACACGGCCCACAGCCTGCCATCGGGTCGAAGACGCGCTTGCGTGTTCCGAAGTCTCTGCGTCGGCTTAGCAGCTGTCCCTGGCGCCTTTGAAGCGGCGCAACGGCTGCTGGAGGAGGATGACTTCGCAGAGGTGGATTGCGCGATCAAGGAAGCACAGCCATGGAGACCATCGTCAGTGGCGTCATGGGCCGAGGAGCAAGTCCGCGCACTTGCGCACTTGAGGTCACCGCTCGCCAGCGGGCTGTGCAAGCCGAAGGCCGGTGAGGCGAGGTCGGTCGGCCTGCGTCCGTGCGTCCGTGCGTCCGTGCGTCCGTACGCCGGTACGCCCTTACGCCTTACGCCCTTACACAACGGCTGGGCTGGGCTGGGCGGCGTGTGCCGCGTCCGTGGCCGCGGCACAATCGCCGCCTGATGCGCATGATCTTGTCTCTGTGTGGTCTGGTGCTCGGGCTGCTCCTGGTGGGCAAGCTCGCCGGCAGCGCTTGGCAGTCGGTGGCCGGGCCGCCGCAACCCGATGCTGCAGCATCCTCCGCCGCCGAGCAGGGCGCGGCCAAGGTGCAGTCAGCGCTCGAACAGGGCGCGGCCCGGCGGGCCAGCGATGCAGCCTCGCAGTGACATGTCCGACACACGCTGGGCCCGCCTGGGCCGGCTGGTGGTCAAGCAGGGCCTGGGCATCGGCGCTCTGCCGCCCGCGGACCGGGTGCTGCTGCTGGCGCTGGCCTGGTCCAGTCTGCCCGACGAGGTGCTGAGCGAGCGCCAGATCAACGATCGGCTGCGCTCGCAGTTGGCGGGGCCGCTGGCCTGCCTGGACACCGACCATGTCGAGCTGCGACGCTGGCTCGTCGATGGCGCCTGGCTGCAACGCGACGGCTTTGGTCGCGAGTACCGACGCGCCAGCCTGGCGCAGCTGCAGCACCCGCCAGCGCTGGCCGCGGCGCAGACACTGGCCGAACTGGATGGCCGCACCTGGGTGGCACAGCAGCAGGCCGCGCACCAAGCGCTGCGCGCATCCAGGCGCCTGGCCTGGCAGGCCGGCACGCCGGGCCGCGCCGGCAACCCAGCATGACGGTCGAAGCCGACGAATACGGCATGCGCCTGGCGCTCGACCAGGCGCACAACGCGCTGCTGGTGGGCGAGGTGCCGGTGGGCGCGGTGATCCTGCGCGAAGGCAAAGTCATCGCCACCGGCTACAACCGCCCCATCACCACCCACGACCCCACGGCGCACGCCGAGATCGTGGCGCTGCGCCACGCTGCCACGCTGCTCGGCAACTACCGCCTGCCCGAGTGTGAGCTGGTGGTGACCCTGGAGCCCTGCGCGATGTGCTCGATGGCGCTCATCCACGCGCGATTTCGGCGCGTCGTGTTCGGTGCCAGCGACCCCAAGACGGGCGCCGCCGGCTCCGTGCTCAACCTCTTTGCCGAGCCGCGCCTGAACCACCACACCCAGATCCTGGGCGGTGTGCTCGCTCCGGCCTGCAGCCGCCTGCTGCGTGACTTCTTCGCCGAGCGGCGATCGCTGCACCGCGCCGCGCGCGGCGACACCGCCGACAGCGTCATCCCGGCCGGTAAAGCGCTTGAAATCAACCCGCCGCCCGACCTTGAATGAAGCCCGCCATGACCTTGCTGCATCTGTTCTCGCCCTCGGGCGTCGTGGCCCGTGCGCCGGTGCTGCGCCTGGCCGCCCAGCGCCTGCGCGGCCTCGGCTTCGACGTGCAGGTGGACGCCAGTGCCCTGGCGCGGCAGCAGCGCTTTGCCGGCACGGACGAGCTGCGCCTGGCAGCCCTGCACCGCGTGGCCGCGGCGGCACCGTCCATCGCCATGCCCTCGCGCGGTGGCTACGGCCTGACGCGCCTGCTCGACGGCGTGGACTGGAAGCTGCTGGCGCGCAGCGTCGAGCAGGGCACGCGCTGGGTCGGCCACAGCGACTTCACGGCACTGCAGCTGGGCCTGCTGGCGCACGGCGGCGGCACCAGCTGGGCCGGGCCCATGGCCTGCGACGACTTCGGCCGCGACGATGCGGCCGGCGGCGTCGACGAGGTCACGCGCGACTGCTTCTGCGAAGCCATGAGCGGCGAGCTCGAGGCGGTGGGCTTCCGCACCGAGGCCGGCTTCGACGGCCTGGGCGTCAGCGGCCGCCTGTGGGGCGGCAACCTGGCGATGGTGATGTCGCTGCTGGGCACGCCGCACTGGCCGGCGGCCAGGCTCACCAAGGGCGGCATCCTGTTCCTGGAAGAGGTCAACGAACATCCTTACCGCATCGAGCGCAGCCTGCTGCAGCTGCAGCAGGCCGGCGTCCTCGCCAGCCAGAAGGCCGTCGTGCTGGGTGCCTTGTCGGCCTGGAAGCCGTCGCCACTGGACCGCGGCTACACGATCAAGACGATGGTGGCGCGCGTGCGCGCCGGCATGAAGACGCCGCTGCTCACCGGGCTGCCTTTCGGCCACGTCAACCCCAAGGTGACGCTGCCGGTGGGGCGCAAGGTGCAGCTGCTGGTGCAGGGCCGCGACGCGCTCATCGGCTGGTGAGTCGCCGGCGCCGGCTGGCGGGCACAAGCCCTAGGTCGACGGCCCGCGCGGCCGACCTAGAATGGCCGATCGCCTTCGAGACATTGCGGCCAAGAGCTGGGTGCCGAAGGCGCACATTTTTGTGCTGCCCGCACCCGGAGACCCCGGCCCGTGCGGGCGCTGGCCAGGAGCGCCGCATGCGCGGACCGTCATCGAACATGTTCCACCCCGCCGGCCGCCTTGCGGTCGTGGCAGCCGCCTGGCTGGCCACGGCCTGCAACAACAACCCCTGGCCGCACGACGCCGCCGCCGCCAACACGCTGCACACCGCGGTGCAGGAGAGCTCGCCGCGCCACCTCGACCCGACGGCCTCGTACTGGAACAACGACACGCCGTACACCTACCAGATCTACGAGCCGCCCTACGGCTACCACTACCTGAAGCGTCCTTTCCAGCTCGTGCCCAAGTCGGCCGCGGCGGTGGCCAAGCCCTACTTCGTGGACAAGAACGGCCAGCGCCTGAGCGACGACGCGCCGTCGGACGCGGTGGCCGAAAGCATCTACGAGGTGCCCATCAAGCCAGGCATCCGCTACCAGCCGCACCCGGCCTTCGCCAAGGACGAGCAGGGCCGCTACCGTTACCACGCCATGAAGCCCGGCGAGCTGGGCGAGCGGCGCACGCCGCTGCAGTTCGAGGCCCAGGGCACGCGCGAACTGGTCGCCGAGGACTTCGTGTACGCGCTCAAGCGCCAGGCCACGACGCGCATCACGGCGCCCATCTTCAGCACATTCGCCGAATACGTGGTCGGCCTGAAGGAATACGGCGAGCTGATCAAGAAGGAAGACGCCGCGCTGCGCAAGGGCCTCGACCCGGCCAGCCAGGACAAGCCCTTCCTGGACTTCCGCCGCTGGCCGCTGGCCGGTGCCAGCGCGCCTGACAAGCACCTGCTGCGTGTGCGCATCAAGGGCAAGTACCCGCAGTGGAGCTACTGGATGCAGATGACTTTCATGGCCCCCGTGCCGTGGGAGGCCGACGCCTTCTACGCCCAGCCCGGCATGGCCGAACGCGGCCTCTCGCTCGACGTCTGGCCGGTGGGCACCGGCGCCTACATGATGGTGGAGTTCGTCAAGGACCGCTATCACGTCATGAAGCGCAACCCCAACTACCGCGGCGAGCCCTATCCCTGCGAAGGCATGCCGGGCGACAAGGAAGCGGGGCTGCTGGACGACTGCGGCAAGACGATGCCCTTCATCGACACCATCGTCTCCAGCATCGAGCGCGAAGCCGTGCCGCAGCGCGGCAAGTTCCGCCAGGGCTTCTACGACGTCGAAGTCTTCGAGCGCACCGACACCGGCATGGACTACCTGGTGGCCATGCAGGACAGCGAAGAGGTGCGCGCCGAGTACCTGGACAAGGGCTTTCGCCTCAACCGCGGCAGCGACGTCAACAGCTACTTCATCGGCTTCAACATGCTCGACCCCGTGATCGGCAATGGTGACGGTGCCGAAGCCACGCCCGAGCGCGTGGCGCGCAACCGCAAGCTGCGCCAGGCCATCAGCATCGCCATCGACTGGGAGGAATACGCCAAGGTCTTCCCCAAGAAGGCCGGCGACACGGCGATGAGCCCGCTGCCGCCGGGTATCTTCGGCAGCCGCGAAGGCACCGCCGAGGGCGTCAATCCGGTAACCCACGTCTGGAAGGACGGCAAGGCCGTGCGGCGCACGATCGCCGAGGCCAAGCAGCGCATGGCCGAAGCCGGCTACCCCAGCGGCCGCGACGCCCAGACCGGCAAGCCGTTGGTGCTGAACTACGACTTCTATGCCGCGCCCACGCCCGAGCGCAAACCCGAGATCGACTGGGTGGTGCGCCAGTTCGCCAAGATCGACATCCAGCTTGAGGTGCGAGCCACCGACAACAACCAGTTCCAGGACAAGGTGCGCAAGGGCAAGTACCAGGTCTTCTGGCTGGGCTGGAACGCCGACTACCCCGACGCAGAGAACTTCCTCTTCCTGCTCTACGGCCCCACCGGCAAGACCAAGTTCGACGGCGAGAACACCGCCAACTACGCCAGCCCCGAGTACGACCGCCTTTACGCGCAGATGAAGACGCTGGAGGACGGGCCGCAAAAGCAGAAGCTCATCGACGACATGGTGCGGCTGGCGCGCGAAGACGCGCCGTGGACGATGGGCTTCTTCCCCTACGCCAGCGCGGCGGCGCAGCAGTGGGTGCACAACTTCAAGCCCGCGATCCTGATCCGCGACCACGGCCGCTACCTGCGGCTGGACGTCCAGCAGCGTCTGGCCAGCCACAAGGCCTGGAACCAGCCGGTGTGGTGGCCGCTGCTGCTCATCGGCGCGCTGGTCCTGGCGCTGATCTGGATCGCCCGCAACCACTTCCGCAAGCGCGAGCGCACCAATGCGCGCGGCGAGGTGCTGGCATGAAGGCACGCGGCACATGCTGAACTTCATCTTCCGCCGCATCGGCTACGGCGTGCTCATCCTGCTGGGCGTCAACCTGGCGACCTTCATCCTGTTCTTCACCGTCAACACGCCCGACGACATGGCGCGCCTGAACCTGGGCGGCAAGCGCGTCACCCAGCAGGCGATCGACAAGTGGAAGGCCGAGCGCGGCTACGACAAGCCGCTGTACCTCAATGCCCAGAAGCAGGGCAGCGAGCAGGTCACCGACACCATCTTCTGGGACCGCTCGGTGTCGCTGTTTGCGCTCGACTTCGGCCGCGCCGACAGCGAGAGCGCGGGCGACATCGGCCACGAGGTGGGCTCGCGCATGGGCGTGAGCCTGCAGATGGCGCTGCCCCTGTTCGTGCTGCAGGTCATTGCCAGCACCGCCTTCGCGCTGCTGCTGGTGATGTTCCGCAACTCGCGGCTCGATTTCTGGGGCGTCGTCAGTTGCGTGCTGATGCTGTCGATCAGCAGCCTGTTCTACATCATCGTCGGCCAGTACCTGTTCTCGCGCGTGCTCAAGCTGGTGCCCATCTCGGGCTACGCGCCGGGCATCGATGCGGTCAAGTTCCTGCTGCTGCCGATCGGCCTGAGCCTGATTGCGCGCCTGGGCGGCGAGGCTCGGCTGTACCGCGCCATGTTCCTCGAAGAGATCAGCAAGGACTACGTGCGCACGGCGCGCGCCAAGGGCCTGTCGGAGGCGGTGGTGATGTTCCGCCACGTGCTGCGCAACGCGCTGATCCCGATCATCACCAGCGCCGGCAGCTATCTGCCCTATGTGTTCCTGGGCAGCCTGGTGTTCGAGAGCTTCTTCGGCCTGCCGGGCCTGGGCGCCTACGTCATCGAGGCCATCGGCAAGCAGGACTTCGCCGTCGTGCGCACGATGGTCTTCGTCGGCTCCCTGCTCTACATCGCCACCTACGCGCTGATCGACATCGCCTACACCTGGGTCGACCCGCGTGTTCGCTTGAGCTGACTCGCCTGAGTTGATTCGCCTGAATTGAACCGCCCGCGCTGAAACCCACCGACCATGCCCAAGTTCGTACTGTTGTGGACCGACGTCTCGATCTGGCTGCTGCTGGCCGCGCTGGTGGCCTACGCCGTGGGCGTGCTGCGCAAGCCCGAACTCGCCGCCAAGTGGGGCCGCGTGTTTCGCGACGCCCCGGCGCTGGCGTCTTCGATCATCCTCGTGCTGTGCCTGGGCGTGACGATGCTCGACAGCCTGCACTTCCGCCCGCTGCTGCCGCCCGCGCCCGGCGTCAAGGACGCCGCCCCGGCCTACGACTCGCGCACGCGCTCGGTGCTCGACGTGGTGCTGGCGGACTTGCTCGCAGCGCGCGAATCCACCTACTCGCGGCCGCTGTCCTATCTGGGCTTCACCAAGGCCTCGCTGCTCGTCGACGGGCAGGTGCGGCGTGTGGCGCCGCGGCTCGAGTTCGGCGGCAAGCATCTGATCAAGCCCGATGCCGACTGGGCCGGCGACGTGCTGCTGCGCGCCGGCCAGGGCTTGATCCTTGGCGCACTGCTGGCGGTCGCCGCGTACGCCGTGCTCGTGGCCGCGCTGGCGCGGGCGCGCAAGGCCGCATTCGCAGCCACCTGGCGCAGCATCCACCGCCATGAAGCGCAGGTGCCTTGGCACGTGGCGCTGGCCACGCTGGCCGCCATCGGCCTCATCGCCGGGCCGGCCTCGGCGCTGTCCGGGCCCTACCACCTGCTGGGCACCGACCTCACCGGCAACGACGTGCTGTACCAGAGCCTGAAGAGCATCCGCACCGCCTTCGTCATCGGCACGCTGGCGACCGTCGCCACGCTGCCGCTGGCGGTGACGCTGGGCCTGCTGGCGGGCTACTTCAAGGGCTGGGTCGACGAGTTGATCCAGTACGTCTACACCGTGCTGTCCTCGGTGCCCAATGTGCTGCTCATCGCGGCCTGCGTGCTGATGGTGCAGGTCTTCCTCGACAAGAACCCCGACCTCTTCGAGACCGGCGCCGAGCGCGCCGACTTGAAGCTCTTCCTGCTCTGCGCCGTGCTCGGCCTCACCGGCTGGGCCGGCCTGTGCCGGCTGCTGCGCGGCGAGACGCTCAAGCTGCGCGAGCTGGAATACGTGCAGGCGGCCAGCGCCTTCGGCATCAGCCACGCCCGCATCATGGCGCGCCACATCTTCCCCAACGTGGCGCACCTGATGCTCATCGTCACCGTGCTCGAGTTCTCTTCGCTGATCCTGTATGAGGCCGTGCTGTCCTACGTCGGCGTCGGTGTCGACCCGTCGATGAACAGCTTCGGCGGCATGATCAACCTGGCGCGCAATGAGATGAGCCGTGACCCCGTGGTCTGGTGGTCCTTCGCCTCGGCCTTCGGCTTCATGGTCACGCTGGTGCTGGCCGCCAACCTCTTTGCCGACGGCGTGCGCGACGCCTTCGACCCGCGCGCGCGCGTCTTCCGCAGCAAGCGCGTGGTGCTCAAGGCGCCAGCGCGCAAGGCCGCCTGACCATGCTCAAGATCCAAGACCTGCAGGTCGAACTGGAAGGCGACGCCGGCCTCGTGCGCGCCATCGACGGCATGCGGCTTTCCATCGAACGCGGCGAGACCTTCGCGCTGGTGGGCGAATCGGGCTGCGGCAAGAGCATGACGGCACTGGCCCTGATGCGCCTGCTGCCCGAGAACGGCTACGTCGCCGCCGGCGACATCCACATCGGCGCCGGGCGCGACGCCGTCGACGTGCTGGGCCTGCCCGAGGTGCAGATGCGCACCGTGCGCGGCGGCCGCATCGGCATGATCTTTCAAGAGCCCAGCACGAGCCTGAACCCGGTCATGAAGGTGGGCCAGCAGATCATCGAGGCGATCGAGGCCCACACCCCGCTGCGCGGCGCTGCGGCGCGCGCCAAGGCCATCGAATGGCTGCAGCGCGTGGGCATTCCCGAGCCCGAGCGGCGCATCGACGACTACCCCTTCCGCATGAGCGGCGGCCAGAAGCAGCGCGTGATGATCGCGGTGGCGCTGGCGGCCGAGCCCGATTTTCTGATCGCCGACGAGCCGACGACGGCGCTGGACGTGACG
>JANMVM010000170.1:0-2859 GCA_031392695.1 Rubrivivax sp.
AGTGCCAGCCCGACGCGGGCCAGCGGCGAAACCGAGCGGGGTGAAACACGGGTCGAAATCACTTTTCCTGGTCTCCCATCAACTGAAAATCGACTGCATCGCACAGGCAATGCAGCACCAACAACTGAAGCTCGGCGACGCGTGCGCCGCGCTCGTGCGGCACCGCCACCAGCACGTCGGTCTCGGCCAGCAGTTCACCGAAGGCCGCTGCGCCACGGCCGGCGAGCACGACGATGGTCATGTCCTTGGCCTGGGCCGCGCTGATGACCGCGGTGCTGTCACCGTCGGCATCGTCGATGAACAGCAGCACGTCGCCCGGCAGGCCCAGCGCGCGCACCTCCTGCGCTGGCTGCGCGCCCAGCGCCAGCGCGGCCAGCGGCGGGCGCTCGCGCTCGAAGCGGCCGGTGAACAGTCGCGCCAGGTGCGGCGCCAGCACGGCACCCGCGCCGCTGCCGCACACCAGCACCTTGCAGCCGCTGGTGAGTGCCGCCAACAACGCCGCCGCGGCCTCGGCCACCGGCCGCGCCAGGGTCTCGGCGCACTGGTACTGGAGGTCGGCGCTGTCGAAGAATTGCTGCTGGATGCGCTGTTCGAGCATGATCATGGATCATATGACAGGGGTGCTGCGCATCGGTTCGCGGATCGATCCAGCCCTCGTCAACCGGCATCGAAGGCACCCTGCAGCCATTGCAATTCTTCACCGTCGATAGCCACCACGTCAAAGCGGCAGGCGGGCAAGGTGTCGTAGCGCAAGAGGAAGTGCCGTGCCGCCAGCAACAGGCTGCGCTGCTTGCTGGCGGTGACGCTGGCCGCCGCACCACCGTGCGTGCGGCTCGTGCGCGCGCGCACCTCGACGAACACCAGCGTGCCGTCGGGCTGGCGCAGGATGAGGTCGATCTCGCCGCCGCGCGCGCGCGGCCCGCGCGCCACCCGATAATTGCGCTCCACCAGCGTCAAGCCCCGCCGCAGCAGCCAGCGCAGCGCCAGGTCTTCGGCCGCCGCGCCTGGCTGCAACCCGTCCTGCGACTTGAACATCGACCCCTCCTTGCTCCAACGCGCGGCGCTCGACGCTGCCGGCGGGCAGAGCCACGCCCGCGGCACACTCTACGTGGTGGCGACACCGATCGGCAACCTCGCCGACGTCACGCTGCGTGCCGTGCACGTGCTGGGCCGCGTCGACGCGGTGGCCTGCGAAGACACCCGCGTCGGCGCCCAACTGCTGCGCCACCTGGGGCTCAAGAAGCCCTTGCTGGCGCTGCACGCGCACAACGAGCGCGAAGCCGCGGCCGCGGTGTTGCGGCGCCTGGCCGCCGGGGAATCGGTGGCCTGCATCAGCGACGCCGGCACGCCCGCCATCAGCGACCCCGGCGCGCTGCTGGTGTCGCTGGTCGCCGCCGCCGGACACCCGGTGGTGCCGCTGCCGGGTCCGAGCAGCGCGCTGGCCGCCCTGAGCGCCGCCGGCGACACGCTGGGGCAGGGCTTCTGCTTCGTCGGCTTCCTGCCGGCCAAGGGCGGCGAGCGCGCCGCGGCGCTGGCCACCGTGCTGGCCGACGCGCGCACGCAGATCGTCTTCGAGGCACCGCACCGCATCGCGGCGTTGCTCGACGCGCTTGCCGCCGCCGCGCCGGCGCGCACCGTCACGCTGTGCCGCGAGCTCACCAAGCAGTTCGAGACCATCGTCACGCGGGCGGCCGCTGCGCTGCCCGGCTGGCAGGCCGAGGATGCGAACCGCGCGCGCGGTGAATTCGTGCTCGTGCTGCACGCGTTGCCTGCCGTGCCGGCGAGCGAAGAAGACCTGCCGCCGGCCACGCTGCACACGCTGCGCGTGCTGCTGCGCGAGCTGCCGCTCAAGCAGGCGGTGGCGCTGGCCGCCGAGCTCACCGCCAGCGCGCGCAACACGCTGTACGCGCGCGCGCTGGCCGAACGTGGGCCCGACGATGCCCCGTGAGGCAGCCCTGCGCGCGCGCCAGCGGCTGCAACACCGCGCGGCGATGCTGCGGCCTGGCGTGCGCGCGCTGCTGTGGGCCGCCGGCAGCGGCGCCCTCTTCTGCTTGCTCAACGCGCTCTTGCGCGGGCTGGCGCAGCAGTTGCCGCCGCTGCAGGCGCAGTTCCTGCGCTACCTGTTCGGCTTCCTGGTGCTGCTGCCGCTGGTGCTGCGCGCCGGCCTGGCCGCCTACCGCCCGCAAAGCCCGCTCGGCCAACTGGCGCGCGGCGCGGCGCACACGCTCGGGCTCGTGCTGTGGTTCCTGGCCTTGCCGCGCATCCCGCTGGCCGACACCACGGCCATCGGCTTCACGGGGCCGATCTTCATCCTCATCGGCGCGGCCTGGTTCCTGCGCGAACCGATGCACTGGGAGCGCTGGCTGGCCACCGCCATCGGCTTCGCCGGTGTGCTCATCGTGCTGTGGCCCAGGCTCGGCCTGGGTGGCTCTGGCGGCGGCAGCGGCTACCACCTGCTGATGCTCGCTTCGGCGCCGGTGTTCGCGGCTTCGTTCCTCATCACCAAGGCGCTCACGCGCACCGAGACCACCGGCGTCATCGTGTTCTGGCAGGCGCTGTCGGTGTCGCTGCTGAGCCTGCCGGCGGCGCTGTGGGTGTGGCAGTCCCCCAGCGCCTGGCAGTGGCTGGGCTTCGTCGTCACCGGGGTGCTGGGCAGCGGCGGTCACTACTGCCTGACGCGGTCGTTCCGGGTCGCCGACATCTCATCGACGCAGTCGGCCAAGTTCCTCGACCTGCTGTGGTCGGCCGCGCTGGGCTGGCTCGTCTTTGCCGACGTGCCGGCCCAGACCACGCTGCTGGGCGGCGTGGTGATCTGCGCCGCCACGCTGTGGCTGGCGCGGCGCGAGCACCAGCGCGGCG